>CAZFBK010000001.1:0-2532 GCA_964517065.1 uncultured Gammaproteobacteria bacterium
ACCTTACTATATATAGGAAAATTTGTCAAGTAGTTAGCTATTTTAAAACATGAAATAGACAAAACCAAAACTGGACAAATCTGTCGATATATGGTTGGGTATAGGTGTAAAGCTACCCTATCGAGGGTAGATCTGCTGAAGGATCGCCCTTCAGGAACTGTACTTTAACAAGTGAGTTTCCTTTTCGCAGAAAAACCCAGCAAATTGCTGGTAAAAATACAAAACCAAGGTCCCCTCGTCCTATCCATCGGCGCCCAGCGCCAAGGAGAACAAGCCATGTTCAAGAGACTGTTCGTCCTCTGCCTGCTGATGACCTGCATCGCCTCGACCGCTCTGGCTCAGAAACCCGCGACCATGGACACCACCATCACCACCGGCAAGGTGTGGATCGGCGGCAATGAACTGTCACAGCCTTATCACATCGTACTCTCCAACTATACCCTGACGATCAATGGCTGGCCGTTTTATCCCAGCCTCAGTGACCTGCAGCCCAAGTCGGCATCGCAGATCATCGTTCCGACGAATCTGCAGTGCGACCAGCAGAGCTTCGTCAATGAGCTGACCCGCCAGCGGAATGCCCTGAGTTACAGCAAATCCGCCGAAGAATTGGATCAGATGATCATGACCGCTCTCATGCAGTGTCCTGACCTGATCATTCGTGTCGAACCCTGGCACGGCAGTATCAGAGTCTGGTGGAAAGACGGCAGCGGAGAAACACTGTCATTTGGCCCTCGTGAACCTGAACCGCCTCACGGAGCTGGTCTACTAAGTAGATACCGTGAGGCATTGACGTGTCTGACCGCGGGATATTGGGCGATCATCAATGCTGATGGTACGCCTTATTATGTCGCTCCATCAGACCAGGCCAGTGTGGCAGAGGAAATCCGTACTGCCCATGTTTGGGCGAACAGTGCGACTGACAGAAGGCCCGCCCGGTCGTTCAAAATCGACTTCAAGGTGCTGCAAGAATTTTCCCATCCGTTATCTAAACCTGCTTCGACGGTGAGGTGACGTGATGCGAAAATTTCTGGTAGCATTGGCAGCGTTGGTCCTGTGGTCTTCTATGGCACAGGCCTCCACGACGAACGAAACGCCTGGAACTAATAACCAGGCACTCCTAGTAACTCCCTGTGAGTGGCAAGGTGGCTCATCCGGACAGAACTTCATCACCGCTTGCGTGCAGCAAGGATGGTCCCTGACGCCGATCCGAGACATCGCGAGACCGTCAGGATCAAATATCCCCAAGTCGACTGTATTCTCTTGGGAAGATGCGATCCACGACACTCCGAAGGGCCTCATTATGATCGCTGCACACAGCAGTGATTACAGTTTCGCCATCGAGCAGTATGACTCAACGTCTGCTGGTCGGGCAAAACGAGACGCCCGCTTCAGCGACTTCCTCGCGTTCGGCTACATCGAATGGTCGGACATCTATAAGGGTACCGTCAACGGTGGCTACCCAGCTATATGGATCACCGGCGCAACATCAGCCGAGTACTTCATCTCTGACAAGACGTTCGTCTACTTCCTCGGTTGTGAAAGCTTCGAACACGTGGGAACCACGTTTCCGGGCAGCAGAGTCTGGTCAGGGTACGATTACTCACCGCTATTTTCAACTGCTAATCCAGAAGCAGACAACTTCTGGAAACGGATGAACGGTGAAAACGGAGTACTCTGGCGACCGATCTACAAAGCCAAGGATGGGTTGACCATCAAGTTCGGTGGCAACACCAACACTACTCTGTCGCCTGCTCTCTTTGCCTTTATGGATCTTGATGGCAATGAGATCTATAGTGGCTACCAAGTACCAACAACAAGTGGACTGGATGCTGTTGCCTTCTTCGACACCAAAGTCGATCCTAATAAAGGATCGCCCGTTTTTGTCAACGGCCAGCTGGCATTAAGTCAGACCTACTGGACCGATGACTCAACCTTGGTTGTCAAAGGCAACATCAACGGTATCGGCAGTGGTGATCTGACACTCAACTCCTCTCGTATCACGAGCCAGAGCAATTCCAAAATCAACATGGCTCGCGATCTGAAATTCAAGCTATGTAACAACGACTGCCCAGCCGCGGCAGTCAGCGGATTCTCTGTCAACGGTACGACGGCCTCATGGTACGTCGACACCGAGGACAAAACCGCCAGCTACAGCCTTGAAGGCAGTAACGACACCAACGGACCGTGGTCACCACTGACTACCGTCGGTGCAGGTGTCGGCCAACGAAGCTGTACCATCCCGTCCGGATCTACCTACTATCGTCTCGTTGAAACCGAGACGACCGGTAAGCAGATCGTCCACGGGACTACCACCGCCACACGACCCGTCGTGACACAACCACTGGTTCAAAATCCTTCGGATGAAGAACTCCGGGCGATGTTGGACCAACTCGAGCGTCAACGCTCTTCCGTCGGACCGCAAAGTGTCGGCGGAGAACGACTCTTGATCTGTAGTCCCGCTGTGTTCAATGCTGATCTGCCGTACCTGGTCAATTATCTGCAAGCAAGGGGCACCCCTGTTGATGTCCGTCT
>CAZFBK010000001.1:2632-20708 GCA_964517065.1 uncultured Gammaproteobacteria bacterium
TGCCGTACCTGGTCAATTATCTGCAAGCAAGGGGCACCCCTGTTGATGTCCGTCTCGTCGATGGACACACTACCGACGCTGCAACCTTTCAGACGTGGTTAGACGATCAGATCTTGCAAACAGCAGCGACCAAAGTGATGTTCATCGGCGACGGTAACGATGGCGATCAGTTTTCCAATCCGGCTCTTTGGCCTAACGGATGGTCATCGAAACGGAACGAATACCTCGCCATTGGCTACCCACCGAACGGTCAACCGGCGAATAACCTTATTCCCAGTTGGCCCATCCTCTGTCCCTTACCCCGCGGCCAGAATATGGCCTGGGTCACGCCCTACTATTTCTCGGATGGGAAATATGTCGAGCACTGGCCCGAGGTCACTCTGACGCGACTCCCTGTCTCCACCAGCTCCGAGCTTCTGGCTTGGGTCTATAAGATGCAGGGATATAACCAAGGGTATACCGGTGTGCATGGGTACAACGTCACCACCTACGTCGGTGACCTGACCTATGACACTCCTGGTGACGGTCTGGTGGCACTGGACGCTATGAATCAAACCATCGCTGCCTTGCCGTCGGGTCAGCGGATTGCCTCGCTGATGCAGAGTCAGTCGCCAATCGACTGGCAACGCACCCAGCAAGCATCCACCCTCTGGGTGACGAACAGAACTGAAGTAGCTCTCCTGCTGAGCAGCGCCTCCAATCGCGGCTGGCCGGGCAACTACTTCGACCAGACGAACGGCTTCAGCGTGGGTATGCTGGACGAGTACCACGCGGCGCTGGTCATGGCCAACAGCTGTGACGGCGCAGACTTCGTCAGGACGGAAGACCCTCACTACGGTACGCCTGTGTGTGAGAAATTCCTCTTTGACTGGAGTCGTGGTGCTGTCGCCTGGATTGGCCCAACTGCTGGCACCTGGCAAATTGGCAACAAGATCATCTCCCAATACCTGGTCCAGGAAATCGTCGGCCACCCCAGTCGCAGTATGGCTGATGGCTTCCGGATCGCCGTGCAACGTGTACGGCACGACTATGCCGAATCTCCGGACGTACTCCAGACGCTGGACTCCTATGTCTTCCTCGGTGACCCAGTGTCACCGCTGCGACATGTGATAAATGTCTCGGGTGCACCGGACGATCATGGTAGCGGACTGAAGCTGGATCTGGCGCAGAATGCACCTAATCCTTTCAACCCCAAGACCACGATCAATTTCACTTTGCCGACATTGTCACCCGTCTCTTTGAGGGTATACAATGTACAGGGTGAGATGGTACGGCAATTGCTGAACCAGCCGCTGGATGGCGGGATTCACTCCGTCATCTGGGATGGTACCGATGACCATGGGACGTCACTGGCGTCCGGCATCTACTACTATCGGCTTAAGGCCGGAGGAAACTCACTGACCAAGGTGATGAACCTGGTCAAATAGATTCAACACTAGAATCACAGGCGGAAGACTGTTAATTCATCTTCCGCCTGTCTCTCGAGGGTTTAATCATTAATTTCATTATCATGAAATTTACTCTTAGCATCATCGCGTTAGTCGCGTTGGCGCTTGGCCTAAGTCTGAGTCTAACCGCACCAAAGGTTGCGACTCAGCCGGCTCAATTAGCACGATGTACCGTATCGACCATAAAGTTATGTTCGACCGGCGTCGTTGTACCGAGCTGCTGCCCAAAACCAAAGGATCAGGGTCTAACCACTGATCAGCCGGAACTCTTGGCACAAAAATAAACCATAACAAAAATCACCTCGCCTAGGCGAGGTGATTTTTGTTATCTATTTGAAATACTCTATCTTCATGGCCCGTCGTACTTCCTCCATCGTCTCCTGTACTACTGCTCTCGCTTGCTCCGTGCCCTGCTGGATCATCTCCATCACTTTGTCCGGACGTTGCTCCCACGTCGCACGCTGGAGGCGAATCGGTGCCAACATGTCATCCAAAATTTCTATCAGACGACGTTTGATCGTGACATCTCCTAGGCCACCTTTTTTATATTGCTTCTCCAGCTCTTTCACTTCGCTCTGATCAGGAGCAAACGTTTTCAGATAGGTGAAAACTACGTTCCCCTCCACTCTGCCTGGATCAGTCACTTTCAAATGCTTTTCATCGGTGTACATTTTCATCACCTGCGTCTCGATCTCTTTGCGTGAGGCAGACAGATAAATACAATTATCAAGTGACTTACTCATCTTAGATTTACCATCCAGTCCTGGCAAACGAGACATTTCAGCTTTACCGGCTACCACTTCACGGAACGTATCACCATAGAGGCTGTTGAACTTGCGCACAATCTCATTGGTCTGCTCGATCATAGGATATTGATCTTCACCAACCGGTACCAGATCAGCTCGAAAGCTCAGGATATCAGCTGCCTGACTGACGGGATAGACGAGAAATCCTGCCGGCACGTTGGTACCGAACTGCTTTTCTTTCATCTCTGTCTTGACTGTCGGATTACGCTGCAGGCGTGCCACTGTCACTAAGTTGAGAAAATATAAAGCGAGCTCGGCAATCTCCGGAATTTGTGATTGAATGAAGATAGTCGTCTGTGAAGGATCAATACCAACAGCCAGATAATCCAAAGCCACCTGCAGGACATTGTCATGCACTTTCTTCGGGTTATCAAAGTTGTCCGTCAGCGCCTGCACGTCCGCGATCATGACAAACTGCTCATGCGTTTCTTGCAAAGCAACTCTGTTTTTCAATGACCCGACGTAATGTCCTAGATGCAGTTTACCTGTCGGACGATCACCTGTTAGTATTCGTTTCTTTATCATGAATTATTTTGTTGTCATCTGTTTGAATAGTTTCCACTTGGTCTGAAGCGCAGCACCGAAGACAGCACACACGACTAACGCCGTAGCCAACCAGCCGATGATCGGGATATACCCAAGTATGCGCAACACAATATAGATAGCAACAGCTACCAGCCAGAGACGCCAACCGGTCCAGTTTTTCTTGGTCTGACGTACCAACCAAGCAGCCAGGATGACAGCGGCTACCATCTTGGCAAACATCAAACTAAAAATGAAAGCGGCTAATGACAGCAAACCAAGTGGTAAGCCGATCAGAGTAATCATCAAAATCAGCGACAGCACCGGCAGTACGATGAAATAGATTAATCCACCGGCCGAACGCAGCCAGAAATGCTTCTTCAGATCATCAGCGATCTGTCCCACGAAGCTACCACCCAAACCAATCAATAGTCCCATCACCAGCATAGCCGAGATCAACGTTACGACCGCAAACCAACCCATAGCAGCAGCCGCTACTCCGCCCCAGTCCTTCGTCTTCTCCTGTGGAGCAAGTGAAGCTTGGTAGGTGGCAGTGGCGTTATTTTTCAAATAGGAAGTGAAATTCATCTGACCGGTCGGCTGATAGTACTCAATAGGTGCATTGAACACCGTGCCATTCTGTACTGCTAGGGTCTTGGATGCCACGAACCGACCAGCACCATTGTACGTACCGTTGAGATTCAGATCTCCGCCTTTAATTTCTAACGGGCCGGTGAAGATACCATTCAAGGTGACGGAACCGGCAGAAATCTTGACACTACCACCGACATTACCATTGACGACAACCTGTCCGCCGGCAATAACCAAGTCGCCGCCGACATTGGCATTGATAGTAATATTGCCACCGGCAATAACCAAATCATCAGTTACCGGAGAATTAACGGTAATCGTACCGCCAGCCAAACGAGCATCATCGCCAACGGTATTTAGGATAGTCAGTGTACCTCCGGCGGCAACCAAATCCTGACTAATGGCTTGATTAATAGTAATCTCTCCACCGGCAGCGTAGACATCGCCGGTGACAGCAGATTTGACATTGACCGATCCACCGGCAGCGTAGACATCATCCGTACTAGGGTTAGATAGCAACACAGCATCGCCCTGCTGCCAGATAGCAGCCTGAACAGGTAAAGCTAGGGAAAGGAGCAGTAACGGGGTCAAAAAGAGGAGTTTTTTCATATAATTAAAATTAATAATCTAGCCTAAGTATAGTCATTTTCAGAGGAAAATGAAAGCTATTATGGTTTAATCAAAACAGCACGCACCGAGGCGCCGTCCAGACCAATATATTTCAAAGGGAAGCCAATAAAGATATATTTACCGGCGGCAACTTTGGATAAATCAAGTGTCTCATAGATAGGAATATTCTTTTGCAATAAGGCAGTATGCGCCCGGTTATCCGGATTACCGCGTTGCTTGACGGACAGATAATCAATACCAAACAGGGTGATAGGTAAACCAGCTAAGTACTCTGCTGCTTCCGGACTCAAAAAGATATAATCGTTATAGAATTTTTTGAAGCCACGACGCGAGTTTGAAGTTTTGATTAAAATTCTCTCTCCCCTTTTGATCTTGTGTCGGCGTAAATCTTCAACAGTGACGGAAACCTTTGACGAAGTACAATCTAACACACGGCAGGGACCATAGAAAGATTCTAAGGGTAATTGGTCTATAGTTTTACCTTTGGTGAAAACGTGTCGTGGAGCATCGACGTGAGTACCAGAATGAGTACCGAAGCTAATCTTGGTAACTGAACTTTTCTTGTTCTTGATTTTCAAAGGCGCGAATTCAACCACGGGGTCGTTGGGATAGACGATGGTTTGGGGGGTTAATGGGATTGAGATATCGATGATTTTCATTGTAGAGTTGGTAGTTTGTAGTGAGTAGTGAGTAGCGGGACTGCTACAAACTACCAACTACTCACTACTTACTAACCTGGTGTCCTCCAAACTCTCTCCGTACAGCAGCAATCGTTCGTTTGCCTAGTTTAAACTTTTTGCTCTTATCTTCACGAATTTCAGTAGCAACTTTGAAAGCCGGGGCAAAGCCTTTGACCGCCTTCACTGTCTGACGTAATTCGCCGATGGTCACACTGCCGATCCCGGTGCCGATGTTTTTGAAATCAGGACGATTCAAGGCTAGACTGGTCAGATCAACCAGCCAACTGCGCACCACACTGGCCGGTCCCCAGACTTTCACCGCTTGCTTGATATCAATCGGAGTTTTGAAACCGTTGAGTAACTCCACTCCCTCAGCGATACCTTGGAGATAGACATACTCGACAATATTATGGACGCTTTTGACAAAGTGTCCGGAGCCAGCCGGTCCGAAGTAGCCATAGGCATCTTTGGCAGCTAGGGCGCGGCAAAATGGTTCCAAGATCTTGAATTGATTCTTCGGCCCGCCGATCATCAAAGTATAGCCATTCTTCAAGCCCCAAATACCACCAGACACTCCTGCGTCAAAGAAATGGATGCCTTTCTTAGCACAGAGCACGGCATGACGTTGCGCATTGCCATAGAAATCATTAGCACCATCGACTAGAATATCTCCCCGCTTCATCAAGGGCAGTAATTCTTTGATCATATCATCAGTCACTTTGCCTGCTGGCAGCATCAACCAAATTTTTTTTTGTCCTTTCAGTTGATGGACCAAATTTTCAACAGACGAGGCTGGCTTGGCACCTTTCTTGGCAATCTGTTTAACCTTATCCTGATTGCGATTATACGCCACGACAGTAATTTGACGCTGCAGCAGACGTTCCGCCATGTTGTAGCCCATTCTGCCGAGACCGATAATGCCGATTTGTTTCATATCTAATTAATAATTTATTTAATTGGTCATTGCGAGGCCCGTACTCGGGGCGAAGCAATCTCTAATAGATTCCTTATAAAAAAATACTCAATATATAGACTAGACTGCTTCGCCCAGAGCGGCTCGCAGAAACCAAGTGGTGAGCACCATTTCGGATTTCGAGTTTCGGGTTTAGAGTTTAACTTCCGGTCCTTCACTCCCCACTTTATACTTATGCAACGGCAACTTCTCCCAGGTATGCAAAATCGGCGTGATAAACTTCCATTGAGCTGCTACTTCGGCCGTACTGGCGAAAAGCGTCTGATCTCCGCGAATAGCGTCATACAATAACTTCTCGTAGGCATCCAACTCTTTACTGCCGTCTTTATGGAAACGAAAAGATAAATTACGAGATTCTATGTCACCACTCAAATCAGATTTCTTGGCGTAGAACTTGACACTAATACCTTCATCCGGCTGAATGCGGAAGGTCACACTATTCTGGTGCCGATGCTCAGGATGAGGCGATGGACAAAGACAAGGATGAATCGGCTGAAAATATACTTTGATCTCAGTTTTCTTCTCGGCCAGTGCTTTACCGCTCTCTAGATAAAAAGGCACTCCACGCCAGCGCGGGTTATCGATGAAAGCTTTGATTTTGAAATAGGTCTCTGTGGTTGAATTCTTTGGCACGTTTTTGGCCTTAGTATACCCCTGATATTGTCCGCGAATAATTGAGCTGCGCATTTCCTGGCCGTGCATGAGATGTAATGCTTTCATCATCTCTGACCGACCACGTCGGATAGCCTCACTGGTCAGCTGCTTGGGGTTATTCATACTTACTAAGGCGAGCATCTGTAATAAATGATTTTGGCCCACATCACGCAGAGCGCCGATCTCATTATAGAAACTACCTCGCGTACCGATGTCAATCGTTTCTAATAAACGAATATGAACGCGTTCAATATATTTGTGGTTCCAGATAGGCTCGAAGAGAGAATTAGAAAAACGAAACGCTAACATATTCTGAATCGTATCTTTGGCCAGATAGTGGTCCACGCGGAAAATTTGTTCTTCTTTGAACAGACGACCCAAAAGTAAATCTAGGTTAGCAGCCGACTGTTCATCATGCCCGAACGGTTTCTCGACTAATATCCGCGTCCAACCCTCATCCTCGCTACATGGATCAGTCAATCCAGAATCAGACAAATGTTTCAATAGTGAAGGATAATATTTCGGTGGTACAGCCAAGTGAAATAACTTACTAGCACAAGCTTTCCATTGTTTGTCCTGATAGCCCAGCTTCTGCGCCAGACTGTCATAGCTGGCACGATCTTCGAAATCCCCCTGATGATAATGGATGAGGCTGACAAATTTTTTGAACTCCGGCTTTTTCTTCAGCTCTCCACCCTGATCCCAAAGGAGCTTCTGAAAAACCTGCTCAGTAATAGGTCGATGAGAAAAACCGATGATAGAAAAAAGCCTCGGCAGCTTCTTGGCCTGATAGAGGCTAAATAACGAAGGGATCAGCTTGCGATGAGTGAGGTCACCCGTAGCGCCGAAAATAACAAAAACCGTTGGTACGGTTGGCAGAGTTACTGACTGTTTTTTGACCTTCATAGCTAGATTATTGTAGCATTATTCCTGCACGCTCTCAATGTCAGGAAATGACAAAAAACCTTTGCAAAAAGGATGCAGATCAAAAGTATGTTTAGCGCATCCAGGCGGTGACGAAGATAGCCAAGAAGAAAACTGCAATCAGAATGAACAGATAGATCAGAGCGATCAATCCCGTCCATCTCCAATACATAGCCCAAAATAATCCCAGGAGGGTTATGTTTTTGTTTTGCTGCAGATAATCTTTGACCTTTGGATTGAGATCCATTGGTAATTTCATCTTGAGACGTTAATTATTATAATAAGTATACTACCAAACGTATAATTGCACTATGGGCGGTTTGGTAATAATCCCGCCTCGACTCGTCGTCTTCGGCAAGGCAGGCAAAAACCAATAATCAATCTTTAATCTTCAAACAATTTCTGCCGTGAGGGTTTTATTATTTGAAATCTTTTTTATTAACTATTGTTTAGTTATTAGTGATTTACTATTAGTTATTTGTCTTAGAGCAACTTCGTCACCCAGTCTCGAATTTGCTCTTCATTGCGCTCCGGCTCAAAAAAATAGCTGTCCAGACGCAGTGTCTGACCAACCTGATTACCTTTCCATTTCTTGACTAATGTTTCAAGGTGATCAGCTGCTCCACAGAAATGAGTATAAGTCGAATCACCAAGTCCGAAGACAGCGAAACGATGCTTGGGGAAGGTTTTGGTGCCAACCTTTTTTTGCAATTGAAACCAGTGTTCGTGCAGTTGTCCTTCGAGACGTTTCGTGCCTTCAAACCGATCCCAACTACATGATCCAATAATCGTCAGATGAGAGTCAGAGATATCAGCCGGTTGAGCATCCAGAGCGCTCAGCAATGTCACTCGGTGACCTGATTTGGTTAATAATTCTGACATCAACTCTGCAGCTGAGCGCGTGCTGCCGGAATTACTGCCGTAGATGATACGTATATGCATGAGATAAGTATAGCTGAAAAGTTCGAAGTTCGAAATACTAAGTTCTAAACAAGTTCAAATAAAAAAGTTCAAACCACACCCGTCGTTTTGAACTTCGAACTTAAAATATTTGAACTTATTTAGAATTTCGAACTTAGAACTTAGAACTTCTTCAGTCAGCCTTACCTGACTGAAGTGTAGCCCCCTACTCGTCCGTTCTTGGATAGGACGATCTGCCACAGATTATTATTGCGCACGCGGAACGATCCGGCGCAGGATAAAAGGTAATATTTCCACTGACGATAGAAACGATCACCATATTTTTGTTTCAGCTCCGGCCAGTGCTGGTCAAAATTGTGCCACCATGCCATCAGTGTCCTATCATAATCAGGACCAAAGTTATGCCAGTCTTCGATGATAAATAATCTTTCAACAGCTGTGGTAATCTGCTTAGCTGACGGCAATACACCACCTGGGAAAACGTATCTATCAATCCACGGATCTGTGGTTGTAGCCGATTTATTGCCTCCGATGGTATGCAAGAGGAATAAACCATCATCAGCCAGATGCTCACGCGCTACCTGCATGTACGTGCGGTAGTTCTTGTAACCGACGTGCTCAAACATACCAAGGGAAATAATATGATCGTACGTTCCGGTAATCTTACGGTAATCCAAAAGCTGTATCTCAACGGGCAATCCAGCGCATAGCTTTTTACCCAACTCAACTTGCTCCGGTGATACCGTCACACCCACGACGTGAGCGCCGTATTTCTCGCCTGCGAATTTCGCCCAGCTGCCCCAGCCGCAGCCGATGTCCAGAACCCGCTGACCGGCTTTCAGACCAATCTTGCGACAGACCAGATCCAATTTTGCTTCTTGAGCAGCATCAAGAGTATCACTATCTTTCCAATAGCCACAGGTATAGACGAGACGTTTATCCAGCATCACACTATAGAGATCATTACCGATATCATAATGCCGACGGGCATTCTTGGCTGCCAAGCCAAACTTTTGGGTATTGAGTAAACGGGCACGGATCACCTGCAAGATGAAACGCCAATCATAGCCAATTGATGACTCTAATTTGGCAGCAAAGACTTTGAAGAAAAACTGATCCAGCGCTGGACTGTCCCACCAGCCATCCATATAGGACTCGCCCAAAGCTAGTGATCCATTGGACAAGATGCGCTCATACCAAGCATCGTTATGCACTTGAATATCCCATGGCCGAGACCCACCCACTATAACGTCGGCTTTGGCTAAGAGTCCTTTGACTGTCTTTTCTGCTTGTGACATAGAGGAATTATTATTTATAGACTACACCTGCAAGGGAAAAAATCAAGATCTGTCGGTTTAGGAGGATTTTACTTACCAAAGGAAAAACCGCGTACCAAATGACAGTACGCGGTTCCTTGAGGCTCGGCCTCTAGCTGTTAGAACAGCGGATGTGAAAACTGGGCTCGACGCAGGATAGTACGAGCAACAACCTCCGTCGTCCACACCGGAGCAAAGATCTCAGTCACAGCGTTTACGCCTCGACCGGAAAGCCGATAGTATGAGCCATCCTTCAGCTCAATCAAGGCATGATGCTGGAGAGCAGACAAGTCAGCTTCCAGTCTTTCACGAATGACCGTCGGATGCTTGGCAGGCAATCCGTAGAGCGGATCCTGTGAAGTCTGCTTGTCACGGGACTCTTTGAGAGCATCCTCCAACATCGCGACGGTCGGGTAGCAATCCAAACGACCACAACCCGCAATAATCGCCAACAAAGCATTACAGCGGACGACGTAATCTGTCATAAAAACCTCCAGGTAAAGGTCACGACGCATCAAAAAAAAGACGGAACGTATTCTGCTTCCAGACTACGCCCGCTTTATAATAATGTCAATTGTGCTGGCTAAACCCCCAACAACCTATGCAGAATAGTATTCCGTTCGGCCATACTCATGGCGTGCATCACTACGACGATGACATCACCTTTTTTGATCGAGACAGTTCGTTGTGCCTCGACGAGAAAGCCAACTTTGGCGGCATCAGGAGAAAATTGTCGTAAGCTCGTGTTGCGATCCGCCACAGCAATACTGCGTGTCTGTCCCTCAGCCGTCGTAGCCACAATAGTATAGCGACTGACCGCACTGCCCCTGATAATAGCTGACTGAGCAAAAGCTTCATGAGCGATCACCGCCATCTCACGCGCAGTAGTCAAAGTATTTTCACTCAAACCCGCCACGTCTTTGAAGACAGTTTGCTTCAAACCTAAACTTTTTGCTTTAGCGTTCATCTCAACCAAAAAACCTACGTGTGTCATTCCAACAGCATCGACCAAAGCTCGTGCTGACTGATTGGACGAAGCTACCAGCATGGCAATCCAGAGATCGTAGACCGTCACGGTATCACCAAGTTTCAAGGATACTTCACTGGTCACATCATTACCAACCCAAACCTTAGGATAATCCAAATGCGTCTGCGTGATAGTAACTTTCTGTCCCCAGTCAGGCTTATGATCGAGGATAACCAAAGCTGTCATCAGCTTGGTCATGGACGCTGGTGGTAACTGTTTGTCTGCTTGTGATGAGGCAACGACTTTGCCACCGGCGTATTTCACATAGGTCACTGAAGGTGGTGCTGGTTTTTTCACAACTTTCTTCGTTACCGGTTTCTTGACGACTGGTTTTTTGACTGCCGGCTTTTTGACCGGAGTTGTAGCCTTCTTCGGTGCTGTTACAGCTGGTTTGGCTGGCACGGTAGTTTTTGTTGCTGCCAAAGTGGGCAGACTAATAGAAGAGACTGTCAGAGAAATAATCAGACCGTAAAAAAAGATAGTAATTGCTTTCATAGATACAGTATAGCAGAAAGACAACGATTAAAATAATTACGCAAAAATATTGACATTTCACACACTAACAAGTGGGCCGGTTCGCTCGCGCGAACCGGCCTGCTATTATTAATACCTTATGCTGTCTAGCCTTGAATCGGAGGCCACAGAGGAGGCCGCCCATTCTCAGACTGACAAACGCCACTAGATGAATTACAGCTATACCCACTCTGACACCCGCAATAGCTACAATTATTTATAATTGTTTGAGAAGCGCTACAGTACAAAGGTTTTGAATTTTTGCACTCATTGGTGAACAGAACATCGTTACAACCGATAGATTCTTCCCACCCCGTTCGTCGGACATCATGCTGAAATTGCGTCCAGATATGATTCCCGCTCGATGGACCCAGTAGATCCCACATGCTAAGTCGTCCGCTCTCGGTAACTTCCAATAGCTCACCAGTACCGTTTCCATCCACGTCCGCTATGGCTAGATTGGCCGGAGAAACACTAGAACTTGCAAAGTGCCAGAAACTTACAGCAGAACCGTCTGGTTTACGCATGTAAATTTTACCAGCCACATCTGCAATTGCAATTTCTATGTCGCTCGTATTACTATCCATATTGGCCATCACAGGATTGCCGATCATTTTCTTGCCTGTGTCAGCAGACTGTGGCCAACCAGATACTGAAGTACCATCATCATTGTAGATGTAGAGACTACCAGTATGAGTCGAGCTATTCTCCATGGCGATGGCGATTTCTTCTTGTCCATCATTATCAACGTCCGCCACAGCTATATCTCCCACCGAACTAACACTGCTAACTTGGAGCGGCCAACCGCCCGTCGCGGTACCATTACTTTGGAATGAATATACTTCGCCGTTAGTTCCCGCGCCGACGATCTGTGCACCACTCGCAGCATGTCCTACAGCAATGGTCTTGATATGTGGACTATTGACCGGCCAGCCAGAAAGCGTCGTGCCATCGCCATTGTAAGCGTAGATTTTTTGGTCACTACCGGCTTGGATTATTTCTAATTGCGGGTCACCGTCTAAATTCGCTAAGACGGCGGCTCCTACCGGAGTAGTTGGCATTTGAATTGGCCAACCTGTGGCAACGGTAGCATTTCTATTGAGAGCAGTGATGGAACCATTATTACTGACCGCGACAACTTCAATCTGTTTATCGTTATCAATGTCTCCCACGCTGATACTTTTGGCAGCTCCTGCCAGACCAGCAATCCAACCAGGCACATCGGTCCCATCTTCGTTGAGAGCTAGAACCGAGTTATAGGGAGTTCCAAGAATTAATTCCAGTTTACCGTCATTATCGACATCGGCGGCGGCGATTGGAGAGCCGATACTGAAAGGCTGGGGCCAACCAGAGACAACGCTCCCATCTTCGTTAAAGACGTAAATACCGTCTGAGTCGGCAACGATAACTTCTGGCTTACCGTCGTTATCGATATCAGCCAATAATGGAGGGTAATCAACCCCCGTACTAATAGATTTCGGCCAACCTGGTTGCGATGGTTCGAGGGACAGTGGATACCACGTTGTACTGGTAGAACCAACCACCGAATCATAGGTTGTTAATTTTACCGTTACAACATTATAACCAACGCTGTTGACATCAATTGAATATAGCTCAGATTTTATTTTAGGCGTAGTAATAGACTGATCAATTACCCAAGTAGAAGGATTAGAACCAAGTCCCACCTGTATCTGATAATGATCAAAGTTAGGACTATCAGCGCTGCCATTAATATGATAATACTGACCGTCAAAATGGCTACTGGTCTGATCCAAAATTGCAGTCGGCTGCCAATCAACAGGATAGATATCGTCTTTAGCTATCTGTCCATCAGTATCATAGACGCGAAGCTCCACCTGATATATACCGCTGGGTAACCCGTTCAGTGTTGCTAGTAAGCCGTTCGTAACCGGTGTAGCTGACGAAGCTATTTGCGTCATCGTCGTCGGATAGAGTCCTGAACCTGCGAGAACTTCATAATGATCAAAATGAGCACCAGCAGCAGTTCCAAATAAATTCTGACCACCTACGATTCGTGTGGTCAAGACAGGATCTAGGTTGGCTATTGGATAGTGACCAGTCGTTAAGGTGGTTTGAGCTTTTAGTACTGCCTGATAAGCATTGAGACGACCAGTTCCCGAAAATCCTCCTTGAGCGTTGACCAGCGGATTTGTAGCTGATTGCAAGAGAGACCGTACTTCGGCTACTGTCAGGCTGGGGTTTTCTGCTCTGACCAGACCTGCCACACCAGCCAATACAGGAGCTGCCATTGACGTACCGCCAAGCATTCCATAGGTATTATTCTCTTTGGTCGTCCAGATTGCATTGCCAGGCGCAGTAATATCTAACTGCCCTCCATAATTGGAATAATACGCACGATAATCACGATCATCACTAGCTCCGACACAGAGAACTAAATCATCGTTACAGATACCACTAGGATCACCATTGCTGTCATTACCAGACGCAATGATTACCAACACATCTTGACTTTCAGCATAGGCTATCTCATCACGGAGCGCTTGGCTATCACTTACCTTGTAGCTAAAACTTACGACTTTAGCACCATTTTCGATGGCATAATGCAGAGGGAATACGTAGCCCGAATTTCTGATAGCCATCATGCGACAATTGGAACACGGTCCTACTACACCAATAGTATTAGCGGTTGCAGCCATGCCACCGTTGACATAGGTTCCATGACGCAAGCCTGACGAAATAGACGGATCTTTATCCATTTGAGAAAAGTCCCAACCAATCAGGTCGTCTGCATAACCGTTACCATCATCATCTTGATTGTTGATATCCCCCGGATCCAATATATAGCGACTAAGAGAACTGCTCCATTCTAAGGTATGTCCGTCTTGATCAGTGTCTTCTCCGAGATTTTGCCAAATATTGTCCACCAGATCGGGATGATACCATTCGATTTCAGTGTCAATGGCAGCCACAATGATACGGTTACCGGTCTGAATATCCCAGGCTGCAGGAGTGTCCATATCAGCACCGACAGTACCGCCGGCTTGGCCAGTATTGTTGTGGTGCCACATACTAGGATATTGCGGGTCATTGGGAGTTAATGCTGGGCAACTTTGATAAATAGGTTCAGCCACCTCAACTTCGGGAGCTCTTTGCCAGAGCTTAATTTGATCCCAGACATTGGCTTGCGGATCAATATCAATCTCTACCCAGCGATCAAGACCGATGGCTCGTTTGACAGTTTGGTTACGGGATATCCTTGACTCGGGCATAACTTTTTTCAAATCACGCACATTATTGATGGTCTGTCGGTCCATTACCTTGATCACTGCTCGGATCGCATCGCCACGACTGGTCACCGTTTCTGAACTTTTGAATTTAACATTAATCTTTCCTGGGATCGGTTGATTGGGATCGCAGGTGGCTGCTCTGGCTTCAGCGTTGACCAAATTCAAATAGATAATGGGACTCGCAACCAAGAGACCGCCAAAAAATAAAAAAATGGCGATAAAGCCACCAATACTAAGATGCTTTCTGGCACTAGATCCCAAAGAAATCATTCGCCGAAACTTGCCACCGAGCTTACGAGGGAATCCCTCCGAGGAAAGGAAATTTCTCATGATATATATTAATTAATAATTGCGCTTACATTATAATCCTTTCTGACTTTCTGTCTATATGTGTATAAGAATGTAGCAAAAAAGACCCCGCGGGTCATCCTATATTTTTTAAATGTGTATTATTAGTAATATTTATAACCTACTTTTCTAAAAGTATTCCTGAGTAAGACCTTCATTTCTGAATGGCCGTTACCACCTTTTAGATAGGCCTCGCGGCGGAGAGCATCTTCGTCAGTCAGAAAAGTCTCGTAATGAATAAGAGTAAGTGGACGGCGATGTTTGGTAGATTTTACGAAACCACCATTATGAGCTTTTAATCTTTCTTTTAAATCGGGTGTGTAACCAATATATAGTTGGCCATCTCTTAGACTAATCAGGATATAGGTATAAAACATAATAAAAAACAGGTTAATGAACCCCTGTTTTTAAAATGTAATTCTCCGATGTGGCGTGGCGCTGAGCGCCATGACTGTTGCTAAATGGCGGGACGCTTAGCGTCCCAGATGATTGTTTGTGTGGCGTGGCGCTGAGCGCCACGAACCGCCACGCTCAGCGTGGCGGACCGGACGAGACTCGAACTCGCGACCTCTCCCGTGACAGGGGAGCGTTCTAACCAACTGAACTACCGGTCCATGGTAGATTTATGCCATGCCACTATATAATAAATGGGTCCGTTTGGCAAGGGTAATGGCGTTAAGACTTACTTTTTAATTCGCTAATAGAATCAGGTCTTTTCTGACTTTTCCATATGAGCAGTAGACCTCCCACCACAAACACCACACTCTCCCACTGATCAAAGCGTAAGCCCCAAAATGACAACTGCGGATCGATACGCAGATAGCCGATCGAGAAACGGACAAGACCGTAGCCGATTAAATAGAACGCGGTGGTGAGTCCAGGATGCTGGGATTTAGGAGTTGGGAGTTTGCCCGCCTCGACTCGCTGTCGCTCCTCGACGCGAGACGGGGAGTTGGGAGTTAGAATTCGATTCTGCATAGACAAGAGAATAAAACAGAGCACCAACAATCCCAGTGACTCATAGAGAAATATCGGGTGGAATAATGAGAAGGGTTGGAAATTTGAAATTCGAAATTGGGGTTCGATATAAATACCAAAAAAACTATTCGTCGGTTGTCCGTACAACTCCTGATTGAAATAATTCCCCCAGCGGCCGATCGCCTGTGCCAAAGCCAATCCCGGTATCAGCTGATCCAACAATGGCAAGAATCGTTCCTGCTGACGACGAGACATCAGATACAGAGCCAGAGCGCCAGCGATGATAGCACCATGGATCGCCAAGCCACCCAGCCAAATCTGGGGAATCTGCCAGAGATGAGTACTGTAATACGACCATTCTAAAACCACATGAAGCAATCTGCCTCCGATGATTCCGACAATGACAACGACAAATAATAAGCTTTCAATCGCCGCCATAGTCTGCCCTCGCTTCCGGCGTAGGCGCTCTACCAGCCAATAGGCTGATAAGATCCCCAACGCTAAGCAGACTCCATACCAGCGGATACTAAAAGCACCGAGCTGTAAGGCGATAGCGGTCGGTGCTTGGAGCTGCCACAAAGGCATGAAATTATTTTAGAAGAATCGACGGAGTGCTGGTGGGTGCTGATGCCGGCAATAAAGCGGCTAACATCTGAGGGATAGTTGTCCAGTTATCAACCTTCTTGCCGTCGATGAAAAAGGTCGGGGTAGAATCAATGCCTAGCTTTTTACCTTCATCAATATCAGCTCTGACCTGCTTGTTTTTCACTTGTGAGTCATAACAATTCTGAAACAAGGTGGTATCAAGTCCGAGGCGTGTGGCATAGGTGATGAGATCTTTTTTCTTCAAGTCCGTCTGATTTTCAAAAAGTAAATCATGATACTCCCAAAATTTACCCTGATCAGCAGCACACTCGGCCGCAACCGCAGCACCGAGAGCATAGGGATGAATACTGGTTAATGGGAAATGACGTAAATCAACCTGGATACCGTCAGCGTATTGTTTGAAGACGGGTCCGAGCTGTTGATAGGCTGAGCCACATGATGGGCACTGAAAATCACTCCATTCAACAATCTTCACCCGTGCTAGATCACTGCCTTTCTTCGGGTGATATTGGATCTTCTCGGTGTAGTCTACTTTCTTACAACCGGCTAATAACACAACTGCCAAGAGGATTACTGCAATTTTTTTCATACCAAAATTCTTAATTCTTATTTTTTCGTTCGTCCCAAGAAAAGGCATTATCTCGTGTCAAAGCTAAAGCAATCGAGGCTCCGAGAAGCGCAATGTTTTTCCAGACTAGGTTGAAATCTATAAAAATCAGGAAGATGATCAGTAACAGTGTAGAGATGGTAGCGGCCCAGCGAGTCTTGATACCGAGCACCAACATCAGACCCAAAAGTAATTCAACAACTGATTGAATGATCACGAAGACAGCCGGATCAATCGGTATCCAAGTATAGTTACCCACCAACGCTGCTGCCTCACCTCTGTTGCTGCAGACACCAATGGTGTCATCGCCCAAAAATAGCTTGCCATAGCCCGAATACAAATAAATAAAGCCTAATCCTAAACGTAAGAAGAGGCCGGTTAAATGATGATATTTCTCTGAAAGATGGTTCATTTTTGACTATTTGATAATAAGAAACCGATTACTTTATCCATGAAATCATAGGATAACACTCCCGGGAACATCTGTCCATTGATGAAAAACGTCGGCGTCCCAATCACACCCAAATCCTGCCCAGCCTTAATATCGGCTTCAATTTCCTTACTGTAAGCTTTGGTATTGACGCAGCGGTTAAAGGCGCTGATATCCAAACCGAGCGTCTCGGCAATCTGATTGTACGTACTGGCTGAAAGCTCATCCTGACGGGCAAAAAGCTGATCATGATATTCCCAGAACTTACCTTGCTGGAAAGCGCAGTTAGCGGCCTCAGCGGCGTTCTCAGCTTCCGGATGAACAGACGGTATCGGGAAGTCACGATAGATAAATAAAATCTTATCGCCGTATTTGTCCAAGATTTTTTTCAGATCAGCTTGATTCTGCCGACAGAAAGGACACTGAAAATCTTCGAAAGCTACAACGACGACTTTCGCTTCAGCTGAGCCCCTGCTAGGATCGTCGCTCGTTACCAGATTGGCGAATTGCTTATCCTGACGGAAATCTGTCACGGTTTTATTAATATCAAAATTTTTGATGTCATTGACATAGCCTGTCGTCAGATAGAGATAATAAACAAAAAAACCAGCCAGGATCAGTCCGATGACCAAGGAAACCTTACCCCACGGTTTTTGATACCAGCGTCTGATATAGCTGGCACGTACCGTCGTGTCTAATCTGCGTTCTAAATTTTTGTTCATAAATATTTCAGGGTCAGGAATTAGGGTCGGGGTCAGGGATTCGCTACAAGCTACAAGCTACAAGCTACAAGCTACAAGCTACAAGCTCCTATATTATACTACATCTCTACC
>CAZFBK010000001.1:20808-31374 GCA_964517065.1 uncultured Gammaproteobacteria bacterium
GCTACAAGCTACAAGCTACAAGCTACAAGCTCCTATATTATACTACATCTCTACCGATTTGCCTCTTGCCAATGATGCGCGAATCGCAATAACCGCTCCTCTGACCACGACGGGCCGAGCACTTGCATACCCGTCGGCAGTCCATCTACTTCACCTATAGGAATATTCAAACCCGGTATACCGACAATATTGGCTGACACGGTATAGATATCCGCCAAATACATGGATAATGGATCTGTTACTTTCTCACCAAGGCGAAAGGCGACCGTCGGTGTCGTTAGTGTCAGCAACATATCAACCTGTTTGAAGGCTTGGTCATAATCCTGCTTGATCAGCTGACGGACTTTCTGGGCTTGCAGATAGTACGCCTGATAATACCCCGCTGATAAGGCATAGGTTCCTAATAAAATACGGCGTTTGACCTCAGTGCCGAAACCAGTAGTACGCGTGGCTCGATAGTGTTGATCTAGGTCTTCGCCTTCAACCGATAGACCATACCGCAAGCCGTCATAGCGTGCTAAGTTGGAGCTGACTTCAGCCGGCATGATCACATAGTACGCCGCCAGCGCATACTCAGCGTACGGCAGATCAATCTCCACGAAGGTGTAGCCTTTTTTCTTCAGACGTTCAATCGTCTGTTCCAGAACTTTGCGCAGACGCTCATCCAGACCAGGTAAATAATATTGCTTCGGCAAACCAATACGTAACGGTTCTTGCTGTTGACGGCAGTGTTGGAAATAGGCTGGTACTGCTTCGGCTGAGCTGGTGCTATCATGACTGTCCTTACCAGCCATCACCTGTAGGAGTAAGGCACACTCCTCAGCCGTTTTGGAAAATATCCCAACCGTATCCAGTGAGGAAGCCATCGACATCAGACCATATCTTGAAATACGACCATAGGTAGGCTTCAAACCGATCAGACCGCAGAAAGCAGCCGGCTGTCTGACTGATCCACCGGTATCAGTACCGAGCGCTGCCGGAGCCAAGCCACCTGCGACTGCTGCCGCCGATCCACCAGAAGAACCACCCGGTACACGAGTAATGTCGCGAGGGTTTAATACTGAACCATAAGCAGAGTTCTCATTCGATGAACCCATAGCAAATTCATCGCAGTTCGTCTTACCGAGGATCACCATACCAGCTTTCTGTAAACGCTCTACCGCTGTAGCTGTGTACGGTGGATGATAATTTTGTAAAATTTTTGACCCTCCTGTAGCCAATAATCCTTTGACCGTCAAAACATCTTTGATGGCAATAGGTACTCCCGTCAGCACTGAAGCTTTACCTTCGGCTCTCAGTTGATCGGCTGACACGGCGGCCGCCAAGGCAAACTCAGGATCAGAAGAAATAAAGCTGTTAGTCTTATCAGCTTCGATGGCTTTCAAATATTCGCCGGTTAATTCTGCTGAAGTGTACTCACCCGTCTCCAGACCGGCGGCAATCTTAGGTATTGTCAGTTCCTGTAGATTCATGCTTGGTAAAGACATTAGGAGTTTGTAATAGTTGATCTGCCAGACGTTCAGCCGGCAATAGCTCAGTCAGCTCCAGACCACTTGAATGTGCTGTGTCCGGACGTAATTCTGCCAACAAACGCTCGTTTGGGTTCAGCCTGACACCTTCCACTTTGACCGCCTGCAAAGTTTCCACATATTTCAAAATACCTTCCAAATCATGGGCCAAAGACTGCTCATCAGCCTCTGCCAGCTGGAGCTTAGCTAGGTGGGATAATTGTTCGATTTCTTTGGGTGTAATATGGGTAGACATACGGTGTTAGTATAGCAAGGATTTAGATTATGGTCAGGGTCGATTCGTTAAGTAAAAAAGGAGAATGTAAAAATATAATTCAAAAATTAAAGATGCGGATCGCCGTAGAATTTTTTAACTTTGCTTTATATTTTTGCTTTTTGCTCTTTTATTTTTTTGTAATCATCTTCCGGAGTCCTCCCTCATCAATAATAACTACTCCCAACTTCCTCGCTTTATCCACCTTTGATCCTGGAGCTTCGCCGGCCAGGACATAGTCAGTCTGCGAGCTGACACTACTGCCAACCGTACCACCATGCTGACGAATTTCTTCCGCTACTTCCTCTCGTGCCTGACTCAAAGTACCAGTAATGACAAATGATTTCCCCGCCAGTCGTTGGTCTTTGGCAGTGGCTTTGGCTGTAATGACAATGCCAGCAGTAAATAATTTTTGAATGAGTTTCTTATTAGCGGCTGACTGCAGCCAATTATACAGACTGTCAGCCACTACCTCCCCAATTTCATGGATGGCCAATAACTCTGCTTTAGAACTTGCTTGCAGTTTCTGCCAGCTACGAAAATGCTGAGCCACATCGCGCGCTGTTTGTTCGCCTACATGGCGGATGCCGAGAGCATAGATGAAACGGTCAAGCGTGATCTGTCGGCGCTCGGTGATTGAGACAATCAGATTGTCGGCTGACTTCTCGGCGAAGCGCTCCAGCTGTAGCAGGTCCGCTTTCGTCAATAAGAAAAAATCGGCACTGTCACTGACCAAACCGGCCGCGACTAATTGCTCGACAATCTTATCGCCTAAACCTTCTATATGAAAAGCTTTCTTAGAAACAAAGTGAATGAGATTCTGAATTTCGCGGGCATAGCATTGTTTGTTACTACAATAATGCGCCACCTCCCCCTGAGGTCTCACTACAGGTGAATTACAAACCGGACATTTCTTAGGAAAATGAAATTCTTTTTCTTTACCTGAGCGTAGCTTCTTCAACACTTCAACAATTTCCGGGATAATATCACCGGCTTTCTGGATGATAACGGTATCACCGATACGAACCCCTAGTCGTTCGATCTCATCTTGGTTATGCAACGTAGCACGTGAAACAGTCGTACCAGCCACTGATACTGGCTTGAGCGCAGCAATCGGCGTCAAAGCTCCGGTCCGACCAACTTGTACCTGAATATCTAAAACCTGTGTCGTAGTCTGCTCCGCCGGGAATTTGAAGGCTGCCATCCAGCGTTCAGTCTTACCGATACTGCCTAATCGCTTCTCTTGAGCCACATTGTTTACCACCACCACAGCGCCATCAGTATTGAAATCAAGTTTTTTTCTTTTTTCTTCCCACTGTTTGAGAAACCTCGCCACTTCAGACAAATCTTTGGCTGACTGATTTTGTTTAAAAGTTTTGAAGCCCATAGTGGACAGCCACTGATGCACTTGTTCATGAGTTTGCTGACCAAGATCGGTGATTAACTCGAAAGCAAAACAGTCAAGCTTACGTTCGGCGGTAATCTTGGGATCCAACTGACGGATCGAGCCGGCCGCCAAATTGCGGGGATTAGCGAAAATAGGCAAACTGTTCTTTTCTTGTCGGCTATTGATCAAAGCAAAATTTTTCTTAGTAATAACAACTTCACCGCGAATCTCAATAACCTTTGACGGTTGTTTCCATGATGTCAAATTCAATTCTAATGGAATACTTTCGATGGTTCGTAGATTCTGTGTTACATCCTCACCAATCGTACCGTCTCCACGCGTAGCACCACGGACAAATCGACCATGCTCATAGGTCAACACGACCGTTAATCCGTCAAATTTTAACTCACAATAATATCCCGTTATCTTCTGTAATAATAATTTCTCGTTGCGCTCCTGCCACTCTCCTAGCTCCACTGGATCAAAATAATCCTGCAAAGACAAAACAGGACGACCATGTCGCACCTTGGAGAATTGTTTCAGAGCCTTGCCAGCCACCCGCTGTGAAGGCGAGTCAGCCGTGATCAAATCAGGAAATTGAGTTTCTAGTTGAACTAACTCGCGTTTCAAACTATCAAGTACCGCTTCAGAAATTTCCAACTGATCGAGGACATGATACTGATAGCGATACTTCTCTATCTCTCGGCGCAAGACGCTGAGACGTTGTTGTGCTGCTGCTTTATTCATAGCTTTATATTGGCGGGGTGCATTTCTTACCACATCCTCCGCCACCGCCTCCAGACTGTACTGCAGTACAAGTAGCATTGCAATGTCCTACACCACCGCCATTACAGTTCGGTGAGATGTGCCCCGGTGTACCGCAGGTACCTTCATCACAGACCTCAATCACACCAGATCCATTTGGTACATTGACCAAGGCATCACCGCAGGTAGTCAACTGACAACTGGTTGTGCAGGTATCAGAATTGGAAATATTACCATCATCACACGCTTCATTTCCATCATTAAGCGGACCACCGATACCAACTCCGTTTTTACCACCGGTTCCTGTTGGCTCGGACGGTGGAAATCCGTCGCGTTGTACTGTTCCATCACCACAGAAGGTATAACCCGAACATCTCGCATTGCATTGGCCATAATTATTTTGGGAAATATCTACTGAAGTGTCATTCTCTCCGATAGAAGCTCCATCCAGAACCTTGCAGGCACCAGCTGCTGCGCCTACTTGCTGACAGCGAGAGCTTGCCCCACAAACAGAACTATCACTACAGGCGATGCTCGAGTCTGTCTCACAGACACCACAAAGACTCGGAAAAGCAGCCACTGTTGTATTCAAAATATTTTTGATCAGGCTGGCATCGGAGAAGATGACGTAGTTAAACAGATCAGAAGCACCATTATCCCATGGTGTCTGTACCGTCACTTCCTGTGAAGCATCACGATAATGCCCAATAGTTTTGATAAACAGTTGTGACGGGATACCGACTGAGTTTCCGCTGTCATCAGAGGTAGAGATAACCACCTTTTTCAAATCATGATCAATCGGTCTGACAGTGACATGGTAGAAACTATTCGGAGACAAGCTGATGTCGGCGGTGATACACTGACCATTATCATTACCACACAGAAAATATATTTTACGGGGATTATCATTGGCCGGATCAATCTCAAGCTTACCGGAGATATTACTATATTTGAGCAGTGTTAATTCTAAACGATCATTAGTGGCGCCTGAGGTGTTGGCCTGCCAGTTGATATGAAGATTGCTGACAAACGTCGTCGGCGGTACATTCTCCTGTAAAGGGTCAAAAATATCCAGCTGAGCAGACGAGTTCACGGGAATATTATAAGCGACAAAATCATCCGATGTAGTACTGATCTTCGTCAGATCGTAGAGTCGTTGCTGGTCCATAGCTCCAAAATTATCAACACGGCGATGAGTCGGAGAGACCGGATAGAAAAATTGCTTGTACGGATCCGCAACATTTAATTCATCGACACTGCGGGCTTCTTTCAATAAAAATAGAGCCTGCTCGGAACCGCTCTCAGCAGCGTAGTGAGCAACTATGGCGTTATCAGAGAAGCGTGACGATCGAAGCTCAGTGACCAAGATTGTTGCTAATGACAAGGTAGAAAACATCACTAATGACAAAAGCATCAGTGCTAATAGCAGTACTGCTCCCCTCTGTTTCGATGCTGGATAGGATTGGTCTAACATGAACATTTATAACGTTGGCTTAGCAGGTAAGAAAACTCGACTAGAAATAGCTGTCTGCAAATGAATAGGTATAGCTGCTTTGCTGGCTACGGTCGGCTCGACCGTCATCAACACTGTCGTCAGCTGCTGCTGATCATTGATCTCGGCGGAAGATAAAAACTGCATATTGCTAATCTTGATCGCAGGATCAGAGACACGCACCCAAGCCGCGTTCTGACTACAAACCGTACCACGATTGATCTCTATAGAAAAATCCGTCGGATTGTAACGCAAAAAAGTTTTGCCATTGGCTAGATCCGACAAACAAAAATAGGTATTAGGATCACCACAGCTCGTCGGACAGGCGCTGCTTGTATCAATCATCTTACCGCGAATCTCACGAGCTAATTGCTCAAAGACGATCTCGCCTTCATTCAAATACTCGACAGAAACTTTGGCGCGATTCTGCGCGTTGCTGATACCGACATAGATGGCGGAAATCATGACAAACCCTAACGAAAAAATCGTCAAGGTTATCATCATCTCTACCAGTGTGAATCCTCGTTTGGTATTATCCATATACTAGCGCCAATTATATAATCTTTCTTTGACCACTACATCCAACTTCTTGGTCTGATCATAGCGAACGATCGAAGTGGCCAAGATCCCTACCTTTGTCGTATAGGTACTATCAGCAGCACAGCTCTCACTCAATCCTTTGACCAGTTCTGCGTTAGTCGCGTCGTTATAGCAAATCTCCTGCGTCGTGATCAGACGACGAAACGGTGTAATGACCGCATCCGGTGCTGTAGCCTCTACTCCGTAGAGGTGTGAAGCAGGGTCATAATACAGCTGACAAACACTGCCACAAGTGGTCATACAGTCAAAATCATTACAGGTATCATTTGTCACTCCGACGAGATCAACTTTAGACCAACTGAAGGTCATACCCGCCGGCAACTGCGGTGTCGGGGCGGCAATCGGCGTTACCATAGGTATGAAGGTAGGGGTCACAGAGTAACCAGCCTTATCGACAAAGGTATCCCAACTATACGGGCTGAGATTCACCTGAGATTTATTCAAATCCATCTTCAGCCAATTGCTGTCACGCTGATTCCGCACAAATTCGATGCCTTCACGGGCCAGATTGGCTGCCACGATACGTCGTTCATTGCCTTGAGCTGACGATAAATTTGATAAAGCCAATGACAAAGCTCCTGCCAAACCAACGCTAATGACACCGATAGCTACGATGCCTTCCAATAATGTAAATCCACTTGATTTTGAATAGTTCGCCATAGGATTATTAACAACTAACCAAGGAAGTATCTATCAGCAGCGGCTGCACTGTTGCGCTTTTGTCTGAAACTTTGACTCTGCCATTGCAGGTTGCTCCGGCAAAAATCTGCAGTATGACATTCTGAGTCTGACCACTGGTCGGTATAGTTAGTTGGTGATTTGGGCAGACACTAGTACCGCTTGGCCCTCCTGGGGGACAAGCTTGTTGGTTATAAACCGTGGGATAATCATCACTGTTAAACTTGATCACTTCTTCGGTAATCGCCGGATTTTTCTTGATAAAAGTAAAGGTCAGTTTCGCATTCAAACTGGAGCTAGATACTTCCTCTCCACTATCATAATAGTTGTCTCCATCGTTATCAGCGAATAAAACAATTTGTTTGGTGGTTTTATTCATATAGACACCATAACCTCCAGCGGGATAGACAGTGGCTCCTGTCGGCATGATGCCGTTATAAGCTCTGCTTCGAGCTTCACGGATAATACCAGCCACACGCACTAACTCTGTCTTCAATCTGTCTTTATCTGAAGTTCCACGAAAAGAAACGACTGCTACTCCCATCATAATGGTAAAGACAACAATCGCCGCCAAGATTTCGATGATTGTGTATCCGTTTCTAGGCATAAAGAAAGTTGAGATACCAGCTAATTATCTGCTGACCGTAGAGCATCATGATAAAGGTAGCGACTGTTAGAAAGGTACCGAACGGCACTTGGCTGCTCATACCCTTCTTGCCCGTCGCGACCAAGCACAAACCGATAATACTACCGGTGACATAGGCGATAAACAAAGCGCCGAGGACGTTCGGCCAAGACAAGAGCAATCCCATCAAGACGCCGAGCTTGATATCTCCCCCACCAATCCACTGACCACGTGATATGACGAATTGCAATAAGAAAAATCCTCCAGCTACTACAGCGCCGATCAGCATACTGAGTGGACTGACTCCCAAAATAAGGTTAAAAACAATTGCTACAATTGACGCCGCTACGATCACTTGATCCAGTATTAGATAATAACGGGCGTCGTAGATGAAGATGAAGCCTAGGAAAACGGTCATGATCAACCAGAGAGCTAGTTGTAAGTTGGGAGTTAGAAGCTGGGAGGAGGCGGTGTAGGCAAGGAGGAAGGCTAAGCCGAGGCAAATCTCCGTCAACGGATAGGACCAAGATATACCCTTGAGGCAGTAGCGACACTTACCGCCGAGGAGCAACCAGCTGACGATCGGGAAAAGGTCGAGGACGGCTAATTGGTGATTGCAGTTCGGACAACGCGAGCGTCCTTTGACGAAGGATTCCTCTAGTCGTACGCGGTAAACGACAGCAGTGAGAAAGCTGCCAAAAATAGCGCCTAAAACAAAAATAAAAAATGGTATCATCAATAAAAATTATACCATATTTTAAAGGAGAACGTTAGGATTAGCTAGAGCAAAGATACTAAAGAAAAAATTCAGAGTAAAAATCAAAAATAGTCCTAACAACTACTGACAGCTAACTTCGGTACAGGCGTAGGTGCCAAAAACGAGGGAGGCAGTCTAGCCTCGTCAACATGATCAACTAGATTGCTTCACCTAGCGAGTACCCTAGGTTCGCAAAAGGCGCTCTGAGAGTTTCGAATTTCGTAGCGACTATAAACTACTTTGACACCCGCCTTCGGTACAAGTATAGGTTTCAAACGGGGAGCCAACCTGTTGTGCGATAAAACTGAAGGTGTGTGCGGTTGTACTAGAATACGCTGAAGCCCCACCCTGATAAATCCAGCCATAATCAGATAATTTCGGCCAAGTACCAATTGTATTTGCTGGATCATTCGAAGCACAGATCTTTTTACCTTCCTCCGGGGTACCTCCGAGTATACCGCAGGAGGTAGTAGTTGCCTGACCTAATTCACAATTAATATTCCACCCGCTGTCTTGACAGAGGAACCCAGCTGTCACGACTTCAGATAATCCATGCTTAGCAGAGGCATTTTTTGCCCTATTGCGAGCGCTATTAAGATTCACAATAGCAATTGCCGAGAGAATACCAATAATGGCTATGACTACTAATAATTCGATCAGGGTAAACCCCGCACCACTTTTATTGGTAGGCTTACGTTGAGAAAAAGGGGTGCAGATAGATAAAAACTTTTTAAACATAATCAATAATTTTGGTATAAAAGTGGTGCGGGGTAAACCCTCGTTTATTCATGGGATAATTATAGCATAGTTCTAGAGTGGGTCTTGTGACGGGTCTAATTGCTCAATAATTGCATCAATGACACCTGTGATATTCTGATATACCTCGTAATTCCAAAAACGTATCACTCGAATGTTACACTCCTGTAAAAAATAAGTACGCTCACGATCTTTGAGTCGTTGCTCCTGCTCACCGTGATGACTCCCATCAAGTTCGATTGCCAGCCGTGCAGCGGTACAATAGAAATCGAGTATATATCTACCGACGCCGTACTGTCTGAAAAATTTATAGCCCAGCAATCGCCTATCGCGCAATTCACTCCAGAGGATACGTTCGGCTTCGGTCTGATTGCGTCGTAATATCCGGCGTAATGACTTCAAATCAGGGTCATTATAAAGAAATAACATTATTTCTCCTTAATTCCCTGTTTTGATTAATTATTTATATCTAACACCCCAGAGCCCCTCTTACGCTAAGAGGGGATATCCGTGGTAGCGTCGTGATTATACCATCTACACACTACAGACTCTAAGAACCTCCCCCTTTATAACCCCCTCAGCTAATCTGAAGGGAGGGGTTAACCTACTTCCCGCACGCTACGACGTATCCCTGCGTCACGGTGCACTTCCTGCCCGTAGCGCCGAGATCGGACCATTTCCGGCGTAGTTTGAAACTAATCGTATAATTCTGTCCGTCACTCTGATAGCTCGCATTGCCATTCGTCACTTCACCCTGATAATAGACAGTGCCATCAGCCGACCCAAACCCCGCATCAGATATGGTAACCTGCTTGGTCAGATCAACCCCTGACCCAGACCCTTGACCCTGACCCTGCGGGTATGAATGATGCTGCTCATAGAATTGCTCTAGACCATAGCTAACCCGCTTGATATCCGTCATCAAGATGACATCGCGAGACGCCATCCAATTCGTAATCATAATCACGGACAAAACAATAATCACCACCAGCACCGTAGCGCCCGCGATCATATAATATTTAAACTGATGCCAGAGATCCCAAAACATAATCATAGTATATCATCTAAGGTAAATAAATAAAACGCGCTATTTAACGCGTCCTATTTATTACAAAGTTTTGTAAACTAGCAGTCTGCACCAGTCTTCACACATCCGCCTGAATCAGTACAGCTAACCGTACAAGAGCCGACGTTTTTTGTAGCACCATACGACCATGTAGAATTATCACTATCAAAATCACAGCTTGTGTAAGAAAAACCATTATTATCGATATTTGGCCAAGAACCAAGTGCTGTTAACGCTACTAAGGGAGTTCCTGCAGCACATATTGGAACGTTACCTGCATTATCAACAGGGGCAGCTGAACCATCGCAAGCTGTCGTACCAGCAGAAACTGCAGTGCCATTACTATCCAAACATAATGCCATGCCAGCCTGTAGAGCGTTTAAGCTTGCTACAGCCGCAGCGTTACGTGCTTTTTCACGAGCACTGTTCAAGTTGACGATAGCGATTGATGACAAGATACCAATAATAGCGATAACTACCAATAATTCGATCAAGGTAAAACCTTTATTTATTTTTTTCATCAATTCACCTCCCTTCCTTGTTGGACAAGAAATGAGATTACAGTCGTGAGCTCACTTGAAGGATCGACTTTAATCTCTCTCCGTGTCACGGATAAATTACTCAACACCAGTTATTAACAGTGGTTGTATTATAGCAG
>CAZFBK010000001.1:31474-110886 GCA_964517065.1 uncultured Gammaproteobacteria bacterium
GTGTCACGGATAAATTACTCAACACCAGTTATTAACAGTGGTTGTATTATAGCAGGAAATCAGCTTGGTAGGTAGTAGGTTTGTAGCTTGGTAGAAGTAACAACTACCAAGCTACTGACTACCAAACTACTTCCTAGTTAATCGCATTCGCTAATTGAAACATCGGCAACATGACAGCCACGACCATCAAGGCGACACCGAGTCCCATAACCACCATGATGATCGGCTCGATCAATGACGTCAAACTGGCTACCAAGGCCGACACTTCACGGTCATAGAATCCTGCTAGCCGCTCCAAAATATCGTCTAATTTACCGGTCTTCTCTCCCACTGCCATCATCTCCGAGACAATCTTCGGCACCACTTTGCTTTCGCTCATGACCGTAGTGATAGAGTTACCGTCCTGCACTTCTTTGATAGTTTTGGCTAAAATATCCTGAAAGACAGCATTATCTACCACTTCTCCGGTGATTTCTAAAGCAGTCCCAATAGTGACACCTCCACGGATCAGTGTGGACAAACTGCGAGCCATACGAACAATGATTACTTTCTTGACGATCATACCAAAAATCGGGAAATGCAATTTGAGATTGTCCCAGACGATACGTCCACCTTTGGTTTTCAGATAGGCTCGCAAGGTAGCACCGCCAGCCACACCGAGTAATAATAACACCCACCAATAGTTCACCATGAAGCCGCTGATAGCGATCAGTAAGCGTGTAGCAAAAGGTAATTTCACACCTGAGTCGATCAAGAGAGCAGTAATTTTTGGAATGACGAAAATCATCATCACGGTACCGACAGCGACCAGACCGGTGACGATGAAAGCCGGATAGACCATCGCTCCTTTGATACGGCTGGAGAGATCATAATCTTTCTCCATCTGATCTGCCAGATAATTCAAAACTTCGTCCAAACGTCCGCTGGTCTCTCCTGAGCGGATCATCGCCACGAAGAAACGGTTGAAGGCTTCCGGATGCTTGGCGAAAGCTTGAGACATTTGTAGACCTCCATCGACATCATCAGCCATTTCTTTGGCAATGTTTTTCAATGCCGGTGACTCCATCTGGGCGTTGAGGATGCGCAGAGAAGGCACGATCGGCACCGTGGCTGCCACCATGACGGCGAGCTGACGAGAAAAAATAACCACATCACGTTGTTTGACACCACCAAGGATATTGATATTTAGAGAAAATCCACCCTTCTTGCCTTGACTGAGCTGCAAGACAACAAGACCCTTCTCCTCTAGAAGCTCGGTCGCTCCCATGAGATTCGGAGCGTCTACCGTGCCCTTGGAAACGGATCCGGAAGCTGAGACTGCTTTGTATTGAAAGAGTGCCATAGAGATCTTTTATTTCATGGATAACTGAAGGGTCTTGGGATCCAGTGCATAACGACTTGCTTGATCGGCGGCGATGACTCCCTGCTTGACGAGATCAGCCAAATGTCGATCCAGTGCGATCATACCGTCCTGACGCGAGGTCAACATGACATTATTCAACTGATAAAAATTGCCATCTTTCATCACACTTTTGACTGCGGCGCTCATGGTGAGGATTTCATAAGCTAGTGCCAGACCACCGGCAATCTTCGGTACCAGACGTTGTGCCGTGACGATTTGCAGGTTGTCACCGACGATCTGACGCGCCCAAGCAGCCCGCTCAGCGCTAATGCCACTGAGAAATGACTCAAGTGCCGTCACCACTGACAGCGCATTCATCACTACTACCACTAATTTGCCACTCTCTACTAATTCTAGCACAGCTTCCGCCTGACCGACTTCTGTCAGCTCACTCATCATGACAATCTCCATATCATCATCCAGTGCCTCTTTCAAACCGAGCATGTAGGTTGGTACATCTTTACCTACTTCACGCTGACTGATGACAGCTTTATTATTAACCAGCAGATACTCGATAGGGCGTTCTAGAGTCAGAATATGTTTGCCCAGACGCTGATTGACATACTCCAATAAACTGCAAGCAGTCGTCGTCCGGCCGGAATGATACGGACCTACGATCATGATCAACCCCTTGAGCTGATCGATAGCATTAATAACCATAGAAGAAATACCCAAATCCTTCGGGTTGGCGATCTGCGTCGGAATGACACGCAAAGAAATAGCTGGATAGCCTTTTTGGAAAAAAACTTGAGCCCGGAATCGAGCTCGATCAGCCCAGGTATAGCTGACGACAATGTCGCGGTCATGCTGCAGTCGCTGCTGATCTTCCGCCGGCACCATCGCCTCTACCACCGTGTTGATAAAGTCCGGATTAATAATCTGTTCGCTGGAGAGCACCGCCAGACTACCTCCTACTCTGATCACCGGATAATTACCCACAGTCAAATGGACATCACTGGCGTGTTTTTCTAACGCCTGATTAAGAATAGTATTAAGCAGTAAACTTTCGGCACTGGACATTTATTGGTTTAAAATCTTTTTAATCCTCGCCACAACTTCAGACGGTACGAAATGTGCTTTGATCAGATAATCTTCAGCACCTAAATTTAAACATTTATCCACGTTTTCCTTCTGACCATAATTTGTCAAAACCAAAACGGGTATCGCTTTGGTTTCTGGATCTTTTTTCAAAGCTTCAAGCACTTGGAAACCATCCATGATTGGTAGATTCAGGTCCAACAAAACCAAATCTGGCTTTTCTTTCAGCGCCAGCTTCAGACCTTTGGCACCGTCTGTTGCCATGATAACGGTGTAATTTTCTAACTCTAATTTGGTGGCATACATCTGTACCAAGAAGTCGTCATCTTCAACAAGGAGGATTTTCTTTTGTTCGGTCATGGGTTTGAGGTTAGTTATTTATCGGTAGGACTACTTCCACATTAGAGCAAAGAGCAAAATGCAAAAATATAAGTTAAAATTTAAAAAACCGACTGCAGTGTGACTTTTTGATTTCTAATTTACATTTTTGCATTTTCCTTTTTAATTTAATTACTCTGTCCCTGACCCTGATTCCTGACCCTCTTTTATAATTCACTCTCACTAGCTCTCAACACTTCCTCAATAGTAGTAATACCCAACAAGGCTTTGATGATACCATCTTGTTCCATCGTGACATAATTCTGCCGTTGCAGCTCTTTCATCACTAGATCATTGTGAAAACCGTTGGCAATCAACTCCCGCATATACCTATTCACATTAATTGTTTCTACAATAGCCACGCGTCCCTTATATCCTGTATCACCGCAACGACTGCAGCCCTTGCCGTGATACCATTTCTGTTGGTCACCCTTTTTCAATCCGCTATAAAAAGCTCCCTCAGGAATAGAGGTGATCCTCTCAGCAATCTTACCCTCGACATCCAGTGGAATTGTCGTTTCCTCTCGGCAATTTTCACAAATTTTACGCACCAGACGCTGAGCAATGATCAGATTCAAAGTTGAAGAGAGAAGAAACGGCTCGACTTTCATATCAAAGAGACGCGGTACAGCTCCCATCGCGCTATTGGTATGCAGGGTCGATAAGACGAAGTGACCCGTCAAGCCCGACTGAATAGCCAGACCGGCTGTCTCATTGTCACGAATCTCTCCCACCATCATGATATCCGGATCTTGACGCAAGAGCGAACGCAGACCACTAGCAAAGGTGAAGCCTACCTCTGGACGGATCTGTGATTGGTTGACGCCTTTGACGAAATACTCCACCGGATCTTCAAGCGTAGTAATATTAATCTCTTCTTTGTTCAAACGGTCCAAGATAGCGTAGAGAGTGGTAGATTTACCGGATCCAGTAGGACCAGTCACCAAGAACATACCATTAGGCTTGTCGATATTCTCTTCACACAGTTTGCGCTGGACTCCCATGAAGCCGAGATCTTCCAAGGTTGGGGCTTTATCAGGGGTAGACAGAATACGCATAACGACTTTTTCCTGACCCATCAGCGGAATAGTCGAAATACGAAAATCGACATCTTTCTTATGTACTGACAAACGAATACGGCCATCCTGTGGAGCGCGTGTCTCGTCTAATTTTAGATTGGCCATAACCTTAATGCGCGCCACCAAAGCTGCATGAACATATATCGGCAATTTGATGGTAGTGTGCAGGATACCGTCGATACGATAGCGTACCCGTGTCTCATCCGCTACCGGCTCCACATGAATATCCGAAGCTCTACCTTCAATGGCGTGACGGAGAATAACAGAAATAATCTTGGTTACAGGAGCGCTTTTTATCGTCTCATCTAGTACCTGACCGCCCTCGCCTTCTTCTTCTTCCTTCGGGGCAAAGATCGACTCAGCAAAATCCATAGCCTCTCCCACCTCTTCACCGAGACTTTCATATTGCTTGGCGGCGGCACGGAAACTCTCAGGAGAGATAACATAATAGACGGCTTTGACCGTAGCCTTACGGGCGATGAATTCTACCGCCTCCATAGCTTTCAGATTCGTCGGGTCAACGATACCAACTTCGATCATCTCAGCGGTTTTATTGAAAACCACCATCTGATAGTTCTCAGATAGGTCTTGCGGCAGAATATTCAAGGTCTGCTGGCCAATAGCTTTGCCAGCCAAAGAAATATAAGGCAACCCAAGACTAGCCGCTTTGACTTCGGTCCATTGTTCGTCTCCGATGACAATCTGATTGCGGATGATCTTCTCAGCTGCCGCTAGAGTACCTAACGATTGAGCTTGCCAGGCATCATGAGTCTTTTGGTCGATGAGATGTTTGGCAAGTAGGAGATCGAGTAGCTGTTGTACGCGGTTACTATTTGACATTGGCACTGGTACTAGTAGCGAGTGGTAAGAAAGGATTGGTTCGCTGACCGTAGACCCCAATAGTAATACCGATATTCGCTTCTGGGGTTAAAGATTGGTATTGGGAGCTCGACTCCAGCTTGTCCCATGTTCCGTTAGTTCCGAGATTTTTCAGTGAACTCTCGATCTGATTGTTCAGACTTTTGACATTCGCAATTCCGGAGTTACTCGTGGTTACTGGAAGTACGAGTGGCTGACCAGAGGGATTGGATAAAAAATTAGTATAAATAACATACCCCGAGATAGCCAGGAAAATAACGGACATGATAATTAAGACAGTATCTCGCTTCATTGATTTGTACTTGAGGCAGTTTGATTAGCAGTCGAGGAAACAGCTTTGGCCGATGCGCTGCGGTAATATGTCTTCAATGTCAGATTGAAGCCGGAGCTTTTCTTTGTCTTAGGGTCAATAGTCTCGAAGCCCAAGGTTTGAATATCAAAGAGACGCAGATTTTTTTCTAAATCATCCAGATAGGCTTTGAGATCCTCGTAGGAGCCTGGACCGAGCTTCAGCGTAATACTCAAACTAGCTACATTGCGGGGTAAGATATCCAACAACTGCTCAGCACTACCCGTCTGAACGCCAGCCGTCACCCGACGCTCGCTCAACGCCGGATCAGCCGGACGACTGATATCGATGGACTGTAATTTCAAACCGCGTTTATTCGCCAAATACTCAGCCTGCACGAAGAGTGAAGGGAAATCGGGCTGATTAGGAATGACGGCAAAAAGTTTATCCAGAGAACCTTGGCGTGTAGACTGAATAGTCGCGTATTCTTGGCGCAGTTGAATAAGTTTTTGTTCGACTAGCTTGAGATCCTTTAAAGTACTTTCTTTGTTTGGTAAGTAGGTCTCGTTTTTTTCAGAAATGGTAGCGACCTTCGGACTGATGATCCACAAGTAGCTAGCTGCCAAGACAATGACAACAATCAAAGCAATTAACCAAGCAATATAGGTGTTCATGACCAACAGCAATGGGCTGGCATTCTCCATGGTGAGTCCAGTGGTTTCTGGTCGGCGGTTATTGGTGCGTGATTGATTCATCATACTTATTTACTGGAAGTACTAGAAGCGTAATAAAACAGATTATTGTTTAACGTCAGATTAATAGTGAAGCTGACACCACCTTTTTCATCCTGAGTCACCGTAGTAATAGAAGCATCTTTGACGAACTCTTGAGCTTCAGGCATCTGCAAAAGCTTGAGCTGACGGGCAGCCGACTGATAATCAGTGCCACGGGCATTAAGACTCATACTACCATTGGTACCAGCAGCAAAACGATCATAAGAAACAGTATCAATAGAATATTTCTGCAGCAGAGCAAAAAACTTCGTCCAATAGACATGGCGACTGAGCAACTGCTGAACGTCTTTGATCTGCGTCTCAGTCTTGGCTATTTCATCCTTCAAAGCCTGAAACTGGTTGATCGAGGCTTCCACTTGGGCAATTTGTTTGTCAATTTCTTTGGCTTTACTCTCAATCTGCCACTCCCACAACATCAACCCACCGTACACAATAGCCGCCACTATAACGGCTCCGACGGCACTCATCAATAACCGTTGACTAATCTGTGTCCAACTTTTGACTGTCAGAGCAGTTGGTATCAGGTTTACTTGGAAGCCGTCCGCTGCGTCTTTTTTGTCGCTCTGAGCCTGATGTCCTCCGAGATGCCAGGCTGGCAGATGAAAACCGTGTTTCTTCGGGGACGTCGGTTCTGGTAGTGCTTCTGACATTGGAGCCGGTATCGACGGTATGGTAGGAGTCACAGGCTCGATAGACAGCACAGGCATCACTGGCATAACGGGAGTCGTCTCAGCCGGCGGGCGCGGTAACGAAGTATCGATAGCTTCATAACTGATAGGAGCAGTCTGATCGGCCGACTTCATCACAGCCGGCGTCGGAGGAGTCACATCAACCACCGGAGCAACTTCCGGACTGACAGGTGTCATATCGATTTTTTTGGCTTGATTGAACAAGGCGTTGTCATTAGCTGGCAGCTCTTTGCCTGATTTTGTAAACACATCATTAATGATCTGTTGTTTCCAGATCTCTTCTTTGGCCTGCTCCTGAGCTTGAAAATCGTCTTTACTTTTCAAAACTTTAAAAAGGAGTTTTGGTTTTTTGTCATCATCGGGCTCTTGGTCGATTGGTTCAGTAGACTTCTTTTTGTCCTTACCAAACCACGAAGAGAATGAAAACCAAGGAACCTTACCTTCTGGCAATTTTTTATTATCTGGCTTCGGGACACGCAACACAGGACCCGCTACCGCATCCTTACTCATCAGTTCTTTGTTCTCCTCCTGACGCAAAGCATCGGGCAAGAGATTGATACCGCTTGCATCTGGCTCAGGTGTTGAACTGTTTTTGTTTTGGCTAATATCGCTCATACTTTATTACACTATGTCTCTCATAGCCAGTCCGATAGCCGAAGCCATCTGAGGTGCGATAGCATCAATAGCTGGCTTGACGTCAAGTGGGTAAATGACACGATCCCACGGGTTGCCAATAATGGTCGGGATCTTCAACAAATCGTAGAGATACGTCGCTAAGTTCGGCAAGAAAGCCGAACCGCCGGACAAAATCAGCTTCTCTACTTTCAGCGAGCCTTGATTTTGATAGAGCTCATAGACGTATTGAATCTCATTGATGATAGGGGTTAGACTTTCGGAAATAGTTTTTGGTACGCCCCGACTCGTATCATTCGATGTGACACCGAAATCAATTTTGAATTGTTCCGCACGTTCGAAAGCCACATTGAGACTATTCATGATCGCTTTGGTAATATTGTAACCGCCGATATCAAGACCGCGATTTAGTATTGGTACGCCCTTCTCGATAATGACGATATCAGTTGACAAGGAGCCAATATCCACGATCATGGTAGTCGTCTCATCATTGCCGATCAGTGAGCGAGACAAAGCAAAAGCCTCAGTCTCCAATGACAGCAGATGCAGATTATTCATTTTGAAAATATCCAGATACTTGGCTACGAGATTTTTCGGCGCGGCTGTCAGTAATAAACGAATATTATCTTTGGCAGACTTGGCGGCAGCCTTGGCCATGGCTTTTTCTTCTTGATTAGCCTCTTTCTTAGCTTCAGACTGCAGCTGTTCAGGTGATTTCGCTGTGTCTGCGACTGGTTTTTTCTTGAACAATGCAGCCAAATCTTGACCGAGTGGATTAGTACCAGAGATGACATTTTGTTCGCTGTCTGCCAGTACTTTCCAATCAAGAATCATCTCCTCCAACGGTAAAGGGATAAACTTTTTTGCTTCCCAACGAACTGCCGCGTTCAGATCTTTGCGCGACATCTTGGGTAAACTGATAATAGAATTAAACACGGCATAGGTAGGCAAAGCAGCCACACAGCGATCAGTAGTCACTCCTGCTCTATCCATCAAAGCTTGTAAAACTTTGGCCACTTTGTCAGTCATGCCGGGAGCATTGCTTCTGACGAGATCAGCTTGGAACTCCGCATACCCATAGGTAACCAAGCTCGGCTGTCCGTTTTTGTCTGCTAGTTCAACAATCTTGATAGCTGAGGTGCCAATGTCTACACCTAAATAACTTTTTTTGCCCATGATAATAATTGTTGATTGACGAGTATAAATAAAGAATACACAAGCGTCAAAACTTGTGTAAATTATACCACGAATACCAAATCAGCGACAACTCTTAGAAGCTGAAATTAAACTTCGGTAACGTACGACTCAAATCGGTCAAACCAGCCGGTGGATTGGCCTGCAATCGTCCGTCGGCGATGAACGTCTCGGAAGGCAATGTTTTATTTTTGCTGTCGACGGCGCTATAGCTGCGTTGGAAGACGAACTGTCGAGCCAAGACATGACCGGAGACGGTCAGACTTTGGGGACCGGCCAAAATACTACTATCATTGCCGGTTGAAAAACGTCCACAACCCTGAGATGCCGGAGGATTATTGGCACTGACAATAGCCGGACAGGCATGTGGATCACCGTCGCCGATGACGATAAAGGTGCCGGCTAGATTCTTCACTGTCGGATCGATGATAACGTCGCCCCGCACAATCCAAACTAACGACGGGACATATTTCAAACGATTAACTGCGGTACCGGCATAAGTGATGTCTTTGTTGATCGTCAGATTACCGTTGACATAGACAATACCTGAGCCGGATTCACCATTGTCACCGGCAGCCACAATAACTGAAGTAGAAACTGTGACATTATTCGGGAAATACAAGACGCGTCCAGCGATACCGGCTTCTAGCTCAGACTCGAGCCGCGTCGACTCATCAATCAATGAACCGTATTTATTGAAATTTGACCCTGTATCGGTGATCAAACCTTTCAAATCCAAATTGCCCAGTGTACTAGTAGCTAAGCCTGTCACTGTATCGTAGCCCAAGAAGCTCGGGACATTCCCCAAATGATCTCGTACTAACGGTAGAGCATAATCAGGTGTACTGCTGGATGTCCAGCGTGTGATCGTACCTTTGGCGTCAATCAGATAGGTTGCATTTGACCGATAGATGGGCGGAGCAAGTGGCGCTGAAATATCACCTCGTGACAGCACATCGCCATTCTTGACCGAGACATACGGCGTGGCTTTGCCATAAACCACCGGATTGAAGGCTACCCAACCAAGACCACTTGCCTTGGCACTACCCTCGGCTGCAGAGTTATAGCCCCAGCCACAGAGCTCAGCTGAGGCTTTCGTATAATTACACGAAGCACCACCGGTACAGTTGCTATTGGATGTACAGAATGATCCATCATTCTGACAGACAGGATAGTAGTTCACGACCACCCCTGGCTGAGTGTAGCATTTCTGACAGCTAGCAACAGGACAGGTGTTACTGGTCGTACCGCAAGAACCACCGCGTGTAGCAGCGTTACAGCTACTACACTGGGTACACATGATGTTCGGATTCGGCGAGATCGTCGGATCATTCAAGCCATCATTGATCATATAGCAGACGTCACACTGATCGCTACCATTGTTGTTCGACGTGCTACAGCCGAAACAACTCGTGACATTACCCGTCAAGCCAAGCTGAGCTGGTGTCTGACCCGATCCACTGTCAAAAGGAAATCCGATGTAACCTTGAGATTTAGTCGTGGTAGCTACGATATTGAGAATAGAGGCCCGTGTCTCCGGATCAGAGTTGATCACCGATGAAGTCGCTGTCTGCGGTATAGAACTTTTCAAATAATAAAAAGGATAGGTTGCATCTTTGACTATCTTCACGCCGTCATCACTCAATACTCTGCAAGCCAGTTTATTCACCGGACAATACGACGGGTCACGGTCGAAACAAACCCAGCCAAAGGTGGCTGACCAGGCACAACCCTGAACATAATCATTAGTGCCGTCAAATGATCCTAGGGCAGTATTATCGATCGTATCTAAGTTTACCTTTAGGCCGTAATCAATAGGGTCATTGCTAGAATTTTTGCAGCGGTCGTCAATAACACCGTCATTATCAAAGTCATTGCGGCAATTCATACTAAGCCAGCCCAGACCGATAGGATTGGGATATCTGACCGTATCGCTGCTGACAATGGCATTCCAAGACCATTTACGAATATTATCATCACTACCGCCCCAGGCCAGTCTGCCCACAGCTAATAATCCTAGTCCAACGACGAGGCCTGAAATAATAACGATGGTAAATCTAAAATGTTTCATCAGCATCCTCCTCCATTATTGCGGCAGGCAGTAATTATATTTTGCAAATCAGTACTGTTCAAGCGCGTACCGCCGATCGTGATACCAGTAGCGCTGACCGTAATCTCACCATCAATCTGAACGCCGGTAATACTGTTTAATGTGATATTGCCACCAATACGCAAATCATTACCGATCTGCAGTTCATTATTGATTGTAGCAGTACTGAGTAACAATGTCCCCAAATAACCACCCGTAGCACGCGTCAGACCCGTTACCTGAAGCTGATAGTCAGGAGCTGTCACGCCGATACCGACATTAGTCCGAGCTGCATCCGAGACATTGCTGGCCTGATAGTAGACGGTTTGTCCGTTGAGAAGCCATTGACTGACTACGGGCACACCGGCCTGAGTCTGCCAGCCGCAATTATCTTTATCTTTGTCACAGAGCAATCGATCACCCCAGTAAAGAGAATCAGCCGATGGGATCATGCCAGCTGAAGTCGTAGCGGACTGTAAACTGTTGTGACGCAGACCAACTCCTGCGATCGGACCGAAATTGATATATTGATCAGTTGCTGTCTGGTTTTTCATACTATTGAAACGACCATGAATTTCTACCGGTGTGCCATTGGCTGAGGCGGCCAAAATACCTGGGCCAGTACCACCATGCAGACCATAGATACCCGACCAGAGACTATTGGCTGACTTGGCTTCACCATAGAGCGCCACCGGCGTACCGATATGACTACCGCCGCCGTTAGAAACAATCACCGCTGGAGCCTGACCGGTCTGAGTGGCAGCCGGTGTGCTGGTGCTGTAGCTGGCCACGACATTGATAATTCTGTTGCCATTCATATTCAAATTCATACCAGCAGTATGCGGCTTGATGAGACCCAAATTATCCGCCACGAAAGAGCCAGTCAACGCAAAACCACAATTTGGCAGCGTATTATCGCATAGAAGCGATGAGCCATAATACAGTGATCTAGTAGCAGCTTGGCTGGCAGCAGTTGTGCCCAGTACATTACCCTGTGTCGCTAGAGCATTCTGACCAAGTTGCAATTGCGGATTCTGCGTACCTTGTCCCTCAAGTACCAGCGTGTCATAGAGCTGGGCGCTGATCGCACCGGTGCTATTGGTCACGAGACCGTAGCCGTTCGTACCGCCCGTACCACGGTTAAAAGCTCCAACAGTAGCTCTACCAGAGCCAACGTCAGTAGAGCTCTCAGCATACAAACCAAGCTGAGTACTATCTATATCTAGACCAAGTCCTGCTCCTGTGGCTGCAGCGCTTAAGCTTGGGCTGGTACCGCCGGACTTAGTGCCGATACCCATGATCGGCCAACCATTCATATTGAGATTAAACTGCGCCTGATGATTACCAAGATTATCTCCGGCCAAGGTAGTAATATTCGGAATCTGACTTTTCGGCGGGGCGAAGCTCGGATCGGTCCAGGTCTGAGCACTGATCCATTGAGCCAAGCCAAAACAAGCTATGAGACTGAGCGTGCTGATGATGGGGAAACGATAGCTTGTCATATTAACTGTTGGACCAAGTGATTAATGTTTGCAATAGGCCTCTATCTAACTTCACACCTCCAATATTGATGATGCCAACGCCGGAATTCAGAGTACCTACGGTCAAAGTAACATCGCCGCGAACGGAAAGACCGCTACGAAGATATATATTGCCGTTATTAGTCATGTCACTAGAAACAACCACTGAGTCCGTTAGGGCATATCCAAGATTTAAATTTTGAAATGATGCCGCAGAAGATAAAGGACCAAAAACAAAGAGATCGTCGTTACCGTTACCACTAGCATCATCATTATATGCATATCCATACGGTCCTCTAATTGCTAAACTATAAAGTCCATAATTACCGAAATCCTTACCCACGACCAAAGCCATATTTGCCGGATTATTAATGTCAATAATATCTAGGTCATGGAATGTCCCATTTCCAGTATTTCCTGAGGCTGTCGCATGTGTGATATAAGCATACCGACCAACCAAATAGATACTGGAAATATGGGTCCCCGAGAGTAACTCGGTCACATCGACAGAGTCGAGCTGAGTTGGACTTGAAGGATTTGAGGCATCCCAAGACTGTATCTTGGCGGAACTTGGGCTAAATATACTACAACCGATAAACAAAATGTTGCCACGAACAGCTATTGTATCGGTTGCTAAACCACCACATTTATTGGATTTCGACATTAGAAGCGGCAAAGCGGGGTTACTCAAACTCACAATACCATCAAGTGAGTACAAATAGTCTCCTTCGATTACCATATCAGCCGTATTTATCGTTGTGATGGACTCATCAACTAAGACAGGTACTGCTGGATTTGTAATATTTACAACTGAAAGCTTCGATCCTCCGATATACGCATATTGCCCTTTAACAATAACTCTAATAGTCCGGCTATTATTTACTAAATTGAATGATGTTACAATAGTAGAATTTTGAATATCTACAATGATAAGTGACGTATCAGACCCGAAGCCACTAGTGCCATGCGCAATATAAGCGTAAGAACCGACTACATCAATGGAGGCTGTATCTGTATCAAAAGTTGCTGGGCTCAAATTGATTGATCTTACAAACGAGGGCACTCGCGGATTAGCAAGATTATATATATTAATACCTTCTTTTGTTAGAACATACAGCACTCCATCTTCGATATCTGTCATATCACTACCAAATGAATATTGTCCGCCTCCATCACCGCCAGCTACACCTAATGAGATGTTCTGTGTCGATAAATTAAAGTCAAAAGGACTTAAAACTTCTAACTTTGCTTGCTGACCAATACCGCCAATACTCGTAATCCTGTCGTTAAATAGATTACCGCCGATCAGAGTCCAGAGACTTGGCGTACCGGCAACGGCGCTCCAGCCACAATTTGATTTACTGCTATCGCACAACAGCTTATCACCCCAATAGAGATTCTGATCTGCTGCTGAGATCGGCGTCAGAGCCAAACTAGCATTGTGAACCGGTTTACCGAACGTCAATTGAGGTAAAGTTGTACTAGCTGCTTCTGTCAGGAGCTTCATCCGGCCATAGAGCGAGATACCAGGTCCAAAGATCGACTGACCAGTGACACCATAGCCTGTCCCGCTGTTGTAGCCCGAGGCAGCCACGGCCGGAGCAGCGATAGTATTGATCGCCACGATGCCGTTGACATTTTGCGAGACAGCGCTCAAGCCAGGACCAAAGTTGGAAGCACCGATACCGACATGAGTGAGCTGCAGGCTGCTGGTCGCCAGGACAGTCCCTATTTTATTTTGCAGGTTGATCAAGCTATGCTGCATCATGTTGAGGTTGAACTGAGCAGTATGATTACCGAGATTATCACCGAGTGAAGCTTTGACCCGACCACAATCAGCCTGACCCATATCGCACAATGGCATCATGCCCCAATACAAGCTACCGGCAGCAGCCGATCCAGCGCTAGCGGTACTGAGATAGTTGGTACTACCGGTGCCCCATTGGACTCGAGCCGGTATACCGATACTGCTGGTCGCCAATTGTAGCGCTTGGCCAAATTGCGCTGCCCATCCTCGCGTAGAACTTGCCATCAGCGCGTAGCCAGTACCAAGATTGCGCGCGAGGACAGCAGGCTGATCATTGGCCTGAGATTGTACTTCGGTACCGAAATTATTACTAGCGGTGATCAACGCGGCGATTGTTGAGTTGGAGGAAGTGGCTGTCAGAGCCCGATCCGTACCATGATTATTCACGCCATAGAGACGATGACCTGTCAGATTCAAATCCATCCTGGCCTGATGATCACCCAGACCATCGTAGCCGCCAGCACTCAAGACATCGATGTCGCCGTTATTCGGTGGCGTAGCTGTCGGATTGATCCAAGTCGTAGCCATAGTCAAACCAATACCGCCAAACACGGTCAGGATACTGCTGATGATATATGTTAATGCTTTGACGTGTTTCATGGACAAGGGTTAGTGGCTACTGAACGGCACTTAGTGAAAATTTTATCAAGCGCAGTTTTGTCCAGCGCCAAATCCTGTAGTTGCAATCCGCTGGCGTTCAGATCCACGCTCCCCATCACCGTCAGTCCACGGACACCGACGCCGATTGATTTGGCGGTGACATTGCCGGCGATATCCATATTACCAAGCACTGACAGTGTGTCGAAGGTACCGTTAGTAGCAACAGCGGAGCTCACTTGGAGACCTTGATTGTTACGTATTGATAATTGATTATTAGTGCGATCGGCCAGATAGAGCCAGCGACCAGCTATAGCTAATTTGCCGGCATCTCCAGCATCATAGGGATTAATCGTATTATTGATTCTATACATACCAGTATTTGCAGGATCATTAATATTAAAAATCTGCAGCCCATCAGACAAAACATAAGCATAGTCATCTATCACCTGCAGGCCGTATGCCGGCGTATTAAAATCATCAGAGAATCTTCCTGCAGCAACTCCGTCACTTAGATTAAATACATACAAACTATCTCCCGCTCCATAGATATATGAACCTCGAATCACAACCGATGATAGCGTCGACGGAGTTGAGAGACGAGGAGCTGGACTCGGCTGACTCGGGTCAAGCAGATCAGACAGCCTGTAAACTTTCAGACCAAATAATGTATCAGCGATCGCCACGTCATTACCCAAGATTGACAAACCTCGTGGCTGATCCAGATTAGCACTCGAGTTCATGGTTTTCTTAACGACAGGAGCGCTTGGTTTAGTAATATCGATGACCTGTAGACCTCCTCCACCAACAGTCAGATCATACAACAAAATAGCGTAGTGTCCGACAACCTGCACATCGGTAGCATAGAGACTAGCACTGACGCCGGCCAAGGCTGCAGATGAACCGACTGGTGTCGGAAGACTAGGATTATAAATATCCACGACCCGCAGACCTATAGTTGTAGCTAGGTAAGCATAACGACCACTCACGGTCAGTCCCCAAGTCGGACTTGGTATTGCAACTCGACCAATCGAAACCGGCGCACCAGCGACACTGATATTATAAATTTGCAAACTATTACTGGTAGCCACATAGGCTGTGCTATCACGGACAACCACCGCATTCACGGTGCCACTTGTCGGAGTGATATCACTCAGATTATAGCGGCTACTCGGCTCACCAGAGACATAGCTATGGCCGATATCAAGCTTGGTAGCGACACTCGTATCTGCTGCGCGTCCTATCAGCACACCTTTCGTACTATCCACACCACTCGGATCAGCTGGATAATGAATACCCTTGGGATTATCTTCCCATTTCCCAGGCGTACCTGACCCTTGAGCCCAGCCACAGTTCACTTTACTAGCGTCACACAGCAAAGCATTACCCCAATACAAATTTGACGTTGGGTTACCAGCCAGAGCCGAGACGTTAAGATTATTTTTGCTGTCAGGTCCGAACTGAATCTGAGCTTTGACGCTGGTAGTACCGTTATAATTCATAATCTCCAGAGGACCATAGGACCGTCCACCGTTGCCCAGCGTTGATGCTCCCAGCAAGGCCAGACCAGTTTTGGTACTGGTAGCATAGAGACCGGCGTGAGCAGATGTCCCGGCTGTTGATTGGGTGAAAATACCATGCTGATCAGCAGAAATAGCACTAATGGTGGTACTAGCTAGTGTACCAGTGGCGATAATTGCAGCATCAGCGCCATTTAGTGAATTAGATCCGATATTAAAAATAGTTTTACCACTCATATTCAGCGTCTGTGTAGCGATATGATTACCCAGACCATCACCCGCAGCTCCCGCCAAAATCCAACCACAATTCGGCAAAGTCACATCACACAGGAGATTGCTACCCCAATACAGATTATTTTCAGCGTTATTTGTTTGAGCGTTGGCTGACAGTAGATTATTGAGATTATTACCAAAAATTAAACCTGAGCTGACGTTGGTCAACCCAAATAATTGGGCACTCAGGTGGGAGGCTGAGTCAGCGATCAGACTAGGATACCCCTGACCGTTACCCGTATGCAGTCCACTATATGCCGAATTATTAGACAGCGTGACACTTTTCAAAGCAAAAAAATCTGTGGCCCCCAGAGAAACCCCCATCTTATCACTACTGACCTGGAGTGCGGGATCTGCCCCCGAATCTCCAATGCCATAGATGCGATATCCGGGATTCGTATCAGGGCTCAATCGCAAAAGTTTCCCCGCTTCATGAGGATTGTTCAAACCAAGGTTATCACCACTGCCTGATTGAATAGTCTGGACGGTGGTGTTGTCCGGCGGTGGACTGGGAGACATAATCCAGGTTTGCGCGCTGACAACTACCCAGCTACCGACGATAGTGATACTGACAGAAAAAACAATGAGTGCGATAAATCCAGCACCAGATTCACTGGAAGTCTGACGTTGAAAAAAAACTTTGCAAATAGCTTGAATCTTTTTAATTATAGACATAGCTTACGTGTGAAACTGGTGCTGGATAAAACGTCGCAGAGATAAAAATCAAATAAAATATACTTCTATATTTTACCATAAAATTGACTGAATAACCAAGTATCAACTATAATGAACTCATGAATTCATCTCACAAAAAAATCATTCTCTGGAGCTTAGCTGTCATTGTCATACTGATCAGCCTTGTCACCGTCTACCTAAGACAAAAAAAAGCCTCCACTCCACCGGCTCATCCACCTATTGATGAACAGCTAAAAAGCATCGGACAACTACAACCTTTAGAACCAAATGAAATTTTCGCGACGACAGGACAGATCAAGCAGATCTCTGGTGATCGCACCACACTCCTTGTAGCGACGACCCGAGGTGATAAGACGGTAACACTGTCATCAAATACTATCCTGCAACGAGAAACGAATAATGGTAGACCATCTAGCCCTCCTCCGGCACTTTCAGACCGTGACACCCCACCTCAGACCACACAGACTGTCTCTACCAAGGATCTACAGGTCGGCCAAGGTATCAAAGTCGAGAGCTTGACGAATATCAGCGGTTTAAGTACATTTACGGTTAATAAGCTAACTATTATTTACTAATTCTATGACTATCCCTTATATCATCGTTGGCCTAATCGTTTTGGTCCTTTTATGGCTCATAATGACCTATAATGGCCTGATTCAGAAGAAAAACCAGGTACACGAAGGCTGGTCCGACATCGATGTCCAGCTCAAACGTCGCTATGACCTGATCCCAAATCTAGTACAAGCAGTCAAAGGCTACATGGGTCATGAAGAGGGTGTGCTCACCAAAGTAACTGAAGCACGCAACATGGCCATGAAAGCTGACAGCGCCGGAGCCAAATCTGATGCAGAGAATGCCTTATCCGGCACACTGAAAACTCTCTTCGCGGTGGCTGAGCAATATCCAGACCTCAAAGCCTCGACTAACTTCGCTCAGCTACAGGATGAACTATCTGACACTGAGAACAAAATTCAGGCAGCGCGTCGCTTCTATAACGGTCAGGTGCGCGACTTCAACACCGCTATTCAGGTCTTCCCTACCTCTCTCTTCGCCTCAATGTTCCAGATGAAATCCTTCGATTTCTTTGGACTAGCGAATGAAACTGAACGTGAGAACGTCAAGGTACAGTTTTAGCAGAAGCAAGGGATCCTATCTCCAAGGTTTCAGTTAGACTATCACCGAGGTCTGCCCTTACTACCTACTTCTTACTACTTACTACAATCTATAATGTATAACCAAATCGCCGCTAATAAGCGTCAAAGTTTTTTCTTAATGATTCTCTTCGCTGCTGTGGTCATCGGCTTGGCTTATTTTTTCAGCTGGTATCTGCAGTCTGGCTATGGTCTCGTTGTAGCAGCTGTTGGTTTCTCACTGGTGAGCTCACTGATCAGCTTTTACGCCAGTGACAAAATTGCACTTGGCATTGCAGGAGCAAAAGCTATCCAACAGCAGGACAACCCGTATGTCTATCGTTTGGTGGAAAATCTGGCCATCACCGCCGGCATTCCTGCGCCCAAAATCTACCTGATCCCTGATACAGCTTTGAATGCGTTTGCCACGGGACGTGATCCGCGCCACGCCTCTATTGCGCTGACGACTGGTATCGTGGAGGCTCTGAAAAACGAAGAGCTCGAAGGCGTCATCGCTCATGAACTATCGCATATCAAAAACTTCGATACGCGACTGATGACCGTCGCCATCATCTGCGTCGGTATCGTCACATTATTGGCCAACATCATGAGCAGAAACATGATGTGGGGCGGACGGCGCCGATCCAATAATGATAACTCGCTCGGTGGGGTTTTGATCATTGTCGGTATCATTCTGGGAATCCTCGCTCCTCTCTTTGCCAAACTACTACAACTAGCAGTCTCACGTCAGCGAGAATATCTAGCTGACGCTTCCGGTGTGCTCCTCACGAGATATCCTGAAGGCTTGGCGAGTGCTTTGGAAAAAATCAGTCACAGCGAACCTATTCAACATAATAATCAAGCCACCGCTCATCTGTATATTTCTGAACCAACTGGAGAGCCATTACCAACAGAAGGCAGCAAAAAATCGCGTGGTTTTTCCAGCTTATTCTCCACTCACCCTCCTATTGCTGATCGCATCAAACGGTTACGAACGATGGGCTAAGTAATAAAGTAAAAATCAAAATGCAAAAATAAAGAGCAAAAATAATAAATCTATTCGCGAGACCTTTTTTAATTTTAATTTAAAATTTTTGCATTTTGCAATTTGATTTAGTCTTGACCGAACACATTTTTTCTGATTAAAATAAACTCATGCTCGACAACCTTCTCGATAAATTCACTACCCACTTCAAACAAATCTTGATCCGAGCACAAAACGTTGCTTGGCAAAAGAGCTCTGATGCTATCGAGCCAATGCATCTACTTTTTGCTTTGTTACAGCAAAAAGGCTCCATCGCAGCGGAAATCCTGTCCAAACAAAACCTGCATGCTGACGATCTACAGCTTAATATGTCCTCGCCTCTGAATACCGACCGTCTATTGTCAACGAACCCTTGGGATTTACCCCAGCCCAACGAAGCTAGCCAGAGCATCATCGAGCGTGCAGTCAAAACTGCCTACGAATACAACCATAAATATATTGGTAGTGAGCATCTTTTGGCTAGTCTCATCAATCATAGTGACCGGGAAATCCAATCTATTTTCTTACGGTTTAATATTGATGTGAAAAGAATCAGCCAACAGTTGGAGCTCATCTTGCGTGGTACTGCCAAATTTACCTCCTTCCAGCCATCAGCCCAGCCTCAAGATATGTTGGATGGTAATTTCTCCGATGGCGCCCCGCGCGAAACAGCTTTAGAACAATTTACCATTGATCTGACCAGCCCAGAAGCACAGAGCAAAATTGACCCTGTCATCGGTCGTAGTCAGGAGATTGAACGGCTGATACAAATCCTCTCACGCCGGACAAAAAATAACCCTGTCCTCTTGGGTGATGCTGGCGTAGGTAAAACTGCTATCATTGAAGGCTTAGCCAAAAAAATCGCTCTCGGTGATGTGCCGGATGTATTATTGGACAAAAAAATTCTAAATCTTGATCTCTCCTCAGTTCTGGCCGGCACCATGTATCGCGGTGAATTTGAAGCCCGGCTAAAGCAAATCGTCGAGGAAGTCACTAATGACTCCAATATTATTCTATTCATTGACGAAATTCATAATCTGATTGGCGCCGGATCTACCAGTGGCTCTATGGACGCTGCTAATATACTCAAACCGGCGTTGGCACGTGGTCAGCTACGCTGTGTCGGTGCTACCACCCGAGAAGAATACAAGAAGTTCATCGAAAGTGATAAAGCGCTGGAGCGACGCTTCCAACCGATCCTAATCGAAGAAGCCTCAGAAAGTGAGACACTAGAGATATTGAAAGGCATTAAGAGTAACTACGAAACCTATCATCGGGTCAATTTCACTCCTGAAGCTTTGGAAACCTCTATTGTCCTCAGTCAGCGCTACATGCCGGACAAGAAACTTCCGGACAAAGCCATCGACTTACTCGATGAAGCTGCTTCGAGTCTAAAAGTAGCCAAGGAAAAAAATCGCTTCAGCAAATCTATGCGTGATTTGGAGCAGAAACTAGCGGGCATCAAGAAGGCTAAACAGCAAGCTATCAGTGACGAGCAGTACGCTGCTGCCATCAGCTTCAAGGATCAAGAAGAAATTATCATCCAAGAGCTACAACAACTCAAGGTCAGTCAGTCCAAAGAAAAAATCAGTATTCTCGGCATCATCACGGCGGAACGTATCGCTGAGATCGTAGCGAAAGCGACTGGTATCCCTGTCACTGACATTCTGCAATCAGAAAAAAGAAAATTACTTCAACTTGAAAAATATCTGCAACGAGACATTGTCGGTCAGGATGATGCTTTGAAAACTATTAGTGAGGCAATTCGTCGCGCACGAGCTGGCTTAGCCGATCCGAATAAACCTTTAGCTTCTTTCATCTTCCTCGGACCGACCGGTGTCGGCAAGACAGCCACAGCCAAACTGCTAGCTCAGCTGATGTTTGATAATCCAAATAATCTCATTAAAATTGATATGTCGGAGTATAATGAGAGTTTCAACGTTTCGAAACTAATCGGCGCTCCTGCTGGCTATGTCGGCTACAAAGATGCTAACGTCCTGACTGATGCTGTCAAAAGCAAACCTTACAGTGTCATCCTGCTGGATGAGATTGAGAAAGCACACCCTGATGTTTTCAACCTGCTCCTACCGGTCCTCGAAGAAGGCCGACTGACCGATGCTGCCGGTCGTACCGTCAATTTCCGTAACACTATCATTATCATGACTTCCAATATTGGCTTGGACCAATTCAAAGCTCAAGCTGTTATTGGCTTTACCTCTGAGGAGTCAGCTGCCGAACAGGCTGATAAGTCTTTCGAAAAAACCAGTCAAGGCATCAAGCAATCACTGCGCGATTATTTCCGACCGGAGTTTTTGAATCGTATTGATAAGGTAGTAATCTTCCGACCGCTGAGCAAATCCGTAGCTAAGAAAATCATTTACCGTGAATGTGAGTTATTGAACCAGCGCCTCGCAGCCAAAGGTCGCAAGATTCAGCTGGATGCAGCCACCGTCAATTATCTCGTCAATCGTGGATTCAATGTCGATGAAGGTGCCCGTTCGCTCAAGAGGTTTTTCCAAGAACAAATTACTAATCCATTGGCAGAAGCTATTCTGAAAGACGAAATAACTACCGAGTTCTCAACCGCTATGAAAGACCATCAGGTCGTACTGCAGCATTAATACTAATCTACCATAACTCAAAAACAGGCATACACTATGTCTGTTTTTAATACTATAATTGCCTTCCTTCTCGATCTGCTCTTCCCACGCGTCTGCGTGGGTTGCGGTGCCATGGATACACTTCTCTGCTCTGCCTGCCAGAGCTCGATCATAATCGAGCCTCAGACAAGCTCTTCCACCGCGGTTCAGAGCATACTGATTGCCAGTGACTATCAACAGCCGCTCATTCAAAAAATCATCAAAAATTTCAAATACCATAATTTGCCACAGCTGGCTGAGCCACTAGCGCAAATCCTCATCAGGGTCTTGGATACACAGCCAAACCTGCCATCATATATTCTGATCCCCATACCGCTCCATCAGAAACGACAGCGTCAACGTGGGTATAACCAAAGTGAGTTACTCGCCCAACGTCTCAGTGAGGACTATGGCTGGCCGATTGGTGAAAACATTCGTCGAATTATTAATACAGAACACCAAGCTGGTTTGAGCAGAGAGCAACGGTTAAAAAACCTGGACAATGCGTTTACATATAGAGGTCCAAGTTTGAAAGGAAAACATATATTACTGGTTGACGATGTAGTAACAACCGGTACTACTATACAATCTGCGGCGGAAGCTCTGCTGCCGGCCGAGCCTGACTCTATCTGGGCTATTGCGGTGGCGAGAAACAGGGAAAAGGATAAAAGTTAAAACCAACAGTAAGGTATTTTTTAAATCAAAAAGGAGAATGCAAAAATGTAAATTAAAATTCAAAAATACTATCCGAATTTATTATTTTTGCATTAAATTTTTGCATTTTGCTCTTTTACTTACTCACGAACCTATCGAACCCCGTCGTCTTATCTAACGGTGGGCCACTTATCCACCGGCCGACCTGATAAGGCCATGATGGCATTGACCGACCAGAGCCACATAATTTTTGGATAGCCCACCTTACGGTAACGTCGCGGTGATTCATAAATATCAATAGGCAGGCAGCGTATCGTACCTACTTTCGCTAGGCGGCCAAATAATTCGAAATCCTCCCCCGCTCCCAGACTATCTTTATACCCTTTCAATTTTTTGAAAACACTGCGTCTGATAATCTGACATTCGCCTTTGGCAGCTCCGCGCTTGATCAGGTTGAGAAAAATAACATACCACCAGAAAAATTTGGCGAATATTCTATCGGCGAGGATCCGTTCCTCCGGATAGACTCCGGTGCGGGCTGTACCGGCGACAACCGACTGATCGCGAAACGTCAGCTCAATAGCTTGAAGCAATAACGGTAAGCTAGAGACGATGATATCAGCATCAAAAAAAATAAGCACATCTCCCGTAGCAAGTGTAGCTCCCCTATTGCGCCCGTGGGCTATCGTCTCGACTGCTTTCTCTTTCTTATAAGCTATCTGATCCGCATACTTCTCAGCAATCTTCAGCGTCCCGTCAGTACTACCACCATCAGCCACGATCAACTCCAGATCAAAATGATCTTTAACTTTGGCATACTGAGGCAGTGTCTTGGCTACAACCCTAGCTTCATTGTAGGTGGGGATGATGATACTGAATTTCATCAAATCAGATTAATTATAACTCCATGACGCTCCTTGAGAATTGGTATTGATAGCTCTACATTTATCTATTTGACCATGGATATGTCCTATTTTCCCATATCTCGTAGGGCCGTTATAATTATTATCTATATCTTTGCCCGTGGCGCAATCTAATTTATCATTACAACGCGATCCTGACCCAAAGCAGGTTTCCTCACACTGCACGTAGGTAAAACCACTTTCGGTCATTTTGAGCTCTAGCTGATGATAATTAATACCAACCGCAGCCGGTATGGCTAAATCAACCGCACATGACTTAGGAGGATGATCTTTATTAAAAGCCCATAGATTATTAGGTCCTCCATAGTGATACTCTCCTCCATGACTGCAACCAGATTTGACACCTCCATTTTTTAACCTGTTACAATTTCCTGTGTAGATTCGGTCGTCCGTCACAGAATTCAACACAACTGACCACAACTTTGGTACAGTATAATCAAGCCGTGAAAAAGCATTTAATAAATCTGGATGCATATCTTGAAGCTGTTTCGGATTAACACCTGTCTTGTTAATACCAGATATGTTGCTTTCTAATGGTTGTACGACCGTATCAATCGGTAAAATGATAGGTTGTACCTGAGTGATATTCAAATCCTGCAACTCCACCAGCTTACTATTGATCTGAGCAAACAACAGATATGAAGTCAAAGCTAATATCAGACCAAAGATAGCAGCCGAAATAGTAGACTTAGCTTCAGAAATCTTGCTGCTGTTACCGGCTGCTAGGAGCCATTGGAAACCACCAAACATGATCATGACCACAGCCAATACGATCGCCCCTTGGACGAAGAAACTATAAAGCGCAGCGATATAACAACCGAGGAAGCTGCCGTCCATCTTAGCCGTGCAATGCAGGGCATTGAGATAGGGATCAAGCCCGATCGAGGAGTTGAACTGAACCTTTTCAACTGTGGGCGGCTGATTATTAACAAACTGATTAAGACCGTTGTACCAAGGATCGGCAGCGTGGGCTACCGCGATAAATTTATAAAATAATGCGTTCATAGTATGAATGATGAGTCAATTATTTGGCGCCATTGTGACAGTGAGATGTCTTCAGCCACTCGGATCGTACCATTCAGCTCGAAATATGGGATCGAGGGTATCCCAGCAGTAGTAGCATCAGCGATATCCTGCTCTATCAGCGACAGCGTCGCACGGTCATTGAGACAACGGGAAAATAGTGCTCGATCTAAGTGTAAATCATCTGCAATAGATATCCAAATACTAGCGTCGTCTGTCAAACGAGTTTGTCGTGCAAAAAGCTCATCATGATACTGCCAAAACTTTCCTTGCAGCTGGGCGCACCGTGCAGCCAGAGCTGCTGTCCGAGCATTATCAGTATCAAGTGGCAAATCCTTGCGTACTATTCTGACTTTATCGCCATAGATCGCCCGTAGTTGGTCCAAGGTCAAAGCGGACGTACGGCAGGCAGGACAGGTGAAACTACTAAAATACACCAAGGTCGTCTTGGCTGTGACGGGACCAACTGCAGGATCTTCAGCTCGCAACGGCACCGCAATAAAAGCCTGACCAACGCTGCCAGGTATTATTCTGTTTCTGACCGTAATATAATAAAACACGATACCGCTCAGTATCAGTAATGCTAACAAGCTAAAGCCAAATAATTTCATCGTTAATTTATTTCAAACGAATACTATGCAGGGTACCCGTGGCACGGTCGACGAAATACAGTATCGACTGATCGGGTGACAGTGAGACTGACTGAGCAGTATAGCTCTGCTGACTGCCAACCGGCAAAGCTAATGGTACTTTGTTGCCGGAGATCAGATCGATACGATAGAAGACATCAGGTGTAGTATTCGCCAGATCAGGGTAGAGACCAGAACCCTGCGACAGCTCGATCGGCACAGCACAATAGATCGAGCTCTCCGTCTGATCGAAGGCACACTTATCTGGCCACGTATTCAGCTGCAAATCAGTCTGACTATAGCCTATATCTCCTGTCCTGCCCTCTGTCAGCCACAGTCGCGGCTGATAGCCATCTGAAGCACTAGCAGTACTATAGAGGAGATATGATCCTCCCGGAGACCAGGAGCCGGTGAATTTCAAACCGTCGACATTGAAGGACTGGAACTGCTCTTGATTGCGTCCGATCGGCACCACCTCTTGCCCATCAGTACCTGTGGCTTTGCGATAGAGTGCTACTACTTGATTGTCCGGTGAGACATTGACCGCGACATTGAGCTCACGATCTCCGACTGGCTCGACTATCTTGATATCACTCCCGTCTGCCGAGCCTGCCATCAGCCAGGTCGTATCAGGTTTACCGCCATTCCAGATAGCCGCGAATGACCGGCCATTAGAATCCAGCGAAAACTTCTCCAGCTCCTTCGGCAGACTGACCTGTTTACCTTTATTGAAATCATACAGAATATTTGATCCGTCAGGATATTCCAAAATTGCCACACTCTTATTGGCGGCCCAGGTAACGTCTGAGACATTATAAAATTTCTCCGTCCCCAATGTCGTCACGGTACCGTCAGATGTCAACGTCTGAAAGACAGATAAATCAGGATTATAATAGGTCAAACCATTGGTAGTCGGCACAGCAAACTCCACTTTGGTAGTTCCATAATCAGTGACTGCTGTCTGGCCACCTTGAGCCACCTCGTCGATACCGGTCGTACCGCCAAACTGAGGTAAGCCACCATTGCTATTCGGAACATTTACCACTGGAATATTTCCTTGATTAATATTGGGCAGTTGACCAGTGCCGGTATTAGTATTTTGATTGCCTGATTTTGGCACCAGACTGCCAAATATGATCGTAATCAAGGCCCAGGCTAGTAAGAGTACCACTACGACGAATCCTATAATTAAAAATAGACGTTTTCTTTCCATATTATTGTGAACAAGAATAAATTTGACAACCAAGATCTTTCAGCCAAGAAAAAACTACCTCCAGTCCTAGGCGTAGCAACATACCGGGCTGCAGGAAGACCATTAAGGTGACACTAATGATAAAGACGATAAGCAACAATCCATGAGTACCAAACATCACCCAACGCTCTATCTTGCTAACTTTCTGCCAAACACCGGGCCACTCGAATCCCATGATATTAGCCGTCAGATAACGCAAGGTGGTCTCCAGCACGTACCAGATAAAAGTCAACGGATTCAAGGCTGTGACGAGACGAAAAAGACGGATAGTTGAATCTGTTTCTTGACGCAGCGCCTGAATGCTGCCACCCTGTTGATCTTCTTGCTGTTCTACTGCCTGCTTGGTTTCCATCCGATCCTGCAACCGTTGCTGTTCGAATTGTTGCTGATACCGTTCCTCACGTTCCGCCGTATCATCAGCGAGTCCCAAGCTGGGCATTTGTAATACCTGTGCCATATTATTGCCATTCTGCTCGGTCAACCAACCAATGGTCGCCCGATTTTACTAATGAAACTATAATATCTTGATAGTACTCGTTGATTTTTAAATCTGCTTTGCGTTCACTGCGCTGCGTCTTGACTGTCAGACGTGCTTCCGAAGCTGTTTGTGACACCAGCTTAATGCTAATGACGTGAGTTTCGATACCGGTATAAGCCTGAGCTGTATCTTGGCGCTTAGAAAAATCAAAACGACCTTGAAATGCTGGTGTGACCATAGACCAGACATCGCGGATATTTTGCTGGTTACTTTGGTTGGAGAAGCTGCCATAGCGTTCGACGAAGGTCCGCGTCACCACCGACAGCTCAGCACCAGCCGGTGCAGTGATCGGTAGCACTTGATTGACGTTTGTATTAGCAGCATTATCTGGTGTCACTGATTGAGGTTGTAATACTACCGGCGCTAATGTTCGTTGAGACAAAAACCACCAAAACCAAATCCCCAGACCAATGAGAACGACAACGACACCAATACTCAGCCACACTTTCGGTCGTGAAAAAATATTAGCCAGCGGCATTGATTTGGGCGTTAGTTTTCTCAGCGAAGTCGCGTTTGGCCTGTTCAATCTCGAGGAGCTGTTTTGGATCTGAGGTGATCAGCTGATCCTCGGTATACGAAGCCATTATTTTGATGGCAGCATGCTTGGCACCGGCGAAAAATATTCCCTCTCCCACGGCACTCTCCAGCAGTAGATATTTCTCTCCTTCGGTTAATAAGAAAGTCTTTTGAATATTATTAATAGCTGCCGGTGATTGCTTCAATAGCATTTGCATGGACGAATTGGTAACGATCGCCTGTCCGTAGGGCGACAGTAAGAAGTCATTAACATCCTGAGTAATAGTCGTGATACCAAGGTAATATTTACGACAACGTTTGACTAAGGCGTAGATGAACTTGGCACTATCTTCGTGTTGCATCAGCCACCAGGCTTCGTCGATTATCAGTAGACGCTTCTTGACGGAAGAGCGAACAATATTCCAGATATAGTTAATAACTGTGTAAATGGCGATTGGTCGCAGCTCATCTTCCAGATCTCGGACACTGAAGACCACCAATTGATTATCCGTATTTACATTCGTCGGATTATTAAACAAACCAGCAAAGGTACCTTGAGTATACTTTTTGATGCGCAGCGCAATATCTTCGCCGCCCACCATACCCATCAGCACTTCTTCGAAATCAGACATCAGCGGCATGCTGGCTCGCGTCCAATCTGAGCTAGCATTGATATCTTTCTTGGCATAGGTTTCGAGCAAGGCCCGATCAACGATGGAGTCCTCCTCATTGGTCAGATCACCGACCATCAGACGGATCAGTCCTTTCAGAGTAATGACAGCGCTGCGAAGAATATCTTCCGGCCGGGCGTCTCCTACCTTACGGGGCAAATCAAAAGGATTTAATTTACTTTCAGAATTCAATGAGAGGTTAATGTAGGCACCACCGACCGAATCAGATAAATGCAAATATTCTTTCTCCGGGTCGATAATAATAATCTCCATACCCAACATCATACTACGCAGGACTTCTAGTTTCACCGCGTAGCTTTTGCCGGCACCTGAGGTAGCGAAAACCACTGAATTAGCATTCTGCAGACTGAAACGATCAAAAATAATTAAACTATTATTGTGACGGTTAATGCCGTACATGATACCGTTATCAGAAGTTAATTCTGAGGATACAAACGGGAACGAAGCTGCCGCTGGCGAGCTACTCATATTAGCAGCGACAAAGAGCTCGTCGTTGCCTAATGGCAATGTCGAGTTGAAACCCTGTTCAGATTGATAAAAAGCCCGACGTGACATCACCAGATGAGCGCCGAGCAGATTTTCAATTTTGTCTGAAGCAGAGTCCAGCTGTTCTTTGTTCTCAGCGTAGACCGTGATATAGAGGGCATATTGGAAAAACCGCTCAGTACCCTGACTGAGACTGTCGCGCAAACTTTCGATATCGCCCAAAGCAGTTTCTTGTACTGGATCACGCGGAGCACCCTTCTCTCTGTCCGAAATAATCTGTGATTCGATGACACCGACTTTTTTCTTCAACTGCTTCAAGACTGCGGTGCTGTCAATCGGATAAAAAAACATAGCAATATCCAACGGTAAGCTATAGTTGATGATCGGGGCAAACCAGCTGATCGTGACGTAGCGCGGATAGGCAATGACAAAAATAGTCCGAGCATAGAGCGGTCCCAGCTGGACATAGCTGACGTCGACTTTGAACGATGAAGGCGCGATCAGATCACGGATACTGACGACACCTTCGCGGAAAACCTTCTCCGCTTCCAGGACAGTAATATCTTCTTCAGTTCGTTCTCTCAGCTGTTGCTCTTGCTGCGCCAAACCAACGCGCTGCTCGTCATCGTTGGGGAAATTACTAGTAACTTGTTGGGGTTTAAACATATTAGTCTACCGCTAAATTATTGATATCTTCCAAAGGCTGACTCTGATACATCGTAGGGTTGTAGCTGTTATAATACAGCTCAATCAGGGCTTGAGTATTCAACCGTTGTACCTGCAAACCCATGCTGGTCAGGCCTGAAGAAATAAAAATTGAACGTTTGGTTAATTCGCGAGAATATTTTTCAAATTTTTCCTTACCAACGATAACCTTACGGGCAGCGGTGAAAACATCAAGTAAACGGTCAGAATATTTACGTTTCTGATCATTGATCGGATTATAGTTAACTACAACATAAAAACGCTTACTCATGATACTTTCCAGCTCCAGCAGTTCCGAGACAAAATTACGATAATCGGCAGTCTGCATTCTCAGGAGCTCATTGGTGTGCTCTCGCTCGGTCTTCTTCAGACGTTCCAGATAGTCGTCAATATTGAGCGGACGTGATTGAATAACAATTTGTAAAGGAAATGACAAGGAATTCAAGAAAGTGACATAAGCCCCGACCATAGAAGCTTGCTCGTCTTCTGACTTCAGATCGAAGTTGATAGACGAGACGATCAAAACTGCTCGTAACGTACCGTCACGCATCAAGGCTACGTCTTCTTTGATCTCGGCAATATCCAAATACTTCTGCGCCGACGGCAGGTGATGTTTCGGCTTCTGGTGCTCTGGTTTATTTTTGGCCATAGACAGCGTTATGAATAAAATTTGCTTCTTGCTCGCCTTTATAAATACCACCGGTATCAACGATCAGAGCCAACTCTGATAGTTTAGAAGCTGTCAGATGTTGTTTTGGGATGAAAATCTCTTCCTGATGTTTATTCTCGTCTTTCGCTTTGACCTCTAATAACAGCTCCTTTTGCCAGACTCTGAGCTCCGGCTTACGCAGACGTGAGATATAGTTCAAAGCAAAAATATGAAAGGGCGCACCGTTAATTTTCAGAAAGGCCACTGTACCACCGACTAACAAAAGAAAGCTGCCTTGAAACAAAAATAAATTGAATGGCGATAAACGATAGGACAAGAAAACTAATAGTCCAGTGATGATAACGATGACGAATTGTCGAGTGGTAATAGCCCCAATAATTTTGTCTTCGATATCAATGAATTGTGGCACGATAAACTTGCGCATAGTTTAAAATCTCAGATGCTTATTGAGATCAGTAATAGCTTCAAACTCATCGACTGTGAGAGCCTCCTGCCCGCCTGTCTGTAGAGCAGTAATTGCCTGATTGATATCCATATTTTGTTCTAGACTCTGATGACCGATAGCGAGATACATCTGATAGACTTCATTCTTCCTCCAGCCATCGATACCTTGAGCCCGTCGCAACAGTGACTCTTTGCCTAAGTTAACAATACGTTGAAGAATTTTTGCCACCCGCATACGAGGATCAGGGTCTAAAGCGCGGAAATCTTGCAAGGACATAGTAGAGAGTTCATCAACCTTGCCTAGAATACGATTATTCGGACGTTTCACCTTGGGCAGTTGATCGACCATGGCGCTGACATCGGTCATTGGTCGACTGACCTTCGGTAGGTCGCCAGCGGAACGGATCATCGGCTCTGCTAATGCACCTGACGGAGTGACCTCCGGCACCACACTGACAGGCTTCTCGGGCTGCGCTGGCACTGAGGGTTCTACTGGTTGAACGGGGCCTACCTCGCGCTTTGCCGAGGATAGCTCGTCAGACATTGGTTGGAAATCACCCTTTACTGATAACGGTTTGGATAAAATGTCCGCAATTGGTTTCGGCGTTGACTCTGTCTCAGGTGCACTCATGCCTCGTTCTCCTCCTGCTTCCACCACTACACCATCGACACTCTCTATCTTCTCTTTCAAACTTCGAGCTATCAGCATGACCTTATCAGCAATAGCAGGATCAAGGCCAAAACCGACAACACCAGTATCAGCTAATAAACCTCTCATCTGAACGAAGCTACGCGCCTGACGAAAGAATGACAGCAAAGATTTGACGAAACGGGCGTACTGCTCCGGTGAGAACTTTAGTTCGTTTTTTTCTACCAGTTTCTCAGCAATTTTTTCTACGCTATATTTTTTGCGCTCATTGGCAGACAGATAGGAGTTGATTTTCTCCAGCTCAGAAGCTATATCCTGCTGATCGTCTGGATGAAAATGAAAATCAGCTTTTGAGCCTGGATCTGGAGCAACTTGTGGCGCTGGTACGAAATGCTCATCAGTCGGAACCACAGCTGGAAGAGCAGCCGCTGGTAACGGATTTACTGATGTCGTGATTTGGGCACTGATATCGCCAGAACTAGACGACAAAGTACCATCCTGAAACGGCTTAAACTGGCCGTTACTATCTTTAATCAAAATATTATTATCAAGTTCGGTTTGTGATAAGGCCATAGAACAAAAAACCAGTAAATAAAGTGATTATCAGTAAATAATTTCTACTAAATTATACCATAATATCGTAAAAGACCAAAGTCTTTCACGATATTAAATTCTAAGTTCAAAACCCTAAGTTCAAAACAATTTCACCCGTCTCGCCACAGGCGAAGCCGAGACGGAAATATCAAATAATAAAATTCCAAACGACGAACCTCTTTCCCTATAGCGTGTTTGGCTGTTGTTTTGAAATTCGTAATTTGAAACTTTGAGCTTGTTTCGGATTTAGAACTTAGTGCTTAGAACTTATGCTCTTTTAGAGTTTCTCCCACACTACTATCTCCCGTGCCACTGCCTGATCCTGACGGTGATACCACAGCGTCCCCCGCTCCGTCAGCTCCGAAGCCAAGCGACTGTGCCGAATAGCCGGCATCAGAGGTCGAAATCCTAATTTGGCCACCTCAGTCATAATAGGCATAAGTTCATAATCTCGTCCTCGCTGATACATCGGCCAGACCATGACGACTCGACCGCCAGATTTCACAACTTTGGTGAACTGACCAAAAGCCTGCAGATACAGCTGACTGACCTCGGTGACAATTTGTTGGCGTCGGGTCTCTGACAGAGAACGCTGCAGCTCACGCGCCGGCCCGAGGTACGGCTCAGTGACTACTGCGTCAAATATTGGCTGGTCATATATCTTGGTTAGACTCTGAACAGGGGTAACGGTAAATCGAACCTGCTCTGCTTCCTTATCTTTGATCAACCACTGAATATTTTTCTTCGCCTGTTCGACAGCCACAGCGTCGTTATCACTGCACACTATCTGCCAGTCTCGATCCATCTGCCAGGCTTCCTGTGCTACAGTGCCCAAACCACAGAAGGGATCTAAGACAGCACCATGCTCTGGTATCTGGGCTAGATTAATCATCATCTGCGCCACCTTCGGCGGCAACATACCACGCGCACTGTCACGCTCCGGACGTCCATAGTCACGCTGTCCGTAGCTTTCAAAATCTTGAACGGCTTCGGTCAGACCCAGATATAGTTCTGACGCCGATCCTTTGATGATTAATAATTCTGAACCAATCAAATCATTTTTCTGGACCGCTACTGATGATAGCTGACCTTCTTTATTAGCCATTAGGCGGGCATTATACCCTTCAGCTTTAAGCAATTTTTTCACTTTCAAGCCAACCCCCTGCAGTGCATAGGCAGACTTAGGTAATCCGTACTGACTGAACCCAAAAATAATTTTTTTAGCTTTATCTGCGTCTAAACTCAATGATTGACGCCAAACTTCCGGTGTTAGCTGACTGATACCTGACATCGTCCTTAGGAGACGTCCGATTTTGATAGTGCCGCCGAGACGGGACAAGAGATCAACCGGAGCAAACTCCTCTGCAGTGCTGACAATAGCAAAATCCGGTCCTACGTCCGTGACAGCATCCATCGTACAGCCCAAAACGGTGAGAATCTCTTCTACTGACAAAGCCGGGTTGGTCCCGAGAATAAATATCCAAGAAATCATAATGAATCAATTATAGCCGTTTATAGTAAACCTGGCTATCAAAAGTAACACCGACCGACTTAAATAGTTATTCCTTTTGTTCGTGCTATACTAAACTTAGTTCGTATATACATAGTTTATATATGTGGCTTTTTACAGACCAGGAAAAATCACTAATCCGCTCTCTTCTCGAAAAAGGGAAAATAGAGCAGGAAAAGAACAAAAAATTCGCTATAATCGATTTTGATGTTTTTTGTCGTTTATTTACACCAAAAGAAGTAACCATGTTCAAAAAATATCTCGCAATCGACCCACAAAAGATAGGTTACAAACTCCCTTTTATTGGTATGGGGCAAAATACAGATAACCTTGTAGCAATTGAAGGACAATTATTTCTTGACGCTAATGGAGAGAAAAAGAATATACCCTGTCAGTATCTTCCGCCAGAAACTTACGAAGCCTATATCCAATTAAACAAAGCTTTGGAAGGTGACATTAGTAAAAAACTACTCATACAATATGGCCACCGTTCCCTCGCACGCCAAGTCTTCATATTTTTTGATATTTTAGAAAGGATTTATGACTTTGATTTTGACCAGACAATAAAAAGAGTCTGTTTCCCAGACTATAGCGAACACGTCTGCATGAAACAGCAAGCTATAGATTTTAAAACGGAAGATGGGGTCAAAAGTGAAGACTTCTATCAGACAAAGGAGTACGAATGGTTGAAAAAGAATGCGATGAAATTTGGGTTTTATGAGTCTTACCCCAAAGATAATATAATGGACATGATGTATGAACCCTGGCATTGGCATCATGAGAGTTGAAATAGGCATAATTGACAAAAAAGCCCCATCATGATAAGTTTTGACCACTTAAATTGTTACTTACAACTGACGATTTTAAGCCATATTCCATGGTGAAAGCCATGAGAATCCTTATCAATTAAGGTTAAAACCATGTCTCATTACGAGCTGACCTATATCATCTCAGCGGCTATTGCTGAGACTGAATACCCAAGTATTCAGCAGAAAATCAACGACTTAATCAAAACAACCTTCAGTGGTACCATTACCTCTGAGGTTTCTTTGGGTCGTAAAAAGCTGGCCTATCCTATCAACAAGGAGAAATACGGCCACTACATTACCGAGGAACTCGATCTGGAACCACAGCATTTGAAACAGCTCGACACCGAGCTAAAACTGAACGCTTCACTGCTGCGTCACCTGATCGTCAGTAAGCAACTACTGACACCAGAGCAAGTCGAGAAAGAAGCGGCTACTCAGATGAAGATCCGAGCCAAGAAGGCGAACGCCAAGGCTGCGATCTCATCAGCTGCCGACAAACGTATGGCTGAAGCTTCCGCTCCTGTCGTACCAGCTGCGCCAAAGATTACTTTGGACAAGTTGGACGAGAAGCTAGACGAAATCCTCGATCAAGAAATTAAATAAAAATCAGGGTCAGGATAAAGGGTCAGGGAGTCCAAATTCTCTATCCTTATCTTCAAACCCTGACCCCGACCCTAATCCCTAACCCTTAATACTATGGATCTCAACAAAGTCATGTTAATCGGCAACGTTGTCCGCGATCCAGAGATGCGCACCACTCCCACCGGCCAACAAGTAGCCTCCTTCGCGATTGCCACCAACCTGGTCTGGACAGATAAAAACGGCCAGAAGCAAAAGAAAGCCGAGTTCCACAACGTCGTGGCTTGGCGCAAACTAGCAGAGATCATCGGACAGTATGTGAAGAAAGGCAGCAAAGTCTATATGGAAGGCCGTTTGGAAACACGTAGTTGGGACGATCAGAATGCTGTCAAGCATTACCGAACTGAAATAGTAGCTGACAATCTTATCCTACTCGATCGAGCAGGCAGCGTACCACAAGGTCAGACCCCGACTACGGACAATAGCCAACCAACCTATAGTCCTATTCCTCAGACAGCTCCTGCTCCTGAAGACGTCGGTAGCCAAGAAATCAGTGTAGATGATATACCGTTTTAATAAGCAGGGACAGGGTCAGAATTAAGGGTCAGAAGGCCCTCACATTCACCTACTCAAACCCTGACCCCGACCCTAATCCCTAACCCTAATAAATTACTTATGATCGATTCCAAAGAAAAAAAATATTGCTTCTTCTGCGTTAATTCTGTTAATCATATTGATTATAAGAATACTCAGATGTTGCAGCGATTCTTGTCTTCTTATGCCAAGATCGTGCCAAAACGCCGCAGTGGTGTCTGCTCCAAGCATCAGCGTAATCTAGCACAAGCTATCAAACGCTCTCGTTTCTTGGCGTTGCTCCCCTACGTCGCGAAGTAAATTAGAAGCAAGCAATAAATAGTAAGGAGTAAGGGTCTACCCAACTCACCTTAGCTGTTTACCCATACTTCTAACTTCTTACTCCTTTCTCCTACCCTAGCTCCCTACTCCTAACTTCTAATCCCTACCCAAATGTTAAGTTTAAGCGAAATCAAACTCGGCACCGTCGTGTCGATCAATAACGAACCGTATCAGGTCGTCTTCACCCAACATATCAAAGTAGCCCGCGGAGGTGCCACCCTGCGTACCAAGATGAAAAACCTCATTACCGGCTCAACCTTAGAGAAATCTTTCTCAGGCTCAGACAAAGCCGAGGAAGCAGACCTGGAGCGCACCGAAGCCAACTATCTCTATCAACAAAATGGCAACGCTGTCTTCATGGATAATGTCAATTTTGAACAGTATGAATTCCCCAGCGATGGACTCGGCGAGATGCTGCCCTATCTGAAAGAAGGTCAGACTGTTGATGTTATGATTTATAATGGCAAAGCAGTCACCGTTGCCTTACCGAAGAAAATTACCCTTCTTGTCACCTCTGCTCCTCCCGGAGTCCGTGGCGATACTAGCGGCTCAGCCACCAAGACCTGTACGGTAGAAACCGGACTGGAAATCCGCACCCCACTTTTCATCAAAGAAGGCGACTCTATCGTCATCAACACTGAAACCGGTGATTACGTAGAGCGAACTTAGGTGAGCTCGGAGTAGCCTGTCCCGAGCTTGTCGAGGGATAGAAAGAGTAGCCGCCTAAAATAACAAAAAACTGTTCCCCTTGGAAACAGTTTTTTGTTATTTTAGGTAAACCCTAAACTCGAAATTCTAAACGCCAGGACCAAACGCCCCAGAGCCCCTCTTCGCCAAGAGGGGGTATCCGATGAAATATTTTACTATATACAATCTGCAGAATATCTTGGAAAAAATAAAATTTCGCAATACCGCCCACTACCTGGTTTCTGCGAGACTTGTACTCAAGGCAAAGCAGTCCAGTTATTATATTGAGTAGTTTCTATACCGACAAACATTTTGTATTACTATTTATAACAACACAAAACGCTTGTCGGTATACTGTACCTGTCGCCAGCGCCACTGACCCGCTGCCACATCAATATACACCGGCGGTGTGGGCAGCTTCATCACCTGACTGAGGTATTCTGCTGCCATAGCAGAGTCTGCCGGCTGCAGCTGTATTTTGTCTTCAAGTAATAATTGCAAAAATAATGTCCAATTGACCGCTGACCATTCACTCTGCCACAACGTTTTGGCCCGATCACCGAAGCGTACATTGATATAGCGACGAAGAATTCCGATATAACGCTGATCTGAACGTAATAATTCGGATAGGTATTGCTTCTCAGCCAAAAGCGTCAGAGCCACCAGAGCACGTTCATGTTCGCTTAGACCAATAGCATTCCACAGGAGATCAGCCAGACGACTCCCCTCTCCACCACTCTCGACCGTCAGTCCATCCTGCAAACGATCAACCTGTAGCTGTAACTTGGCTACATACTGATGGTATTGATCCATAAGATCATCGACATCAGCAACTTGACTCATCTGCATCCGCGGTTGCGCCTCACCGACTTCGGCAATATTCAAGAAATTCTCAGTCATCGTCAGACGCATCGGACGTGCTTCATTGTATGAAGCCAGGAAATTCAGCAAGTTATCTTTCTCATCTTGTGACAGACGTTTCGCGTTGACACTGCGGACTAAATATTGACTACGGATGAGATTATCAGAGGCTTCAGCTCCGGCGAAGTGCAAATAATCCTTCAGCCAGTTTTCCAGCGTCGGCTCGATCTGTCTACCCGCCTCGTCTGTAATATAATTCTTGGTCAGGAACAAATCTTTGTTGGCAACATTCTCCCCCATGAAATCCCTTATGGGTTGGATCACAGCGTCATCATCCGGTTGTTCTATCAGCTCAGCTTCTGGACTGGACGTCGGCGGAGCCTTCAGTTCTGGCACTACTGCCGGCACTTTACCGCCGAGACGCAGGATCAATCTGTCAACGTCACCAAGATATATTTGCAATGGCCAGAGACGGAGATAGGCGAAATCACGTGCTAACTCCAAAATATCAATGTTCTTTAGATCTAATTTTGATAGAGCTACGTGAAACTCAAGTACGGGGATCTCCTTGGTAATTACTGATATCAGAACTTGCAATACCTGCTGCAATTGGGATGGTGTCAGATGATATATAGTAGCAATAGTATGATTGATGTCAGTGCTACGCTCAGCAAAAACAACAGCTTGAACTTCTGGTGGTAGACTTTGTAATGTTTGAGGCGACATAAATAACTATTTCTCTTGCGGTAGCGTACCACCAAGAGATTGTAATAAGATTTCGACCCCACCGATCCATTCCCGAAGCGGCCAGAGACGCAGATATACCAAATCAAGCATTAATTGTTCGAGATCTACCCCTGGCAAATCTAGTGTTGCTATAGCTTCCTTAAAATCACTAGCCGGTAACTCTTTAGTAATCACAGCAATAATAATCTGCAATATCTGCTGTAATTGAGCGCTTGTCAACCTATGAATTACTGCAATGTTATGATTTATATCAGACGTACGTTGCTGAAAAACCACTGATTGAATCTCCTCCGGTAATGTCTGCAGTGTATAAGATATTCTAGATTCTTTCATGTTATTATGTAGCTTTCGTAGGTCTAACCTGGGGTTTCTTTGGAAGTTTCGGCGGTGTCTTGCCACCAGCATGGAAAACCGAAGCACCGGCTTCTGCGTAATACTGATTTCTTTCTATCTGAGCGTTATCATACGCCTCAGCTAGATTTGAAATCGTTTCCCATTCCTTCTCCATCGTGGCTAAATTTTTGTCACCGCTTGCATTGACACGGGCATCGGCGAAAGTATCAGCTTCCATTATCTGCTTAACCACACGTGGATCAGCCGCTTTGGCGTGTTTGATGAGTATTTCCCTTTGTGTCACGTTGCCCATCTCACCAGCACCTTTTATCTGAGTGTGACTTAACTCTGGAGCGATAACCTTTAGTTGCTCTGGGTCTAACCTGACAATTTGTTCAGCTTTCAAAATACCGACAGTGTTCTTAACCGCAGGGTCCTTAGGGTTTGCAGCTAAGAGCGTCTGAGCCTGTTTTACAAACTCATCAGCATCTAATCTCGCCATTATACCCAATGACTTCTCATTATTATGATAGGTTTTAGCATATGCCTTGGAAAACGTCTTTTGAGCTTCTTTTGTTTGTCTCTTAATACCTTTTTCTATATCATCACTCGAACCACCTGCTGCACTGAACCCATCCAAAATAGACTTCCTCATTGTATCTGGTAATTTCTCAAAGGAATCCGCGTGAATACCTGCAATCAGTTTATCCGCTTCCCCCTTAGCTACTGACGCCACAGCGATTTCATTTCGGGTCTTCTCATTACTAATACGACTCCAATTCTGTTGTTCGAAGTTCTCCAAATCTTTCTCCATAGTTTGACCTCCCGCTTTCAGAGCCTCATGAGCAGCATCAACATATTGTTCATTTTTCCCATTCTTGAATTCGCCGTCAGATACGAGATTAGCCACAGCCGCAGCCGCCCCATTGCGATCCACATCATGTATAGCATTTAGTCTCGTCTGCACCGGATCATATTTCATAGCTTTACGCTTAGCCTCAATATCCTGGGCCTTCAGAGTGGAATCCATACGAGCAAACTCTCGAGCAGCCCGATGAGCTGGATTCAGCGCCGCACCACCCATGACTTGGATTGTACCCTTAGCCACAGTCCTCGTCACATCACCAGCAAAACGTCCAACCTTTTCACCTGCTACTGAGCTCACTCCTCTCTGAACATTACTGGCCAGTCTACCGGTAACCATATTCGTCAACTGATTACCCCTATCAAGCAGATTTGCTGCCCCACCGATCGGCATAGCAGCCAGTGACCGAGCTGTACCAACGAGTCCGCCAGCGCCTGAGCGACCCACCAAAACCGACTTACCGATACCGGTCAGCTTACCAGAAGCTTTCTTGGAAATACCAGCACCGACAGTACCAAGCTTGCCCGCCATCATCAGAGAACCAAACAGTAAAGAAATAGCCACAAAGAAACGAATCAGACTTTTGGCCGCTGAAGTATTCGAAGCGCTTGATGGAGCGTTGGTCGTGCTGTCTGTCACTACACTGACAGATGAAGAGCTGCTATCGGTGGCACGGTCACTGATCGTTCCAGAGAGCACTCCCGGTCCGCCTTCATTCACCACCGCGAAGCTCAACCAGAGGAAAAAAGCCAAGGTCGGTCCGAGAACGAGGTATTTCGATAAATTATCCCACCACTCCAGATAATATTTGCTGGCTGTCGGTAAGGTACTGCAAAGGAAGGCTACTGGAGACAGGATGATGATAAAGACAAACATGATGATACGCATCAGGAAGAGGAAGGTAATGACACTGACCACTACTAAGGTGACGAGAAGCATGATCCCACCGAGACCAATCTGAAGCAGAACCGTCAAAATATTGGCCTGAGGGAAATCAGAGCCCTGCCACAGCGTCATCCAACCGGTCAATCCTAATAATTTCGGGAAGCCTCCCTGGATAGCATCGAGGAAGGCATTGACGAAGGTCAGCGTCACCGCCTGAGAAAGATCAATGAAGAATAAGGTAATTGTTTTGCTGAAATTAATCAAAATAGCCATCAGGATCAAACGACGAAGATTCTGCTGATAGCCATACCGACCACTTTTCACAATCGTACCGACCGCCACTACTACCAGGATGAGGATGAAGAACATATTACTGAGATCACGCAAAACCGTCCAACCTTTGGTGACGATAGCCTCATCACCAAAACCCTGATAACTCAAGACCCATACCATGACATTCGTCACGAGGGCGAGGATCCAACCCGGAATATAGATAAAGGCTAAATAAAATATGAATGCTAATCCCTTTGCTACAAATGATAATGGACCAGCGCCGTCTTGTACCGCAGTGGCGGTCGCACTACCGACTGGAGCACCGGTATCCACATCCTGAGCCCACACCACCCGCACAAAAACTAATCCAACGAGACAGATAAATAAACCTAAGCCCAACCAGTACTTACTTGTTGGCTTTTGTGTCCAGGTACGGATAGCGTGGAATGTTGCAGTGAAAAATTTCATTAGTTTGTCGGTGCTTTAATTTTGATAACATCGTCACTTCCTCCGCCACCATAGACTACATCTGCCGAGCCAGAGCAACCGCTACCTACCGCGCTCCAGAGATTATTAGCACACCAGCCCCAATTGTCTTGAATACTAACTCTCGGTTTGAAGCAAGCATAGCCAGCCTCACAACCAGCGGTATAGTTCGAATCATAATGATAGACATGGAAGTAGTTGCGAATACCTTCTTCACAGGCTTGTGGTGTACCGGCGAAATCCAGAGTACTGCCGTTGCCCCAGGTATAGTTGAAAGCTAATGGTTGGAAATTCGAAATTGTACTAGTGGTCAAAGCTAAGGCAGGATCGCACTGGGGCCAGTTATTCTTATACAATCCAATGTTACTCTGCACCGAGCCATCACCCCAATCAATCTTGATACTACGGATCGGCATATGATCTTTGTAGGCCATGGCGAAGAAACTAATATTGGCTAACAAATTTGGCTTCTTATCTTCTGTGATCGTGCCGTTGGTCTGTCCATTGACGGTGAAATTACCAACTTTGCCGAGTGTACACTGACCGGAGTCAGAAGCACAAATGGCTTCAGCGATGATAGGACCGAAGTTAGTATCAGCATAATATTTGGAATCGTGTGATTGCGTGCCCTGCGCTGAAGATGATGGCATAGTAGCATCCAATGGTAAAGCCTTCGAGGCCACAGCATTCGCACTTCCATAATCACAGTTTGGGTCAGTGTCTGGATTACATAATTTCTTATACGTGTCTGGTTGGAAGGTACAATACGGCTGACCTTCACATGTCTGTCCATTCAGACAGTCAGCATCGATAGAACAGGTTGTTTTCGAAATGGAGCAACGTTTATCTGCATAAGTTGTAACTTGACTTGCAAGCTTACATTTAGCATCTGGAGCCTGACAAATTTGATTTCCGCTATTATCAGTCTTATAACCATCGAGCTTCTGTCCCAGTGCATTGGTAGTGTCATCGTAGCAATCCTGAGGGTTTTTGAACCAACGATTAGCGGCATTCTCATCAAAAGCAGGGCCGACACAAAGATGCGCATTCGCTGGGGCACAGAAGGTCGCTTTATTCAAAGTTGGTATTTTAGAAGTACAATCACTCACCGTACTACATTCTATTACTGTCCAACCATTACCACCAAGCACTGTGTCATGACACAAATCTTTACCACGACCATTGTCAGCGCACTCCATGTGAGCTGTCGAAGCTTGACAGACAGTTGTTGAGCTTGGGGGCACATAAGCACAAGTGTAACGATTGTTCTCAACTACCGAGCAATCCTTTTGTGCCACCACTGTTCTATTAGATTCGGTCATATAGGGTGTACAGGCTGACAAACAGGACAATTCGTTAGAGAACGTCGCTTCGCATTGACCATTCGAATTAGCAATAAATCCCGAGGCACAGGTGATGCCACATGATCTATTACCCCAGGGTGAATTAATACAATTTGAAACTGCAGTACATTTATTTTCTTCCTTCGATATAACACAGGCACTATCATTAGAACAATTCTCTCCGCCGTATAATTTACTATCACAAACACTATAGACACAGGTGTTACCGAGTGTATAACGATAAACCCCGAAAACTCGCTGGAATATTGAACGTAAGTTTATGATACCGTCGGCGTAGGTCTGGTATGGTTGATCCACCTTACCAAACTTCCCTGGCGTCATCCACCCATCAACATAAACCCGACTACCCTTCTGACCTAATAACCCGCAAATACCGTCATCGTTTGCACAGACATAGGGACTACCCGCTCGCGGTACGGTTCCGATCGATTTCAAATCTAAACGAGGGAAATCAGAGGGTTCAAGGCCAGATGATGGTACAGCTGAGCCAAAAGGAGCTGCGTCTTGATTTAAAGTGTAATTTGGAGCGCCGCTTGTTCGGGGGTCAGAACTAATTTTATAAGTATCGCCGTTAGCCAATTTGAAATCACTCCAGAAAAGATTCGTAATAGCAGCATTGTCACCCCGAGGAGTTACAGCTTGAGCCAGATAGCTACAAGCGGCATACGGCTCAGAATCACCAAAGAATGTTCGACCAAGCAGTTGCGAGTGATTATTAGCGTCAGTGTATTGAATACGTAATGTTTCACGATCATAATCAGCCTCACACTGGTCTGTTAGTCTATATCGATTACCGTCGAACCCATCTTTGACATCGACGATATTACCAACACAATTATCGACTGTTCGCCAACCGCTGCCGTCATTAATTTGAGAAATTGGTAACACAGCAACCGGATGGTCAATGCCACTGAATATGCCTCCTCCGCAGTTCTGACCTAGCTCATATGCAAAATACTTACCGTCAATTACACGACGTTGATCCTTCAGGCCGGCCCCATGAACAGTTGGATCTTCTGTTGAGTTACTATCTAATGCTTGCCCATTTGCATCCACTTTAATGAAAGTTCCCGGTTTTTCAATATCCGAAGCACTATCAAGACAATCAATTGTAAACTTTCGACGAATTTCTTTGACACCTACTTCAGCACAATAATAGGCCGGAGCTTTATAGGAATAACCTGCTTCACGGTATTGATTAAAGTAATCTGTACCTCCCGGTGCGATATCGACTGGCAACCAAGACAAACAAGCGTACTGTGTCGGAGAAGCATTGATATGGGTACTGGTATCTGGCTCCAGACAATATCCCGGCCAGTTCAGATAAACATCGCTACGTCGCAGTTGAATAGGGTTACCGCCCGGACATTGGGTATCAATCGAGGTGGTATTAGTTTTGTCATTAACATTCTCAACTGTTTTGCAGGCAGAACCATCCAAACTTCCGCCGTCGCAAATACAGGTCGGTACTTCGGTACCGCCCAGAGGACCATTGATAGAATAATATCTGACAGCTGATGTTCCTCCATACTGCATTTTGTAATACCCTGTCTCACAGGAAGCGACGGAGCTGTCGCAGATGTTGGCCTGCTGAAATCCAAAAGTAACTTTCCTGGTGGAGCTCTGTGCCCCACTGGACAAGCTCTGGGGGAAAGGGGCATCTTGCTCAGCATAAGCGCGGGTAGAAACTTTCAGCACGAACGGTGAGATCGGATCAAACCTACTACCGTCAATACCGACAGCACATTCGGCCTTATCATTATGATTGAAGACTCTACCGATATCTCCGGGGCCGCATTTGGCATAGCCGGTGTCTCCATACTGACTGCCTGAGCCATTCGGATCTGTACAAGCACCAGTACTACTGACACAGTCAACGAACTTGACTAGGCGATAGTCAGGCTTGAGAGGATCCGGTCCGTCTTTTTTGGCATTGATACTGATATCCAATAAATGCATATTATCTACCGGGTAGCGATTGTACATCGACATACCAGAATAATCAGTTGCCTGATAGCGGGTATCGCGAGTGACATAGCTAGCATAATCCAGCTTGGTCTGACTCTCCGGTAGCCAGTTGGCACAATTCAGTAGATCGCCGCTGGTACTATACTTATCGCATAGTCCAACTTCTGAGCAAATCTGTCGGTAGCCTTTGGTCTGCGGGTCAAAGATCTGGGAGCTACTCTTGCAAGCCAGCCACTGTGAACATTCACGATCACGATTAACTTTGATCACCCTGTTTGCATCATTGGTACAATCATGGAGTTGCTGATCCGAGGAGCTCTGATCACAGACAACAGGACTGACAGGCTTACCGCCGGCCTTATCGCTAGCCAGATAGGTCAGGTAGCTGTTGTACGTTTTGTTGCTGTCATTGACATCGTCAAACAAGATACAGCCATTATTTTTACTGACCTGACCATTGCAGGTACTGTCATCGATATTGTCATTATTGAGGTAGAAATAAGATTTGACCTTTCGCAGACTGACATTCGAGAACTCTACCTTCGAGGCGCCACCGCAGGTACCACCACTGCAGGCGGTCAAGACAGGATTACAAGACTGACCACTATTGGTACAGGCCGTATTGAAACAGTTAGGATTGTTCTCGTTATTCGCACCGGCTGGACAGCCAGTATTTGACTGCTGATAATAACCACTGGAGACACGGAAGGTTGGCTCGCAGTAGATCAGCTCATCCCCTTGTGAATCAGAGCCAATGTTCGCCACGACGTTCAGACTTTGAATACCGTCTCGCTTCTTGATATCGGCCCCGACATAGTACTCTGTCAGATGATCACGACGATTGTTTTGTGAATCGGTTGATTGGTAGCCAAAGTTCGTTTCGCAGGTATAGCCGGCTCCCAGTGAGGAACAACGACTGTTATTGGTACAAGCTACATTGGTTTTATCAGTATTGCTCTGACAGTAGCCTTGCGCTGCTTTGTAACAGAAGTTATTACCGCCACCACACTGGTCACTAGTAGTACAAGGCTTGGTATAGTCTACTGTTACATCAAAGCCAGTGCCAACGATACCGCAATAATCCTGATCATAGGGACTATCCCAGACACAGCGCATCACAGCCTGTACAGCACCACCGGATTTGTCATCGGCGAAAAAATTATCTATCCTGACGTCCGCACTGAGATTGTAGGTCTCAGTATTCTGCATCTTCAGATTGGTCTGCGGATCCTGAGTGAACAGTCTCTGGAAAAACAATCCCGTGCCCGTTGGATTGGTAGTAATAGTGGCAGTACCCCCATTGGCATTGAAGGTGGCAGCACTGTTCAACGTGTTTCCATAAGCACTCCAACTAGCCCAACCGGCGACACCGTTAGCAAAGGTGGCATTGGCAAAAAGATTCTCCCCGTCAGTAGCCTGCGTATCCACGAATTCTGAACATTGATTCTGACTAGCAGGGCAGGTGCCGACCCAACCGCCGTAGAGTGGGTCTGCCGTCGGATGAATTACAAACTGATCTTCGGTGAATGGAGGGATACCTTGGGAATAACAACCAATCGGTGTCTGACCCGGTAGCAGACTCTCAGTCTGGAACCAGCCATTGAAAGACACCCCCTGAATACTGACGCCTTCTTTATAGGTACAGGTACGATTGTAGGGATCACGGTAGAAGGCCGATTGACCGCTGGCATCAGAATATTCTTGGCAGAACAATCCAGAATCCTGACATAACTGCTGATCATAGCGATCAGGATCATTGATTTGGAAGACAGGGGTATATGATCTCACATAGTCTGGATCAGTCTCTGGTAGATCACGGTTAAAGGTCGGCCTACCCATCAGGGTACAGCCTTGATAGCTAGCTGAGCAGGATTTCTTCTGATCTATGACAACGTACTCCAACGCATCTGCCGGTACGGTGATCTGAGATTTGTCACCAGCATGATACATCTGCTGATAGGGAGAATTAGAGTTCTGGGTATTGACCACAGCCTGACAACCGACTGCCTCCTGACGACAAATCTGTGAGAACGTACGGAGCGTCACGGTAGAATTATTCGGTCCTTTATACTCCTGACATCCCAGATTGGCTCCGACGAACGGTTGGTCACAGCTGGCAGGTGTGCTCCAACTATTAGCCACCACAGTGAGGTTGCTGACCGATTCTTTCAAAATAATATTATCGACAAACACCTTCGGGCTGGCTTCCAGCTGCAACAACACCGCGTCGCTGGCCATAACTTCATCAACTTGAAGCGGTCCAAGCTGATATGGCTGCCAGCCAGTCGTCGGCTGGATCGGACTGACATTGGCAGCAGTGAATTCGCAGACGCCACCGTTACATTTGGTCTGACTGCCGTCAAACTTACCGAGGAAAGCTTTGAACTCTGTACCGGCTGTCTCAGCTTTGAGCCAGAAGCTAAGATAATATTCTCGTCCCGGAACTATTGAAGTGCCTTCGGAACGACTGACAACACCGGAAGTCCAGGACATGGAATGTCCGCCGGAATTGGTTGATTCAGCTGAGTATATAGGAGTAACTGTTCCAGCCTGCCACGGTTGATATGAACCAGACTCAAAGGTGTCATTACTGACCTGACGCAGATTGTTGCCTTGGTTACCGCGGAATTCGGTACAACCGACGGCAGCTGCCGAGCAGGTTCGGCTTTCTTTATCCAGACCACTATACACTACTCCGCTACTACGGCGTAATGGATGACAGTTGCTATCAGCGAAAATAACTTTATCCTGCAAACGGAATTTGGAAACACCATCAGTGTCGAAGAATTCACGACAGTTTGGATCGGTACTGACATCGCCAGCCTGACAAGTCGCCTGTGTCGCTGCTGTGTCCTGACAGGTGGTGCCGCCGGGTGCCACGTTGGTACACGGACCGCCGTCAAGATTGCTCTTCAGTACCTGCCAGGTGCGGACTTGGAAACCACTGGTATCACTACCTTCGAGTGTATAATAAGTAATACCAAAATTAGCAGCTACACACTGACGCAAGAAGCTATAGTAATGTTTACCCTCGCCACCAGCAGCTACTTCGTCCAAATTAGTGAAAGCACTACAACCAATATCAGTGGCGTTACATTGTTTGGCGCTACTAGCAATAAAGTTTACATTAGTCGAAGCTGCCGTTGGCTGCTCCATGGTTTCAAAAGCAGTTGGTAACTGTATATAGGTCTGATAGCCGACACATTCGGCGGGACAACGATCAGCATTCGTCACGACACCCGGCACAGTAGGGCCGCCATTTGTTGGGCTGTACAGATTACAGCCAACTTCTTCAGCTTTGCAGCTGAAACGAGTACCATTGAGATACACTTTGCCTGCGCTACCATAATCATTGTAATTCGATGGGCTTGATCCCGGCTCAACTTTGACACCATCGATGTAGAGAGCTCCACAGCCAGCCAGTGATCCGAGGAAGACGGTCAACTGTTGATCAGGATTATCGAGATCAAAAGTATGCGTCAACTGAAAGCGTTGCCAATCGCCGGTATAATTCACCTGAGCACTGACTGCTGAGGTACTCTGAGAACCAAGTGCTGCATTCGCAGTACAGGCTGTCGTAACCTTACCATACCAAGAGAGCGTATAAGTGGCGCCAACCAGACGACCAGCGACTGCCGTAGCAGATAGCTGTCCATCACCAACAAGCTTAATCGCCGAAGATCCAATATAGGAGTTATCCCCTGCAACGGTATAGGCATTAAAGTTTGTACCATTAGCCGTCCAACCGCTGAAGCTGTCAGGCAACGTATCATTGATATAGTCACCGTTGGTTTTGTCGGTATCAATATTCAGCTGATAAGTATCAAAATTACCGTTGGCCAAGAGATTGATACCGCCTGTCTGCGGATTGATAAACTCCTGACAGCCGGCATCCTGCTGGGAACAACTGGTTACTTTGTTATTGAGATAAATACGGTCATTAGGATTCCACTGGTAATTTGGGTTAGCAGCTGTACCGGTATTTTCCTGATTGAGACTGTACCATGAGCAACCTGCCTGTCCGGCGTCGCAAGATTCCAAAGTATTCTGCAGATAGCTGTATTTGGCGCCATTATCACGACGAGTGAAAACCTGACAGGATGAATACTGCTCCTGACAGGACTCACCGCTGAAGCGCCAGATATTACGCTCTTGGGTACAATAGCCATATCCCCCAACGCAATTACCTTTGCTATCTTGTGCCAGACACGAAGGACGATCGACACAGACTTGCTGACGTTGATTACTAGTGACATCTTCCAATGTCGGACCGTATACCAGAGCTTTGCATTGGGTGGATGGCGCTGTCAGTACCCAATTTGGATCAATCAAATGATAGAAAATATTAGCAACTGGGTCGAGGATACATTTCGGTCCATTATCGAAACAGTTCACGACCTCACCGAGTGTCACCGGCCGAGAGACAGGACTGAGGGCAGCAGCAATCTCCCAACCGAGTGGTAAGATACGATAACTACGCAGACGGGCAATATTTCCATAACAATAGCCATTTTGGAAACAGCTCTTATCTCCATTCTGTGAAGCGTTGAGATAGGATATCAATGGACGATCGGCTTGCAGATGTCCCTGAGCCAGAGCCTGAGCAACTGTTTCTTTATTATTAATGGCCGCCAAAAAGGTATTATCAATTGTACAATTATCCGGCTGAGCCAGTTTGCGATCTGGCGGACAGGCGGTCAAATTTTGCAAATAATCGAATTCGTCAATTTGCTCCACGTTGACTGTTTTCAAATCAGCGAAAAGCTCAGAGGCGGAGCCGAAGCGACGTAAATCAACTTTATTACGCAACTGGTTGATCAAAGAATCGCGTAGATTGGTCGTTCCGCCACCGTAGAGGTTTGATAATGACCAACTACCACTAATATATTTATTTAATAACTTAGCCGTTAATGATCTCGAAAATAACTTGGCGGCATTGATAAAGACGTCTTCTGTTTTGATCAATGAAGCTTCTAATAAAGCATCTCGATAGGCGTTCTCATCGATACCCATGACCTTCGCGCAGTGGACCAAAACATCATCAGAGATCTTAGCTCCTTTATCTTTGTATCCTTTGCAGGTCTGCTCGCTAATCTTGGCTACATCCGCTGCTAATTGAGCTCGTCGGTCAGCCTCACCGGTCAACTGCAAAAAAATCCCCAGATCATTTTGGTTCGGATCCACCAGCATACCGAGCAGACCTGTTCGCTGATTGGTCGACAAACCAACCATAGCCTGTGCTAGCCATTGTCCTGAATCAAGTGACTGACCAAATTTTTTCCAATTTTCTTTAATCTGATTCAGTTCACATTTTGGCGGTTTCGGTGCCTGACCGCCAATGTCAGAGATCACTCCTAAGGTGATATTCACCTGAGTATCAAGTGACGGAGCGCAGAGGTTCAAACCTGATCCTTTGAAAAAATCTTCTGACAAATTACCAATGAAATCACCGTAAGCAGCATCCCGTGAATCGTTCAGAACGCGCGCAAATTCTTTGGTTCTGACCAAAGGCTTCAGACCCACCCCTCCCTGAGCAATGAAGGTGGCAGTGTTATAAGCTAGATTATTTAGATACGTTTGCAAGGTAGTCTGAAACAGACTCTGGCCAATGATTTTATAATTACGCTCAAAAATTGCAGAAATTTTATCAAACAGAACTTGCATCCGGTCTTGAGTCGGTATACCGCCAGGAGCCGAAGCGCCCAATGCTCCAAGAGCTCCGGATAGATTCGTGCCAGAATCTAAGGGAGGTGGAAGTCCCACCTGAGCTAAGGCCGGCGAGTAACTTAAGCCAACTAGAAAAAAACTGAGAATGAATACTAGGCTAGTAAACTTAGAAAATAATTTCACAACCTACTGTAAACTCTTAATTAAATCTTTCAGATCACTCGGAGGCAAGCGGTTCACTTCACTTTCTTTCAGACCTGCTTGTACCAGAAATGTCCGCATGTCAGCCTCACTCAAACTATCGACATCAATAGGCTCTGACTGTAGATCAGCTGCTCGCACGATAGCGTCCATATAGACCAAAAGCGTATCATCGCTCAAATCATCCAAGGTCGCCTGATCCATACCGCTCTGGAGTAAAATACCGCGGAACTCTTTCAACGTTGCGTCTTTCAGACTTTGATTGGCGGGGCTGAATTCGGGTAATAAATCCGATAGTTTAGTATCAGGATTGATGAGACGAATCGTACGACAAGTCTCTCCGGTCTTACAGTTAGGATCTGTGCCTTTTTTGATCTCTGAGCCATCGGGAATACCGTCGCCATCAGTGTCTTTGAGATACGGACTGGTGTTATAGGTATAGACTTCATCATAATCACTTAAGCTATCGCCGTCAGTGTCCTTCTGCTTCAAAGCATCGGTGATCGCTGGATCAGTGGAGCTGGCCGTGGCGGCGATTTGCTTGATGTCAACTTTGAAAGGGCTAGTAATACCGTTGGTAATCAGCCAGCCTGCCAGTACCAGTGAGCTGAATCCGCAAAGACTGATCAGGAAAATAATAATTTTGGTGCCTCGATCCATCGGAGCGCGTCCTCTGATCTGAAGATATGAAGAACCACCTTCCTCAGTCTGGGGTGTGACTTCCTCAGGAATTAATTCTGCCTCTACTTGATTTGTTGGCGACATGGAAACCAAAAGTGTGTTTACCCCGCACCACTTTCGCTCAGCACTTTCAATATATTAGCGAAAACGATTGGAGCTTTACTTAAAATAATATCTCTACATAACAGTCGGCAGTAGAAAGGTGGTGCGGGGTTAAAAAATCTTTTATATTATAGCATGTTTCCGTCGCCACTGCCAAATATTTCACTACATGGGCGTAATACGTAATTCGTAATACTAAGTTAGCACCCACTTGGTTTCTGCGAGCCGCACTGGGCGAAGCAGTCTAGTCTATATATTGAGTAGTTTTTATAAGGAGGTTATTAGAGATTGCTTCAATCGAGTACGAGTTTCGCAATAACCAGGACTGGGCCATAGTTTTGAATTTCTATATTTGAACTTGTTTACCCGCCCGCCTGCGAAGCGCAGCGAGTCGGGCGGGGAACTTAGGATTTTGAACTTAGAGTTTCTTGTTTACACTCAGAGTTATCCAATCAGATAACTCTAAATCCTGCGCCCTTATCTTCACCGAAAGTTTACAAGCTAATAGCCACTCCTCCACCTCGGGCTTGGCTAATTTCAACCCAGCTGAGAGATTATTTACGAGAGTTTTGCGCCGTGAGCTGAAGCCAATACGGATCAGCTGCCAGACTTCTTCCTCGGGCGCTTGATAGTTCCAATGATGAAGCTGCTCGATGACCAACAAAGCAGAATCAACAGCTGGTGCAGGCCAGAAAGCCTTGCGTGAGACGATACGAGCGACCTTCGCCTGTCCGTAGAACTGTACTCCCAGAGACTGCTTGCTGTGATCACCGGCTTTGGCGACTATTTTCTCGGCTACTTCTTTTTGTACCAATAAGACAATAGTTGTAGGCAGCTGTTCAAATGAAAATAACTGACTAATAATCTTGCCTGTGATGTAATACGGGATATTGGCGACAACTTTATAGCTCTGATTCTGCCTCAGAGCCAAAGCCTGATACAGCTCTGCCGGTTCAAGCTTGAGAAAATCATTTTTAATCACTGTCAGATTTTCGTACTCTTCCGTTAACGAATCTAACAAAGGAAAAAGTCTGCGGTCCGACTCAATTCCCACGACCCGCGCTACTCGACGCGCCAGAGCAGTCGTCAGCGTACCCAGACCACTGCCTATTTCTAAAACAGTATCTTCAGGCTTAATCCCACCGACACGCAAACTATCCGCCACTACTGTCTCGTCAATCAAAAAATTCTGACCGCGATCAGTATCTGGCCGTAGTCGATAACGCTTGGCTAATAGCTGTGTTTCTTCTAATAAGCTCATAACAATAAATAAAGGAAGGAAGCTAGCCCCGCAACAATGAAGCTAATAGCAAAAGCCGACTGAACATCAGTCACAAACATAAAGATAACCGACAAAAGCATGATGATGAGCAACTTACCAACTACCAGACCAGATTCAAACTTTACAATACTTTCTAAAATACTTGTGCGCTTGGCTCGACTATAAGTAATGGAGGTCAGGGTGACAGAGATAATATTTTTAGCCAGCCACGACAGTGAGCCAGCCAGAAATACTCCTGTAACCGTTCGCACGATCAGCTTGATAAACCAACTAAAAGCATAGATGACGGTACCAAGTCGCAAAACTGGATGGCGATGATGATGATCTGACCACCTACCTGCTATCATTGTCACGGCGACAGAGACCAAAACGGTAGCTCCGATGACTACACCGACATCAAATTCATTAACGATCATTATAGAGATAAAAATCGGCCACAGAACTAGAGCTACAAACTCTTCGGCAAATCCCATGTAGGCAAACAGCTGTCGACGATTAGCCACAGAAAATAGCTCTATAAATGAATGACGGTAGGAAAAGCTCGTTGGCTGGAATTTTTCGGGTGAGCTGAGTAAGGGAATATTTGATAATAAAAAGATGATGGAAACAACGAGGAACATTAGAGGATAGCCGCCCAATAAAATCAGTACGCCAGCCGCGACAGGCCCAAGAATGAATAATAACGAGGTTGCTACCGTCAGCGTGCTGATCTCCCGAGCGTTCTCTATCTCTTTTATGTTCTGAGCAAAATCAGCATGAAAAGCGGGCCAATAAAACATTTTTTGTAGGGCATAAAGTAACGCAGCTACATAAAAAAGTGGCGCATAGACAGGTATAGCAAATAAAGATAGGTAGAGCGCTACCATGAACACCGTACTTATAACAATGCTCTTTTCATTACCATAGCGAGCAGTAAACTTCGCACCCAATGGAATCAACAAGAGATACAAAGCGTAGACAATGCCATAGAATAATAAAATCCACTGTAAATCATAGCCAATACTATAAAGGTAGATCGGTTCAAACATCTGCACCATGGCCAAACCAAGGTTCATCAAAATAGTAGAGAGGTAGAGTTCTTTCACCTCTCGGCGCATTTGGTGTGGTAGAAAGGTGCCGAGATAACGGATTCTACGATGCATAGTATGATTTCGGGATGATAATGCTACCTGCGCGCAGGATCTCTAAACCACTATCGCTAATCCTGACAATGGTGCTCGCCGGCTGTTTTATTAATTCACCGGCATCGATGATCAGATCGGGTACGGATGATCTATTGGACAGCTGTGCGATCATATCTTTAACGCTATAAACGGCTGGTTGGCCGGCAATATTTGCAGAAGTAGAGATCAATGGCCGTGCCACAATACGAGACAAATCATGAGCCAGTGGATGTGAAGAAATACGCAATGCCAAAGAATCTGAACTAAAAAAACAATTAATCGTCAAAAATTGCAGGGGTAAGACCAAAGTCAATGGACCGGGCCAAAACTTCTGAGCCAACCGATCGGCTACCGGCGTAAACCTCACCAAGACACGCGCTTGATGTTCTGTACCAACGATAACTGGGAAAGACTTGTCTTTGGGGCGAGATTTGATCGCCAAAATTCTTTTGTAGGCTTTGTCAGAAAAAAAGTCACCACCAAGCGCGTAAGAAGTCTCTGTCGGGTAGACTACCGTACCACCACGCTCGATCACTTCCTGTGCCATAGCCAATACCTGCGGGCGGTTATTAGAATTTAGTTTGATAATCTGCATGAAAAAAAGTTCGGGCGATTCATGAATCTCCCTAATAGTATAGCATGTCTCTCTTATTTTTGATTTTTCAATTGAGCAAAATTGCCCGCTCCGTCTCACTGCGTTGTTCCACTTGAATACGGATCACCCCATGCGGCAAAATCTCCTTCACGGTATCACCCCACTCGATGAGCACCACGGTATCAGGCTGTCCTAGATAATCTCCCAGACCAATATTTAATAATTCTGCATGTCCAGCCAGACGGTAAGCATCGACATGCACCAGATTTTGGATCTTACCCCTACGACGAACTGGGTACACCTTCATCAAAACGAACGTCGGACTGTTGACCACTTCTGTCACGCCTAAACCTTTGGCGATCGCTTTGCTGATCACCGTCTTGCCAGCACCAAGATTACCTTCCAAAGAAATAACCTCCCCACCTTTCAAGGTGATAGCGAATTTCTTGGCCCAGGCGATCGTGGCTTTTTCTGATGGTGAAATAAATTTATTCATATTGTTCCCGTAGGGACAGGTCCTCGCCTCGCTAAAGCTTAGGCGCAGCGGGGCGGCCTATCCCTACAAAATGCAGTTCATGAATTGCCCAAACGCATTTGTGGATTAAATCGCAACGTCTTCCAATTAGTTTTCTGACCTTTATCCTGACGATGGTAATAAGCCGCAGCAGCGATCATTGCAGCGTTATCACCGGTGAATTCTAATCGCGGAATCAGAACGGGCAATTCATGAATTGCCCCGAGCGCGCGCATCCTATTTCCTAATTCCTTATTGGCACTAACACCACCAACAACCATCAATGATTTTACCTGATACTTCAACGCTGCTTTTTCTGCTTTTTTTACCAAGACATCACAGACAGCTGCTTGAAATGAGGCACAAATATTATTAATCTCCGGCACGGGCAATTCATGAATTGCCCCGCCGTTTTTCACCTGCTTCTGCACATAATACAGAACCGCTGTCTTCAGCCCCGCGAAACTAAAATCAAAATTATTCTTATTCAACATCGGCCGTGGGAAATCAATCGCCGTCGGATCACCGTCCAATGCCCGTTTGGAAACAATCGGTCCACCCGGATATCCAAGATTCAGGATCTTCGCCACCTTGTCGAAAGCTTCACCAGCCGCATCATCCAGTGTCTGCCCTATCAATTGATACTGCCCATGACCCTTCATCAAAACTAATTCTGTGTGTCCGCCAGAAACAACTAAGGCTAACGACGGAAATATCTTCTTATCCTCTTTGAATAGCTCCAGATAGGTCAGCCAGTTGGCATAGATATGCGCTTCCATATGATTGATCGGCTGTAGTGGTTTGTTCAATGCTAAGGCTAAAGCTTTGGCTGTCTCAGTACCGACCATCAGCGACGTGATCAAACCGGGTCCGGCCGTGACGGCGAAAAGATCCGCCTGCTTGATAGCTTTCAGTCCGATACTTTTGTCTAACAATGGCAATAGAACTTCTAAATGCATACGCGCTGCCATTTCTGGCACTACTCCACCGTATTTCGAATGAGTCGTAGCCTGTGAGGCGATGATATGTTGCTGCAAATCAAAACCAACCTTAGTGACATTCAATAAAGCAAAAGATGTTTCATCACAGGATGTCTCGATAGCAAATATCTTCATCAGAGAATAATAACAGTTTTTAAAAAAGAAGTCCCCCGCCGTGATGCTGGCGGAGGACTTGTGGACTAGTGAACGCTCAGCACGTCGCATTGCGCCGATTGCACTGAACGGTGCCGTCGAAAACTTCGATGAACCCGCCCACCTTGAGCTCATCCAGATCAACCTGCATCAGACCAGACAGTATATCATCTTGGCCGTCGGTCGTGATGTAGACTTGATCAAGTCCCTCATGTTGTGAGCGGGAATTGACCAGATAAGCCACCACTTCACCGATAAAAACCGGACGTCGTGGTGTCAGTGTTTGGATGACCGCCAACAACTTTTGCTGGCGGTCTTTCACGGGATTGGTCACGCTGTCTCTCCTGATGTAGAGGTCCTCCTCCGAACCTGCGGTCTTGTCAGTCGCCTAGAGGCCTTGATACAAGCCAATAGTTGTTTGACTAACTCCTCAAACCCTGCGACGAGTGGAACATCTTTGGCCGCCAGCTGCCCCATCTCGGTCGACGTCAGTGGCAGATCATGCCGCCATTCAAGATGCCCCACCGCAGGTTGCCGCAGACTAGTGACAGCACTCATAACCCGTGCTTGATTCATTTGGAGCGGCGGCGACTGATGCGACAGAATCTGAGCAATCTGAGCACTTGTCGGATTTCTACCCTCCTGCTCGCAGGCAATCACGAGCTGCAAAACGAACATATCCCGATCCACTAAAACAGTCGGCTGTGACGCCTTACCTGCCGCATCGTCGTTCTTCATCAGACTCAGACCTCCAGATTATTGGACGCTCTCCCAAAAGGGAATAGTAAACGCAAAATGAACTTCGTAAGACCCTGCACTATACCCAAATAATCGCTCCGAGTCAAGCTGTGCTAGAATATCCCTATGTCTGAAATAATCCCCTATCAAATCAAACGAAGCAGCCGAGCGCGTCACGCTCGACTGACGATAACGGCTGATAAGAAATTAACCGTAACACTGCCGTTACGGGCGCCACTGTCATTGGCCGAGACCTTAGTAGCTCAGCACAGAAACTGGATTATCAAACATCTTTTGCGCACGCGACCGGAACGAATCAGCCTGCCGAGCGGACGCGCTGACTATCTGCAAAATAAACATCAGGCACTCTCTCTGGTACGAGAACGCTTACACTTTTTCAATCAGCATTATGGCCTGCATTGGAAAAGCATCTCAATCAAAAATGCCACCACCCGCTGGGGCAGCTGCTCACGATTGAAAAATCTTAATTTCAATTATAAAATTGTCTATCTGCCGTCGGAGCTGCAGGACTATCTGATCGTGCACGAGCTCTGTCATTTACAGGAAATGAACCACGGCAGGAAATTCTGGAACTTAGTCAGAGAAATGATACCCGATCACGTCAGACGCAGACAGGCCATGAGAAAATATTCATTATAAAAAAGGTCCCCGCTCCACCGAGATGGACGAGGACCGTGTGACACGCGTAGCAGGTGAGGCTGCATCACTTCAGCTTGGTGACATCGACGCGTTCAATGCCCACATGATGCACTGGCGTCGGTGAATAGGATCTTTTCATCCGGCGAATCAGCTGAGGCACCACGTAGTTGAAGGTTAGAGGCAAAGCGCCAAACTGACTCCGATACGCAGCCGAGCCGGACTTGCGTATCATCAATCCGTTATCCGGTCTTTGTACGATTATGCCCTGAGCGATCAAAAATTCCAAATCGCTCAAGAAGAGCTGAGTTGGTATAACGGTGAGAAAATAGTCAGACGGAAAGAACGACTGAACCAGACCCTTTTGTAGTCTCAAAGCGCACCACAGATGGGCCGTGGAAACAAACCTACCGGTTGACAGCGAGTATTCCTTCTCTACCACTTCGAGTATCAGAAAGAGAACCTGAGCCGAAGTCAGGTTTGGCTGCATGACAGACTCCTGATGGACAGCTGCCGGCGCAGATCCTGATGCACCTATCTGCAAAAACACCTTCCTACGTTGGACCTCGCCATCTTGGGGTATCATCGCTACACCTCCGGTTGATACAACGAACTGACTGCCATGAGCTGACTCTTGGCGTTTCAAGCTGAGCGTATGATAAGCGATGATGACTGTCAACAATAAGGAAGGCTCTTGTTTCATCTGACAACATTGACTATTAGTCAGTTTTATTTTATGCTAGCTGGGATTTTCACCGGCTAACGAGCAGTTTATTAGCGAAAAATCATCATAATCGCCGCTAAGGCCCTATCGTCTAATGGTTAGGACACCAGGTTTTCATCCTGGCAATGGGGGTTCAATTCCCCCTGGGGTCACCACCCTGCGCTCGCAGAGCGAGCTTCGGGTGGCTTGTAGCCACACGATGAAGCGGAGCTTCAAGCAGGGTAGTCACCTGAAGCTTTAGCGAAAGGTGACAATATAAAAAAGCCATATAGGCTGTTTTTTTGTTGCAGTCCATAGTGATTTACTCTATAATAGAGCCATGTTCAAAAAGAAAAAAGATAAAAAAATAGCCAAAGAAACGTTGCCTGAGATGACCACTGCTTCTGGTGAGGAGCGCGATTTTTTCTATAACCTAGACGAGATCGAGGCCGAGACTGACCGCAAGAAACGCGAAGCAGTACCGGCTGAAGACGAATCCGACGAGGAAATTATCGTAGAAGAAGTCACTCCTCGAGAGGAGATAATAGAGGCCAATACAGACTTACCCGTATCAGATGATTCAGACGACGGAGATGAACAAGATTGGGTGACCGAAGATGATAAGCTCCCTATTGATGTCTATCAGGATCATTACAATATCTACATCATGTCTCCTATGCCCGGCGTAGAGACAGATGATATTGATGTTAATATCAATAACGACATGGTCACTATCCGAGGACGACGTCGCGAGCAGACAGAGACTCATGAAGATGATTTCTTTTTCCGTGAATGCTATTGGGGTAATGTCAGTCGTTCAGTGATACTACCGGTAGAGATAGATCCGGAGAAGGTTGAAGCTACTTTGAAAAACGGTATCTTAACCGTCACCCTACCAAAAGTAGGCACGGGGCGCGATATAACAATTAACGTTAGAAGTGAGGATTAATCCTATGCTTATCCGCAATATTAAATTAACCGTAGATGCCAGTTCCAACAGCAAAGAAACTATCTTAGTGACTGAGCTGAATCAAAAAGTAATCATCAATGCTGATCTAGCTGAAGGTTTACAATCTGGCGACACTGTCTTCCTTTGTGCTGACCGTCAGCCCATCAATGTCTCCGAACAATTAGCCAAAGACGTACTCAATGAACTCATTAACGAATAGGTTGCCACTGAAAAATCACAAACTCTGGTCGTGGCTGCTCATCGCGGTAGCCAGTGTTGTTTTACTCTGCTTACTTCTCCTGATCACCGCCTGGCTGTTGCAGTTAACCTATCGTGATCGCTTCTGGCCTAGTATCCATGTCGCCAACGTCAAACTAGGCGGTTTGGAATATCGCCTCGGATCAGAACAACTCCAGCAAAAAATTGATAGCGTCAATAATCACGGCTTCGTCTATACCAGTGACGTCAAAACTATCAAAATCTACCCAACTACCGTAGCACCAGGTGATCCTGATGTCTCGCATCAGCTTGTTAGCTGGCATACCCAGCAGGCACTAGATCAGGCTTGGGCTGTGGGCAAAAGCTCTAATCCTCTTGTGACTATTCGCGATGCCTTTGGTTTGATCACCGGACGTTCCTTTGACGTGCCCTATGATTGGAATCAAGGAGAATTCATGTCCGCTTTGCGCGACAGCTTCAGCGGTACCGTGACGGAGAAAAAAGAAGCAACTCTTGTCTTCGATCAAGGTCAACCGACTATCACCAGTGAAGCTACCGGAGTCACCTTTAGTTTCGATCAAGCTTTGAAACAAACAGCCGATCAGATTGGCCAACTTGATACGCGTGAGATTCGTCTAGAGAAAAAAATTGAACAACCTTCCATGACTCGAGCGAAGCTGTTGCCCCTGTTACCGCAAGTCACTACTGCCCTAAACTTTTCTGAATACGCTCTAACGAATGACAAAAGTCGCTACCTGATCACCCCGACAGTACTCCGACGTTGGTTGACCTTCCTGCCGGATGATCACGGACAACCGTATCTCACTACCAGTTTAGCTAATATGGATGAGTGGCTCGGAGCAATCCGTACGGAAGTGGAGAAGCCAGCTCAAAACGCCAAATTCGCCATTAATAATGGTAAAGTCACAGAATTTCAGGCTAACCAAGATGGCATCAGTATTGATACTGATCAACTGCAAAAAAACCTCACACAGAATCTCCCCTTCCATCAGGACGTAACGTTGCCAATCAAGACAGAAAAGGCGCAAAACACTGTTTCGCAAGCCAATGATTTAGGGATCACTACACTCCTCGGCACAGGTACGTCTGATTTCTCCGGAAGTCCGAAGAATCGTAGACACAATATCCAAGTGGGAGCAGCCGCAGTCAACGGATCTCTGGTAGCACCGGGGGAAGAATTTTCTTTATTAAAAACTCTCGGCACCATTGATGGTACTACGGGCTATCTTCAGGAACTAGTGATCAAAGGTGACAAGACAACGCCAGAGTATGGAGGAGGCTTATGCCAGATCGGGACTACTACCTTCCGCGCTACCATGGCCGCTGGTCTGCCGGTGACTGAACGGCGCAATCACTCCTATCGAGTACGGTATTATGAACCGGCTGGTACTGATGCTACCATCTATGATCCCGCTCCTGATTATAAATTCAAAAACGACACCGGCCACTACATCCTGATCCAAACCCGAGTAGATGACGAGCACAGTAAATTATATTTCGATGTTTGGGGTACTCCGGATGGACGCAGTATCACCCAAACAGAGCCGGAAATCTACAACATCGTATCACCAGGACCTGGCAAACTGATCGAAACGTTGGATCTGCCGGTCGGTACCAAAAAATGCACCGAGGTAGCCCACAGCGGCGCTGATGCCAAATTCGACTACACCATCAAATACGCCGATGGCAACGTCGATGCCACCACCTTCAAGAGCCACTATGTGCCCTGGCAAGAAGTCTGTCTCATCGGTGTCGATCATCTCAGTGCCACCACCACACCAGCAGGACCTGATGGCGGCGTGATTATTAATTCTCTCAATTAACCCTGCTACGAAGTTAATCTATGATTGTCTGGAGTAAAATAATATTTGGTTTCAGTCTATCCATTTTCATTTCTATCATCATTCTTACTATTGGTGAATCCATACCTCGAACAGTAGCTTTGGTATTAGCTGGTCTATTGATCGTCATCATGATCTCGATTAAATTTATCTTCTTGAGCAAAATAATGCAGTCAGCGTTCTTCTATAAATCATTATCAAATCAAACTTGGGATTATACTCAAAGAAAATTTCTCAAAACCCAACCCGCCGATCCCGTAGCTGATCAACAATTCGCAACTGCCAAGAATGAGTCTATCGATCAGCAACGTAAATTTGACGTAATAAGAAATTTATTGGGAGTTATCATTGCCTTACCTACGATTGCTCTCTTCATTATTACCTTGCCTGATTATAAGTATCGACTTCAAAATGCTTCACTAGACAATTCTAGTAGCGGTTATTTGATCATATTTGTGCCTCTGCTAATTATTGGAGTAGTGTTGCTTAAGGTTATTTCCTATAAGGCCTTCAAAGTTCGCTGGCAACCCGGTAAAATAGCTCTAGAAAATCGTGGTGACGAAAAAGAACAACTGGCAATTGACTATCGCAAAATGCCCCTTTGGCTTCAGGTGACGATCTGGCTCATCATGATTGGGCTCATGATTATCTCGATTAGTCTCAAAATGACACGATAACCATCGGACTCCAGATGGCACACCGCCGGTTGTAAATTCGTTTAATTAACCCCTAGCTAACTTAATCACAACAGTTTGACAACAGTCTGATACTAACCTAGTATAAGGCTGTTTTCGTTCGTTCGGTGCGACACAAACTCACCTACAACCAATAAGGAGAGCGCCATGTCCGATAAAGCGGTGGCTATTGACCGCAGTATCATTGAAAAACAGGCTCTAATACGCTTCTGTCTCAACCAGTCGGGAGATTCTCCGTTTGATAACGTCAGGGCAGCCGTTCGCATCGTCACGGTATCTCCGCAGCGCACCTTTATTCAGGTCCGCTACAGTTCTCTCAGCCCCTTCATGGCTCAGGGAGGAGAAGATCTTCATCTAGAAACCACCAGACAAGTTGCTGTGAAGACAAGACAGTGGTTTGAGGGCGATGACTGGAGCATCGCATTCAAAGCGTACCCGCTTATGAAAGAGAACTTAGCCTTACCGTGGCTAGGTATATATGAGCCATATTTTAGCGCCACTAAAAAAATCAACCCCCAACATCATCTGGCTATGCTGTACCTTACCCGGGTACACACCTTACTTCTGGCAACTGTCGCCGATATTCCCGCCAACTTGAAGGTAAGGCGCCAAGATGTTGCTACGGTCGCAGAGAGATTTCAGGCGTTCATGACGGCAACGCTGCAGAGCTATCAACCGTAGCTCGTCGCGCTGCCATCTCCACACTGCCCCCGACCACCACTGGTCGGGGGCTCCGTTTTTTATCAGCGCTGAAAATGCAAGCTTCTATCTATATCCGTTGGTCTACGATGAGCAAGGTATTCTTCATACCTCATACGTCCTACCTAATACTTTTCTGGTACTTTACACTTAAGACTTTCAACTTTATACTACTCCCATGGAAACCTCCCACGCCAAACGCACCATCATCCTCATTGTCAGCTTATTTGTCGCACTGATCCTGCTGGCTATTGCCTGGGAAGTGAAAAAATACGCCAATAGTCTACCACCCCCTATTCCCAACTATCAGGTCAACAGGGTAACAATAACCGACCAGACTGATGGTGCAAAAATATTGCCAAGCGAACTCATCCCTGCCTGCCAAGGTCAGGATTGTATCGCTTCACTTGATCATCCGCAGTTCGAAACAGCCACCTCAGTCAGTACTTGGCTCAATGATGATGACCGTGTTTTTGGCCTATCTTATAATGGTGTCGTGCGTGCCTATCCGGAGAGAATCATCGCCTGGCATCTGGTCATCAATGATCAGATCAAAAATCAACCCATCATCGTCACCTATAGTCCTCTGACGGGTAGCGCGTCAGCCTATAAACCACTTGTAAATAGCATTAATACTCAATTCGGTGTCTCCGGTCTGGTGCGCGAAAGCGGCATCATACTCTATGATCGCTTGCAGGGAAATCTCTGGGAACAGCTGACTGGTCAGGCTATACTCGGTGCAGCTGCGCAAGCCAACGAGACACTCACTCCTCTGCCGGTCAGCCTGACTACATGGAAACTATGGAAAGAAGCGCATCCTGACACCGAGGTGTTAAGTAAAATTACAGGCTACAAAGGATCATACGCCAAAACTCCTTATGACACCTATCTCGACACTGATAAGCTACTCTTGCAGGCAACATCAACCAATAAAACTCTACCAAATAAAACCTTAGTCTACGGCTTAGAGCTGGGAGGTACCAGCAAAGCCTATCCGGTCACAAGTCTGAAAACAACAGCTATCACCGATCGTATCGGCAGTGATACTATTACTATCCAACGACAAGCAGACGGCCTAGTGACCGCAGTCAATACCAAAACCAATGAACCAATTCGCGTCACACCGGTGTATTGGTTTGCTTGGTCGTATTTCCACCCCGAGACAACTATTTATTCAACCAAGCGTTAACTACTGCTTTTTTCTATCATCAGTCTTAAAGATAACGTGAAAACAAAAATAAGAAACCTGCCCTGACTTCTTCAAACTGCTAGCTTCCAACTCCAAACTTCTAGCTTCTAACCAACACTACAGCCTGTAGTTTACAATCAGCCTCAGAAGCTCTATACTACTGCTATCTATCATTAACTATCCACAATCATGCGAACCCTATCCGCACGTCTCCCTCTGGCTATCTTCGGAGTACTCCTCCTTGGAGGCTGCAACCTCTTTAGTTCACCGGCACCAAAGCCAATAGCCCCAGAGCCAACTCCTGTAGTCCAACCCGCCAGCGTCACCGTCACCGGACAAGATGTCATTGATAATGTCGTAACCGTGGCCAGCGTGGTCTCCAAAGGTCCGGGTTGGATGACGATCCATGCCGATCTCGATGGTGCTCCTGGTGCTGTCATTGGCTACACGCCAGTTATGAATGGCGAGAATACTAATGTCAAAGTAACCATCGATCCAGCCAAAGCTACACCAACAATGTACGCTATGCTCCATATCGACTCTGGTATCCTCGGTACCTACGAATTCCCTGGTGCTGACGTCCCCGCCAAAGATGATGCCGGCATGATGATCTCCCCTAGCTTCATGATGACCAATGCAACTATCAGCACCTCCACAGCTACCAGCACTACCAAGACAACTACTCCTGTCAAACCAGCTACCAAAACTTTCAATGTCAAAGGTTTAAATTTCAGCTTCGACACGAAAGAAATCAAGGTGAATAAAGGTGATACCGTAGTGATCAAATTCACCAACACCGAAGGTTTCCATGATTGGGTGATCGATGAATTCAATGCCCGAACCAAACAAATCGGCGAAGGCAAATCAGAAACCATAACCTTCGTGGCTGATAAAGCTGGCACCTTTGAGTATTACTGCAGTGTCGGCAAACACCGCGCTATGGGGATGAAGGGAAACCTTATCGTTCAATAGAATACCACCCAAACAAAAAACCGCCCAGTATCTGGTCGGTTTTTTGTTTGTAAAATAATCAATATTCAATGATCAAATTTCAAACAATAATCAATCATTAATATCAAATATTCAAACATCTACCGCAGTATGCGTTTCGATATTTGAACTTTTATATTTGATATTGTTTAGTATTTAGTGCTTGGTTATTCGTTATTGATTTTTTATTTTCCGAAGGAAAATAAAAAATCCCCAACAAACTGCACCCAAGAAAACTTGTCATAGTAGTTTTCCAGCCTGAGCCGGAAAAAAACTAGAGACAAGTCCCCATGCTTGTCGTGGATGCAGATTGTTAGGGACGTCCCATGTGGGATTTACTATACTAGCATAGGCATAGGTTCCTGTCAATAGCCGGCAAAGACCCGATTTATCCCCATTTTATGCACCGTTCCTTGACTAATCAGGCACTATTGTATATGATTGTCCCATCATTTAGGCGGTTGAAATATCACCTACAGTGTTCGGGCAATCCAGAGGATCGCCCCTACCAACTACTAACTACCAACTACTAACTACCCCTATGGGACTACCAGGAAAAAGACGTACTACCTCCTCGGGCCGCCGACGCGCTGCCCACTTCGCACTGACGAAGCCTGCTATTATGAGCTGTCAGAAATGTGGCAAGCCAAAAAAACCGCACTATGCTTGTCGCTTCTGCGGCTACTACCGTGGCACTGAGGTTGTAAATACGCTCCACCGTGCAACCAAACGTACTACTCGGAACGCTCAGCGTTCCACGCAGGCTAAGCGTGCGACAAAGAATACCAACGCCGCTAAATAAGGGCGTTGTCTTTGTAATTTTGTTCTTTCAGTATTAAATTATGGCCAACAGACATTTAGCTCGTACCTTAACCTTACAAAGTTTATTCGAATGGGATTTCTACCAGGGCAAGGTTGAAATTGCCGAAGTTTTGGAAAACAATCGCAAAGAGTTCGCGCCAGAATTCGAAGATCAAGGCTTCAGTCTCCGCCTACTGGAAGAAGTCATTGATAACCACCTTATTATAGACAAACTGATTGCCAAATTCGCGCCCGAGTGGCCACTCGATCAGATCACCCTCGTCGATCGCAATGTGTTGCGCATCGGCATCTATGAACTAAAATTTGATAATACTATCCCGCCGAAAGTAGCCATCAATGAAGCTATCGAATTAGCTAAAACCTATGGTGGCGGTTCTTCCGGTAAATTTGTTAATGGCGTGCTGGGCAGTATTTATAAAGAAATGGTTAAGCGCGGAGAGAAACAAAGCTTAGTCAGCCAAGGCATCAAAGAAGAATCCAGCGGTGGCATCGTCTATCGCCGTGAAGGCGCGGAATACAAATTTGTCCTGATCATGGACGCCTATGGCAAATGGACTTTCCCCAAAGGCCACGTTGATCAAGGTGAGCGACCGGCTCAGGCTGCAGCGCGCGAGATCCGCGAAGAATTAGGCTTGGTTAATTTAGATGAGATTGATTATCTCGGTGATATCCAATTAAAAGTACACAAACCAGAGCAGGCTGCCTTCCGCAAATTAGTTCACATCTATTTATTTGAAACTACGGATACCGAGCTGCATATTCCCCAAGTTGCCGAGCTTAAAGATGGCAAATGGTTCTCAGCCGAAGAAGCTGTCGAGGCTATCGGCTATGAAGAAACTCGAGCTATATTTCAACAAGTCGTACAACGATTACACAATCCCAATGAAGGACAGCAATCAGCTTGAGACCAGCCTCGGGCTTAAATTCAAAAATAAAGATCTCCTCCGTAGCGCACTGACGCATCGGTCGTATTTGAACGAGCACAAAAATCTCGGCATTGATCATAATGAACGCCTAGAATTCCTCGGTGATGCTGTCTTGGAATTAATCGTGACGGAATTTCTCTTTCTCAACTATCCCAACCCAGAAGGCGAGCTGACCAACTGGCGATCAAGCCTCGTCAACGCCAATACGCTCGGTGATCTGGCTGAAGAGCTCGGTATCTATCCCTATCTCTATCTCAGCCGTGGCGAAGCTAAAGATGATAACGCCAAAGCGCGCAAATATATCCTTGCTAATGCTATGGAAGCTCTCATCGGAGCTATCTATCTGGATCAGGGATTAGCCAAGACGGAGAAATTTATCACCGATACGGTACTGGTTAAACTCGATCATATCTTGAAAAAGCATTTATATATTGATCCCAAGAGTAAATTCCAAGAAAAATCACAAGAACTCTACGGCACGACTCCCCACTACAAAGTCATGACCGAGACAGGACCGGATCATCACAAACGGTTTGTCGTTGGTCTCTATATTGATAAAGAATTAATTGCTGAAGGCGAAGGTTTCTCCAAGCAGGAAGCGCAGATTACGGCTGCGGCTGAGGGACTGAAGCAGAAACGGTGGTAAGTTAGTTACCACGGAGTCAGTAGATATCCACGGTCGTAAGGGTGGGTTTGAAACCCACCCCGACGGGACAGCGACGCTGTCCCTCAGCCGCTCAATAAAAATAAACTATGAAAAAATTAAATAGCTCCCAATCAAGTCACCAGCTGGTGCCTTTTATTATTTTAATCCTCATCGCTGGACTGCTTAGCGCTGACATCTATTTCTACTTCAAAGCTCATAAAGATAACACTGCTACTACCCTACCAACTGTCGCGACAAGCGATAACTGGAAAACCTACACCGACAGTGGCTTAGGTTTTCAGATTGATTATCCCGCTGACCAACCGATTGAATCCTATTTTAAAGACAATATCTTCTACACAGTTATAGGCACGATGCCCTATGAACCAGCTCCGGGACTATTTACTATTGGGATGAAAAAAAATACCAGTGCAGAAGAGTACCTAGTACAAACGCAGAAAGATACCTCAGGTTGTAGCAAGTCAGAAGTTGTAACACTTAATAATCGTGATGCGATTTTTTATACCTGCGTCTCAGAATTCGCTGGCGACACTGTCGACAATTTCGTCATTGCCAGAAACAATAACATCTACCACCTTAGCTTCATGCTAGTACCACAAGGAACAACGGCCGAAAGCGTGAAGTTTGTCATTAGTCCGAATGATCAAAAAATGTTGGATAGCTTCAGTATAACTGAGCGCCTGACAGACTGGCAGTTGTATACCAACAGTGACTATGGTTTCAGTTTGCAATATCCTCAAGATTGGAAGCAAGAGAACTTCAAAGGAGGTATATCTGGCTGCTGCTTTACCGGCTCTGGTGTGGTTGCTATTGACTCGATAGAACAGCGACCTGGTGTTCATGAGGGCGAAGGTGAAGCATTGAGAATTTATTTAAAAGATATAACCCCAACTCAATACGCCACCGAATATAATACATTCAATAGAGTAGGTCTCAAAGATGCCGATTTTGTTGAGAAAAAACAGACAGAAACCTTAGCAGGTGTTGAAGTTACTCATTTAAGACTTGGCACTCCTATGGGCAGTTATTTCGAAGTTATCTTCTTTAAACAAGGCGTGCTGAAGCCTTTCTATATTGAATACGATGATAATGATCCACTTCATCAGCAAATTCTTTCCACCTTCCGCCTCACTGACGATATGAGCGGATGGCAAACATATACGAATGAAAAATATGGTTTTAATTTTCAATATCCGTCTAATTGGAAGCAAATTAATTCGCCGACTTTTCTTCTTAATCTCTCGGAAAATGATCCATACAGTTACGATTTCAGCGGAGTGTTCATTAAAACAACAAATCCAACTACTATTGAAGATGCCTTGGCCAAGGCTATCATAGAATATAAGACCAAACTTGATGCTGATCCCGATTATCCTTCAAGCTATCCTAAATATACTGAACCAAAGGTCGTTGATTTTCATGGCCAGACAGCCATAAAAAGGTCTTATAAGACTTATGAAATAACTCCTCCAGGCACAGAATATATTTTACCCGAAAAGGGATTGATAATTACCATATCTGATTTATATGGAAATGGAAAAATATCCGTTGAGACAATGTCTACATTAAAGAATCAAATCCTCTCCACCTTCAAATTTTTAAAATAAACCTATGCTCAACAAAAAATTCCAACATGGCAACACCTTCCTACCCTATCTCATCCTCGTCGTCATAGCCGGACTGGTCACGACCAATCTGTGGCTGTACTTCTGGAATCAGAAAGAGATAACTCCGTCACAACCCCAGTCGGTTGTTACTACAACCGATCCGCTGGCTGGTTGGCAGACGTATACGAACGGCCAATATGGGTTCAACATTAAATACCCGTCCAACTGGGTGGCCAAAGAAATTCCAAATCAAGAATACGGCGGAGTTGTCAATTTTTTCCAATCAGGTTCCAAAACATATCCTGAGCAGGGAGGTAGTCAGCCAATTGGGGAAAATTTAGTCACCTTATCTCTATTAAAAAACCCAAATGATCTAACCCTACAACAGATATTTAACAACAATTACAATAAGTGTCTGCAGGAACCTAATAACGATTTTGGATGTCCGAGTCCGCAAAACACAGAGTCTTGGCAAACCATAACTGTTGATGGAGCAAAAGCCTGGCGAACCGGTGATACCGGCATACCTGAGGGACCGGGGGCGGATACGTTGTATATCAAACAAGACGGTTATTATATCGAGATGACATTAATGTTGTTCGAACCAGTCCGAAAAAATATTGATACAGCCATATTAGATCGAATGATTTCCACCTTCCGCTTCACTGATGATATGAGCGATTGGAAGATTTATAAAAATGAGAAGCTCCACTACCAAATACAACTCCCAACTGGCTGGTGGATCAACGAACAAAAAGATTTTACCCAAATCCTACCACCATCAATCGAAAAAGAAGTTTTACCTTCTGGAGCTGGCTTTGGAGGTGCGCAAAGTGATCAGCCAATTATAACTATCTCTCGTGTTGTGGATCTGGAGCTCGGTGAGACGATGCACAATATTCAAGATGAAAGAAAAATTACGATCGATTCTATTGAGTCAAGCCAAAGGCAAGAGAATGGAAGTTTTGGTAATAGTATAAATACCTACATCCCTCTAGGTAAAAACTATATAAAATTTAGCTGGGATTTAATTTCAAAACCTAGTGACCCTGCTCTAGAACAAATCCTCTCCACCTTCAAATTTATAAAATAAATCTATGCTCAACAAAAAATTCCAACATGGCAACACCTTCCTCCCCTACCTGACTCTGGTCGTCATCGCCGGACTGGTCACGACCAATCTGTGGTTGTACTTTTGGGGTCAGAAGGAAATAACTCCTTCACAACCCCAGTCGGTTGTTACGACGATTGATCCACAGGCTGATTGGCAGACATATACAAATACTGACTATGGCTTTAGTTTCCAATATCCAGCAGATTGGACTGAAAAAAAAGACAACCTACCAGATTCAATAAAAAAAGATGAGGGAGGTGTGCCGACTCAAAGCCTTGCATTGTCTACACTTAACGGCGAGACTCAATTTTCTCTTCTAATAGATCCACTCGGTTTTGGTCCTTTCTTTCCAGATATGTTTCTAACTGTGGCCAAAAAAAATGGCGGCTTAGCAATAACCCAAAGGCAAAACTCGGAGTCGAATAAAGATAATAAACCGAATGAATATAGTTTAATTATTTCTAGCATCGATAACGAGTCGCCTCGGTTTTGGATGTATGCCAGTTCACCAGCAGTCGAAAAAGATAAACTTATAGCTCAGCTAGATAAGCTAATTGCCACCTTCCGCTTCACTGATGATATGAGTGATTGGAAAACGTATAACACAACTCAATATAGTTTACAATTTAAATTTCCCAGTGACTTAGTTTATCTTGGTCCTGAAGGAGGCGATTTTATCGGACCATTATCATCACCGAAAGCGATCAAATATGCGCCTGATCTTGTCGTAGGCACACCAGAAAACGAATTAATCTTTACGCTTGATATCATCCCGACTAGCGACAATGATGGTAATTTTTATGTGCTTAATCACATCCAACAAGTCTTCTCTAGAGATACATCAAAATATAGCAAATCAACTGTCTCAATTGATAATATTGCATACGATAAATATAGCCGCCTACAGAATCGACAACCTGATAATCATACACAGATAAAGGATGTTTACATTACCTCCCAGAATGGTTTTACTTATATAATAACGTTGTACGGCCTGCAGATTGGAGAAAAAATCCTCTCCACCTTCCGCTTCACTGATGAACCCGTCATAAAAATTCCTGATGATTGGAAAAACTATACTGACAGCCAAGTAGGCTTTTCATTTGCTTATCCAAATCCCTGGAAACTCACAACCGAAAATGGAGACCCGTCCGTTATTGCCAGTCTCTTTTATCAACCAATCGAAGAGGCCTATAACTTAGATGGCGGTATTAGCGTCTATGTCCGTATTCATGAAAGTAATGGCTTATCTTTGGCAGACTGGTTTCATAAAAATGCTGAATATTCTAAAGAGAAAATTCAGCAACGTGTTGACTATATGAAACTAGAGGGCAGCGGTTCACTAATAGCTTCTGATATCATCACTAATTTCCAGAATATTACTATTGACTCAACGCCGGCAATCGCTCAGTACACCAAAGAGCTAAAACCAACCTATATTGAAGGCGGAGCTTCCACGCGTAAGGAATATTATTTCAAGAAAGGTGATAAAATAATTTCTATTATCGGGCAAACCTCCACCGGGTCTCAAGCCCAAGGGATGCTAAACCTTTTTGATCAATTCGTCGCCACCTTCAAATTCAATAAATAATTCAAAAGACATGACAACAAAAACTATAGCCACCATCGTGATCTGTGGCATCCTGATCGTAGTCGGTCTCGCTTGGAGTCACGTGCCACCGTTTAAGGGCTTGATACCAACTACTGCCCCAACTCCGCAGCCAACAAATACCGTGAATGAGGTTATTCCAAACAATAAACCGGCCACTGGTAAAATTATCCCCGAAACCTACACCAGCACCTCTCTTGGTTTCTCCATCCAGCATCCTGTTGGTTGGAAGGTTGACGATACCTCTACACCAAATAAAGTTTGGTTCAACCCAGTAGAAACAGAAGCTGTTGATAGTATAGAAGTCGAGAATGGCACACTGACCAGTTGGCTCAAAGCGTTCGAAAACGATATCTCAACTCAAACTGATCTAACGGTAGATGGCTACCCAGCTAAGCAGATTGATCTGAACAGTTTTAATCTGCAAATGACTGCTGTCGAGAAAGACGGAAAGCTCTACGTCATCACATCCAATCGGGATATTAAAAAATTGGGACTTGCCTCAACCTTTAGGTTCACATATGCTACCCCACCCTACACGTACTCCGTCGTACAATTCGTTAATTCTAAACCTTCCCCAGGCTCAGCAGATACCAAGCTTGTCAGATCTGACAACACAGTGATTATTCCTAGCTTACGGCAAGCTTCAGGTGTATATTTAGATGCTTTCAGTCTACCAACTCAAGGCGACCAGCTCTACTTTAGGTCTGCCCTTCCAGAATCAGACAACGCTGCTGGACAAATATACTCCTACAGTTTAACCGAGAAAAAATTTACAAAGCTCAAAAACCTGAACTCACTCTTTAGTGGCTGGGGCGGTGTAAAAATCAACCCTAATGGCTATATGATAGCTTTTGTCCGTGATACCTACTTCGAAAACCCAGTTGCTGGTTTGGATCAGAAACTATATATATTTGACCTCGGCCAAGATACATTGATAAAGACAATCACTCTATCTGGAACTGAAACTTTTAATTCTGGTTACGGTGCTCTATCGAGCGACTATTATCTCAAATGGGTTGATCAAAACACCCTAGAATATAAGGTCTATAAAAACTCTACCCCTGAGAAAGAAAAAGCAATAATACGAACAGAGCAATACACATTATTCGATTAAAGAAATTCTAAAAGGCGCCGTCGTGCTGACGAGCGCCTTTTTTTGTTCTTTCCCTCCTCTAACATTGAAGTGGTCGCGTGAGCTGGCTGATGCGAACTGTGTCAGCCGTGGTCAGAGGCGTGCATCCCTGAAGCCAATCCAGATCAAGACACAGTCCAGTCAGATCCACGCGCGAAACTGCCGGAGTTGAGACCAACATCTCAAAGGCGGATATTCTGCCTTGAAACTCGGCCTTGGAATACAGTGAATCCGCCCTGATCTCGAGTTCCATAACTCGTTTCAGGAGAATACGTGCAAAACCGACAGACACATGCGAAGCATCAGCGACCAGCAGCCCATGAGCCAGCAAACCCTGCTGGACAATAACCCCCAGTGAGCTGTATTCGTGGTCATCTACCTGACAAACATGACATCGCGGGAAACAAAATCCCCACCGGTGACGCTTCGGCTGTGACGCCAATTCCTTCCTTCGCGCTTTGGCTCGCTCCGCCATTGCCTGCAACACTCGCGCAGCTCGCTGTGTGACGGCTTTACGTCTTCTCTCCTGCAACCTATGCGGCAAACCCACCTCCTCGTTAGAATACAAATAACATATAACGATTCATTTAAGCACTATGAACATGCTGTGTCAATTAATTATCTCTACTTTGACAAACTTACTACCTTTGCTCGGGTAACAATGGCACCTAGAAACGGGTGGCCAGAAGGGAGGTTGCCATGGACCATGGTAATCTTGCAGTGGTAGATCAGGGAAAGTTCCCTGAACGCATCTGTGCTCATGGTAATTGCTACCAGCACGATCCGGTGATGAAGCGAATCGGTGAAAAACAACAGCTTCCCAACCCAACGTTCTTTGGACTGCTCACCGTCTTTCTGTTCTGGCGACACTGCGGTCGTCCGTTGAGACGATACAAAATCGTACAACGTTACCAATGCCAGAAATGCGGTCGGATTGAGGATCAAGTCGACAATGATCGTTTGGGTGTCTGTCAGTGCTGTGGATACCATACGACCGTTCCTCGATACAACCCAGGACCGCGCGGATAATCAATTCAACAACCCTACTCAGAGCCGCGAGAGATTACTCTCGCGGCTCATTCTTTTTTAAATCTTTAAAAAACGGCTCTCCCTCATAAAAGAGTGGAGCAAAACAACATTTTACTAATGAATATATTACTAAAGTTTCAGAACAATTAATCCGTTCTGATCATTAGCTAAATACGTATATCCATTATGAACTGCTACGCCCCACGTATAGCCTGGGAAACCAGCTCCCTGCTTGAGATCCTGAATCTTATCTCCGCTAATATCATATTTACTGACTCCACCGCTGGAACGCATAAAGGCAGTTTCCCCAACCAAAACTCCAGCATCCATTCCGATAAACGGTCTGTCTTCCGTATATTCGGTAGCCAAAACTTTCGGTACTTCCTGTTTGGTGACATCCAAAATCGTTAACCCTAGACCTTCCTTATCTGCAACATACAATTTATTGCCACGAGCCACCACACCTTCAGGATACCCTTTGGTGTCATACGCGCCTTTATAGTTGGGGTTTCTGGGATTAGAAACATCCAAGATGAGCACTCCGGGCATTCCACTAGCTATATAGAGATATTCTCCCACCATAGCCATCTCCCGCATATTCGTTGAAGGATCAGGATGTGTGTATTGAGCAATCTCCGTGGGGGATGCAGGATTAGAAATATCCAGGACATGAAGTATCGGTGTGTCTAGTAGAAAAAGTGTATTTCCATGAACGTAACTTGGACCAACCGTCAACAAGCCAAAATTTTTATCACCTTGAAATCTTCCTATTTCTTTTGGTGTAGTTCGGTCATTAATATCATAGATGCGGAAATCCGGCTTGTACGGGAGACCACCAATGCCAACATATGCCCGATTGCCGAACAACAGGATAGAATCAACCGTTGAATCAACCTTAACATAGCCAACTGGCGTCGGCAGTTTTGGATCACTAATATCTAAAATACGGAATCCACTATGATCATCAACAATATAAGCGTAGTCATCTATGATAGATACCAGGCTGACCCCTGGCTTGGCATAGCGACCCACCACAGGCGTTTTGGGATCATAGGTAAGACTGGTAATAGTGGCAGGATCATAAGGTGTCGGTAATCCAAACGATTGAGTTGTTTTTTCAGGCTGCGTTATTAGTGGACCGTTATCAGGAAATGGACTGCCTTTCATGCTCGAAAAATACTGATAACCAAAAAACCCTCCAATGCCCAGAATCAAGAGCGCTACTATAGATAAAATTATATTTTTCATCCTATTATTATTTAGTTAGATACCATTACTATAGCACAAACCAAATAATTACTATAAAAAAAAAATACCGACTCCCCCTCGTGAGAGAGAGCCGGCCGAGTACAAGCGACGCGTGATCTAGCAGTCAATCGGTGCGTCAGCCAGAGTTTCCCTGACCAGAATGTAGTCTTCGAGACTCGTGCTGAGCTGCCCGCCGTAACCGGGCCACAGCGCCTTCTGCCAGAAGGTCAGGTGACCTTTGCCCCAGCGGAACTCCGTGGCAGCCCACTTCTGAATTGCGACTCTGACACGACGATCTTCAATCATGTTGAACAGCTTACGAGCGGCTTCAGCCTTGTCCGGAAAAAAGTGCCGATCACAGCCGACGACACTGATTATCAGCTCCCGCCAGTCGCGAGCACATTGCTCAACGAAAGAAACCGAACCCCAGTAGGAAACCTCCGTGTCGCAGATCGTAGCCTGCTGTTGCCGAGGAATGCGTTCCAAGATGACATTATTGACGATCATATCTCCCCAGGTACGATGTCCAGCATGCATACGGTTGATCTGAATACAGAGACTTAGCAGACCAACCCAGACATCATCCGAGCGCAACTGGCCGTAGTTGTTGTGGAGTACGTCCCACAAATTGTAGTTCGGCACATACCTCAGCGCCACCACGCTCTTCACAGCGATGTTGTACACCGCAATTCGGGACTTGTCCTCGAACACCACGTGCCAATGGCTTTCAGTCAGCGTCTTGGCCGACTTCCTGCCACAGAAGAGCCGCAAGAAGTTGTCGAACAAGACGTGCATCCAGCTGAACGTATAACGGTAGATCAGGAAGATCTGCCGCCCCGACGACAACTTGACGATGCGGGTACGTGTGCTCCAATTGCAAGCACTCGCTGCCGGATCCTCGTGATCGATCCGATGGCCGGTAGCGAAGCGCGGCGGCGTCCAGCGAGCTTCGCGTTTGAACTGCTGAGCTGCCCGACGAATTTCGCCGAGCTCACTGAGAGACAAATTCTGCATGTTCACTACAACACCTCCGTGGTTAGAAAGTCTGCATGAGACTTAGATTGTCTATCCGATCAAAGCCGTAGTTGGCTAGTTCTGCTTGTTTGTCGACGAACTATTAACACAATAAATTATCATATTTAGGCAATTTTGTCAATGATTAACCACTCTTTCTATAGGCGAATTAGCCAAAAAATGCTATTATATGGCGGTAATTCAAGAACAGAAATTAGTAATTAGAAATTAGGAAACAGCCGGCATCTCCTACATGCCTACATGCCTACGTGCCTACCTACCTACATGTATCTAGAAAAACTCGAAATCCAAGGCTTCAAATCTTTCGCCAACCCTACTCAGTTGGTTTTTAACCGTGAACTAACCTCCATCGTCGGTCCCAATGGTTCCGGTAAATCCAATATTGCCGACGCCGTCCGTTGGGTTCTCGGAGAACAAAGCGTGAAACTCCTGCGTGGCAAAAAATCCGACGACGTCATCTTCGCCGGCTCGGATAAGAAATCACGTCTCAGCTTCGCTCAAGTAGATATGTATCTTGATAATGCTGACAAACAAGCTCCTATTGATTATGAAAAAATTGTCATCAGTCGCAAAATCTATCGCGATGGTGAAAGCGAATATTTGTTAAACAATACTAAAGTTCGTCTGGCTGATATCCAGATCCTGCTGGCCAAGTCTAGAATTGGACAAAAATCCTACAGCGTCATTGGTCAGGGTACGGTTGATCATTTGTTAACCTTGTCCGCACAGGAACGCAAAGATTTCTTCGATGAAGCTACCGGTGTGAAGCAGTATCAGATGAAAAAAGATCAAGCAGTTAATAAATTATTGGCCACGCATGAGAATTTATTGCAGGCTGATCAAGTCTTGCAGGAAATCACTCCCCGCTTACGCTCTCTGGCACGTCAGGTCAAGCGTCTGGAAATCAAAGAAGAGCTAGAAACCAATTTGCACGAAGCGCAGACACATTATTATTCTTATCTGACTGCGAATCTCTCTACTGAGCTAACACAAACGAAAAAGAACAAGACAACCGAAGAAGTTAAATTACAAAAGATCAAAACCGAACTAGACGGTATTCAGCATCAATTGGAAGGACAATCAACAGGACCGACTCGTTCAGAGGAATTTGATTTACTGCAGAGAAAACTAACTTCCTTGCAAGACGAATACAATATTCTTAGTCGCGAAAAAACTCGCCTCGAAGGCAGTCGTGATTTGGAGTTGATGAAAACTGGCCAGCAAGATGTTGTCTGGCTGCAGGGGCGTCTCGATGTTTTGAAAAATAAAGAACAGAAACTGACCATCAGTCTTGACGAGACCAAACACCGTGCTGACACCGTCGCCAAACAGCTAAAGCAACTAGATACACGCTGGCAGGAAATTAGTCGCAGCTGGAAGCAAGCTGAAACAGCTCTCTCGAAGAACGCCTCACCAGAGCAACATCTAGCGGAATTGATTGATGAGGCAGCTCAACTAGAAACCGAGATGCAATCATTACAAACCTTGGTACACAAAGGTGATAACTGGCAAGAACTGCAACGTCTCTGGCAAGGCTTTACCAGCAAGCTCAATATTTTCATCGGCAAAATTCGCAATAAACCCACTACCTCCCAGCAGGAAATTGTCACCTCTTTTCAATCTCTGTCAGCTGATAAGGATAAACTCAACAGCGAGCTCCAAGAAGCTCGTATGACTGACCAGCAACTCAAACACGAGTTACAGACTATTGAACAACAATTGCAAGAAACCAAACAGGAAAGCCATAAGCTACAAGAACAGATCGAACAAACAGGCTCTGGCTCGGTCGTGAATGAAAAAGAGTTAGCTAACCTCAGCACCAAGCAACTAACCTTAGCTAAAGAAATTGAAACTTTAACCGCGCAAATTTCTTCTTTCAATCAATTAGAAGAAGGTAAAAAGACGAAAATTCTGGAGTGGCAGAAACAGTACAGCCGTTTACAATACGATTATAATTTAATCTCCACTGAAGTTAATAAATATAATGTGGAGCTGGCCAAGCTAGAAACGCGTAACGAAGATTTGTCTCGAGAAATAGCGGAAGAATTCCCCAGCTTCCAAGCCACTAAAGTACAAACTCTCAATGCTGAAGAAGTGCGTAGTAAAATCTTAGACCTGAAACGTCAGCTAGCTATCGTCGGTAGTATCGATGAGAGCACACTGACAGAATACAAGGAAGTCAAAGAGCGCCATGAGTTCCTGACACATCAAACAACTGATCTCAATGAAGCCATGGGCTCGCTGAAAAAATTAATCAAAGAATTAGACGAAACGATTGCCAAACAATTTAACGAAAACTTCGTTCATATCAATAATTATTTTGGTAAATATTTCAAGAAATTATTTAGCGGTGGTAATGCTAAGTTGATTTTGGAGATGCATGAACCACAGGAGGAAGTTGGAAGTTTGGAGTTGGAAGTTGGGGAACATACGGAATCTACTGTTGCTCCGGAGGATAAGAAAAAACTGACTTTTGAATCGCTTGATTACGGTATTGAAATTATCGCCACACCTCCGGGCAAGAAATTATCCGGTATCAATATGCTCTCCGGCGGTGAGAAAGCTTTGACTGCTATTGCTTTGATCTCTGCTATCATTGCCAATAATCCTTCTCCTTTTGTCTTACTGGATGAAGTGGACGCCGCCTTGGATGAAGCAAACTCAATTCGTTTCGCTGATATCATCAGTGAGCTGTCAGACAAAACTCAATTCATCGCTATCACCCATAACCGTGCAACCATGCATAACGCCAAGATTCTCTACGGAGTCACTATGGGCGATGATGGTATTTCTCGTTTGTTGTCGGTTAACTTCTCTGAAGCGGATAAAATTGCAGCGTAGTACCACCCCACCTCTCCTCCCCTTAGTAAGGGGAGGTAAAACTTTTCCGCGTTACCCCTCCTTGCTAAGGAGGGGATTCAGGGGAGGTCTAAAAAATTAAGTAAAAAATATGAATCTCTCCCAAATGCCCCTGACCCAAAAAAAGTGCGTCGTTTGCGAAGTCGGCGGACCGGCCATGCCCGCTGATCAGGCTCAAGAATTACTCAAACAAATTTCCGGCTGGGGAATCAAACCTGATGGACATCTCTGGAAAACCTTCAAACAAGAAGATTATTTGAAGACATTAGAATTTATAAATAAAGTCGGTCAGCTAGCAGAAACAGAAGGCCACCACCCCACTATCCATTTCACCTGGGGTCGCGCCGATATCGAGCTCTATACTCACGCAGTTAAAGGATTGTCTGAAAACGACTTCATCCTTGCTGCCAAGATCGACGAGCTTAAATAAGCAGTCCCGCTCCCCATCTGGTTTCTGCGAGCCCAGCAGGGCGCGGCAGTCTAGTCTTTCATTTAGTATAAACCCGATTTCTTCCCTTCAGCAGACTCAGGACAGACAAGCTAGATATCGAACTCGCAAACGATTGACAACAAAATGCTAAATGTTAAACTAATGTCACCCTAAACATACGTTCGTATGAACTCGCACATAGAGAGATCAGTCGCGAGAGTACGTCGAGTACAGTTGAATTTTGACGAGCCTTGGATCATTGACGCGCTTGATTCCCTATCGGGAAGATTGGATCGGCAAAGCCAGGTTCTATGAAAAATTCCAATTATACAAAACCTCTATGTTTAGGGTTTTTATTTTTTTTGCGTTAGGGTTTGGGGGTCTTCATTCAAGCCAAACCACAAGCGCCCAAAAAACTTGAACACAAGGCTTTTTGAAAACCCCTAAGAATTTTACCTGCTTATACTTATGATTATCGGATGCGAATTTCTCTAAAAAATGATATAATCTTGACATAGAGACAGCTATGGAGTAAGCTCATAAATCCTACAAAATATATGCTTGCTACATCAACTCAATCACTACAAATTACGGAATTAGCCATTACCATTAAAGACTGGTTAACAATTCTGGGGATACCAGCTATTATAGTAGCTCTTCTATTTATTGGGAGAAAACTCCAAATTTTAGATGACCTAAAAAAGACCGTTGAAAAGATTAAACATAATATTAAGGCCATGGCGGACTCAATGATCAATTCTGATCTAGTTTTCGACCATACAAAACTGCAGAGTTATAGTCCCTTTAAATTGACAGAAAAAGGAAAAGAATATTTGGAAAAAATAGGTTTTATATCTACATTTAATTCCAACAAAGAAATTTTCTTTGATTGTATTGACATGGATCATCCAAAAACAAAATATGACGTAGAGCTGGCTGCTTATAGATCAATGTTACTACTACGAAACAAGGAGGATCTAATGAAACCTATTAAGATCCACCTCTATAATAACCCAAATGATGAAGAATCTTTTGAAAGTATTTCCAGATATGCAGGGGTCTATATTAGAGACCAATATCTAGATCTACACCCTGAGATAGTTGAATAATATTGACATTCTCCTCCCACTATAGTAATATCCGCCTATCAATATTCTCCCCGCAT
>CAZFBK010000002.1:0-36713 GCA_964517065.1 uncultured Gammaproteobacteria bacterium
GGCTCGGTCAGATAATAGACATAACGTTTTTGCATCTTGTCATTGACGGTGATTTTCTTCTTCATACTGTTATTGTAGCACTGCTCTCCCTCGACGCACGATAATAAAACCCTCTTTGGCTAGCTGGCTGAAAACCGCTTCTACCTCCTCTCGTCGCTCCGGAAATAACTTTTCTACTTGTTGCAGAGTAATGGAGGTTTGAAATTTTAATAATTTAAGAATTTCTCCCCTCATCTGTCGCCGAGAACCTGCAAACTTACTTTGCTTGGAATAATGTTTACTTTTCCTATTCGGATTCTCCACTTGCTTCGCCAGATATGAGCCATAGTCCATCAAAGCCCAGTACCATTCACGGGGATTTTTTTTATCTAAAGTTTTTTCGATAGTGGGGCGTAATTCGTAATCCGTAATACCCGTCTTGCCAGCAAAAAAGTGATAGAGATATACTCTGCGGATATTCGTTTCAATAAAGACTACCGGCAGATTAAAAGCAAAAGCGCAAATTGATCTGGCGGTAGCAGGCCCAATCCCTGGAAAGGTTTCTAAAATTTCAGGATCCTTTGGCAGTTTACCTTTATATTCACTAACTACTTTTTCAGCTATTTTCTTCAGAGCTAAAGCGCGGCGGTTGTACCCTAATCCTTGCCAGCTTTTGATGACATCTGCCGTTGAAGCAGAAGCCAGAGATTTCCAGGTAGGAAATTTCTTCAGCCACTCGGGATATTTGATCAGAACACGGGAAACCTGCGTCTGCTGCAGCATGATTTCTGACACCACGATACGGTAAGGATTGGCAGTATGACGCCACGGCAGATCACGCCCGTTAGTCTGATAATAATTCTTTACAATGGCTTGAAATTTGGTGGCTGTCATAATCATATGATACCATAGTAGAAACCCTAACCAGTTCTTTGGGAGGAAGAATGAAGAAGCTCGACACTTCGGACCATTGTGATTGTGACTGCCATACGAAGCCACAAGCAAAGCACCACACGATCTGTTGTTATGAGTGCAGCACCTGCAAAGGCAGAATCCGACGGGCACTGTTTGTGCAACATTTGCAGAAACACAAAACTCACATCGAACTTAGACTTCGAGACTTGGCACAGCCTCGTCGTGGTCGCTAATCAATACCCAAGAGATTTTTGGATTAGCGACCTAAGCACTGCACCCGTTCATCGTGAGCGGGTGTTACTTTTTCAAACTAATCACCGAAATCATCGCTTCTAATACTGGAGCGTCTCGCCTACGGGAAAAATAGTTCTCCTGCTGACAATAGGTACAATCAGGATTAATCTCAATATGTTCAGCGCTAATTCCCTTGGCCACTAATTGTTCTTTCACAATTCCCTTGAGATCAACGTGAATCAAGCCGTCTGCATCAGGCTGAATATATTCCGCAAATTGTTGATTGGCTGCCGCGTAGCCGGCAAATTTCTCTGCCACCTCCGGCTTAACGGTGAAATGACAAGCACCAATACCTACTCCGATACCGACCAGAATATCTGTTGATTTAGAATTAAACTGTGTCACCAGTTGATCGATCATTTCAGCGGCAATATTGGCATAGACTCCGCGCCAGCCGGCATGAGCTAAACCTATACCATTCAATCTTGGATCGTAGAAATATAATGGAAGACAATCCGCTACTGCTGCTAACAGTGATAATCCTCGTGAAGTTGTTATCAGACCATCGGCTCCTGTGATAAATGTTCCTTTGACCGACTCATCAACAACTGTCACCGTCTTACCATGTACATTTTCACTGCGTACCCATGACTCTCCGTCCAACCCCAGAGAAACCAAAAAGCGAGCGCGATTGTGCTCGCCAGTTGGATTCGCTTCGAACAGCTTCATATTGCCATCGCTTCGTCGGGACAGATTAACGACGAGATCAGGATATGTTTTGAATAGATTGAACATCTGGAAGTATATATCATCCACCCCTCACCCCTCCTTTGAAAGGAGGGGATTCAGGGGAGGATTATTACATATGTGTCCGACGTACAATCTGCTGTTTGACGACCTTATTAGTATTTGGTCGGCTCTTGAAAGATGATGGCGTACGGTAGCCAGTTTTATTGCTTTTACCTTTGGTTCTTGAGTTGTTTTTCATAATTTGTAGTTTAGTAGCTTGGTAGCCATGTAGGTGAGATGTTCTACTGCCTACATGCCTACGTGCTTAATTTTTATAATTGCTCTCCACTTTCTCCCAGTTCACCACGCTCCACCAAGCCGTAATATAATCTGGACGCTTGTTCTGATATTTCAGATAGTAAGCATGTTCCCAGACATCAAGCCCAAGTATCGGCTTCAAACCTTGAGACAGTGGATTATCTTGGTTAGGTGTACTTACAACTGACAACTTGCCGGTAGAATCCTTCACCAGCCAAGCCCAGCCACTGCCGAACTGTGTGGTTGCAGCTTTGTTGAATGCTTCCTGAAAAGCCTGAAAATCACCAAAGGTGCTATCAATAGCGGTCGCCAAATCTCCTAATCCCAGACCGGATCCAGCCGGCTTCATAATCTCCCAGAACATGGAATGATTCCAATGTCCGCCACCGTGATTACGAATCGCGGGACGAATATCTTCTGGAACCGACTGCAGGTTTGCTAAGAGCCAGTCCAGAGGCTTATCATCCAGCTCCGGATGCAGAGCTAATGCTTCATTCAGCTTGGTGACATAGGTCTGATGATGCTTCGTATGGTGAATCTCCATCGTTTGAGCGTCAATGAAAGGCTCAAGCGCGTTATAGGCATAGGGTAAACTGGGTAATTCGTATTTCATGTCAGTAAATTATATATTAGTACCTTTAAAATACCTTATTTCCGGCAAATAGAAAAGGGTTACTGGAGTAGTGCGGATAGTTCCTCCAGCTGTCGCGCTAATTTATCAGATTTGAGACTTGACTCAGGACTCGAGTACCAGACAGGCGTCAGTAAACTAATTGTTTTGAACTTCTCGGCCCACTCTGTTTCTACTCCCAGTGCTAAAGCATAAGGCAACAACGTTTCAAAAATTTGATCCTTACTTTCATCATCGGGGTAAAATCCTAAACGACCTTTCTCAGCGACCTGCAAATACTGTTTTAGACCCAGTATGTACTCTTTCATTATTTTACCTTTGGACTGATAGATCGTAGACTTCCACATCAGTAGTAAAACAATAATGACACTAACAAATAAACTGAGATAAAACCCGGCGAAAGGGTATCCTCGATCACCGTAGAGCAACCCAACGATCAAATAGATGACTAATGTTGCAGCCAAACCAACAAGGCCTCTACCGAGCATGCGTAATTCTGAATTATCCAAGAGATAGCCACGCTCTGACAACGAATACACCAACACATTTTTACTTGAACGCAAACGATTGGTCAGGACATTTTTTAATTGATCCAGAGTGACTTTCGAAACTTCAAAGTTGTAATCAGTCAGATCAGGCTCGAGCCAACCGAACCCCACTGCAAATTCACGTAATGATGATCGTAACTTGTGCCAAACACCTTTCGGCTTTTTTTTCAATCGTTCATCCAGTGGCAAAACGCTTGTCGAAATATTCTTCATCAAATCCTGACGAAAACCGGGACTCAGCTCTGAAAAAGATTTCAAACGCTCAAAGGTATAGGTTACCCTATCAGGTAACGCCGGCGCGATTTCTTTGAGTCGAACTATCTGAATATATCCGAGACGTGCCAACTCAACGATCTCACCTATGATACCGGCGTTGGTCACTTTACCGTGCATGATGACTGAAACCTCCACCGGAGACAGATCCGCAGGTGGTTCGTATTGCGGTATGACTGTGCCTCGGCCTCGTGGTCCGTTGCCTCGTATCTGTCGCCAGATTACGCCCAATATCAAAATAAATATTGGCATGACAGCTACAATAAAATTTCTCATAGATTAGGCTTCACGATCTTTATCTTAAATTTTGACTTTTCCGCCTCGGCTTCGCTACGGCGAGACGGGTGACTTTTTAGTTTTGACTTTTCACTACCAGCTTCCTCCTCCGCCTCCACCGCCACCACCGCCAGATGAGCCGCCTCCACCGCCACCACTGGTACCACCCAAAGATGAGCTCGAGGCAAATGATGAAGAAAAGTTATGCAAACTATGTGATAACACTACAGCGTTAAATGCCCCACCACTACTATCAGAATACCAATTTGGTTGGGAGAGGCTGAGATTTTTGAACTGTTCTGCCCATTGTTTCTCCACTCCTAGGGCAATGGCGTAGGGCAATAATTTCTCAAAGGTCGCTGAATTCTTCTCTGGAGCATTATGAAATGCCAGACGATCTTTCTCAGCTACTTCCAGATACATCTTTAATCCCCGTAGATACTGACGAGCTTCGATACCTTTTTTACTTAATGTTGACCTAAGGGCGACAAAAATAAGAATAATAGCCAAGGAAAACATCAGGCTATATTGAAAAAACGGTATATCGGTCAAAAAGATATTGGCTACTGCGAAACCGATAACAAAAACTAATATTAAAGGAGCAAACCACCTAATCGATTTACTATCAAAGTAACCCCTGGTTATTAACTGCTCGCGGGGTTCTAACATTAAAAGATTTATATTTTTTTTGACAAAAAAGCTATCTTCTATCTCACTCAACGTTATTTTGCTTCGTAGTCCTTCAACTGGCTCGTTCAAAGGGAGTACTTCTTTACGTGGTAATCTGCTAACTTTGGAAATTAGACCGATAAACCCGCCCAAGCTCAGGCTCGAAAGATTTTGCTCTAACCATGATCGTTCGGCAAATAATGTCTCTAATAATGAACGGCGAAAACCTAAAGGCAGATCTGAGAACTCTTTCAGTCGTTCCAAAGTAAACTCGTCTTTATCTGGTGCGAACTGAATTACCTTTTTGCTGTAAACAATTTTCAAATATCCAGTACGGGCTGCTTCAATTAATTCAGCTACTAATGATTTATTTGACATCGAACCGCTATACATAATTCCAGTTTCACACGGTGTCAAATCAATTAATGGTTCATATTGAGGAACAGCAACTCCTCGTGCCCTTGGACCTCGACCGCGGAATAACCACCAAGCTAACATGGCTATCAGCGTCACGAATGGCAGTGCTATTGCCAGGCTATTTTTTTGCAGTGAATCGAGTGAAATCAAATCATTAAAACCAGTACCAGCCTCGACCGCTACAATAGTTGTTATGCCTTTAGGCCAACCAAAGGCCACAGTCAATCCCTCACCTGCTGCTAATGAACTTTGAGCAAATACTGCCGACTGTGCTGATCCAACATTGGCGCTTTCTAAAGCAGCCTGCTGACATTGTGTCTTGCTACCCGACGGTCCAGCATAGCAATACACCGACAAAGAGCTTGAAGGTTGAGCAGATGGTAAAGAAATATGAGTACTGGCTTGCTGGATCGGTACCTGCCACTCATTACCCGTGACGTTCCAATACAGCTCATCATGATCCGTGAATGAACCTAAAGCATTTTGAACCCGATAACTGAGACGATAGACTTTTGTGCCAGTGATAAAGTGATTAGCGTCGCCGATCTTTATCTCCAGCTGACCGGATGATTTCGAAAGTGTGAACGGCTGAGACTGTCCTTGATCATCTGCCACAGAGATTTGATCAATTACCAGCCTAGGATTGACACCGGCGGAATCGAGATATATATCGCGAAAAATTCCGTGGCGTTGTAAATCGCCAAAGTCATAACGTATTGTTTCTTGAACCAAAATAGAACCATCAGTCTGGATCTGAATATCTGAATTAAAACTACTAATCGACTCTGCTTTGACCGTACTAACAAATAATAAACTTGCTCCACTAAATAACAGTGCAAATAATAGCTTTTTCAACATATGAGAGTTCTCCTGACTGAATTAATTATTTGGTTCGAGTGGTGGATTTTTCTTCGGCACAGGAGTAATCTTCTCTGTTTTGGCACAAACTCCCTGCTGACAAGCAGCCACAAAATTGGTGGAAATTATCTTAGAAGGACATCCAGGCATAGGGCCACATTGTTCTTTAGTTGGACAATACTTCACTTGTTGTTGAGTAAAGTTTGCCCCGTTGACAGCTATCCAATTAGACTGGTTATAATCAATCGGATCACACTGTCCAGCGTAGCAACAACCCCAACCAATCAACTGATTGACCAACTGACAGTCGCTATCAACTGAACAGGAAGTATTATAAGACAAATCCTGACACAGCCCTTGATTACAAAACTGACCTTTAGCACAATTAGCAGACTCGCGACAGCCATTGGGGTTAATGTCAGTTTTGGTTTCAGTATACGTTTTACCATCCGCCCGACAGGTTCGAGGAAAACTCTCAGTCACCGGATTGCCATTATCCTCGCAGGAAGTGAAATCAACCACCACGCCATTGGTAGCAGTTGGTACCACTGGTTTCGGAGCTAAGGCCTGCTGTATCGGTTTCCAGGCGACATAACCAAAAATACCGATAAACGCCAGACCAAGGAGAGCAATAACAAAAGCTTTCATAAAATAATATGATTAATACTGATAATACTATCATACAACCTTTCGTCTATCATTGCGACCCCGCCGACAAAAAGACTGTCCTTAGCCAACCTAACCAAAAACACTCCCCAAAAAATGGAGAGTGTTTCGAAATTTGAGATTTAGCTATATCTACCGAAGCAGATACAGGTTAGTGAACCAAATTAATGATTCCAACCGCCGCGGTCATTACCACGAGCTGGACGATCAGTCATAGGCTTAGCTTCATCGACGCGGATCATACGGCCGTCTAGTTCCTTGCCGTTCCACATAGCGATTGCTGCTTGAGCCTCTTCTTCAGTAGCCATTTCCACGAAACCAAAACCTTTAGAACGACCAGTCATCTTATCCATGATGATGCTAGCAGATTCTACGTTTCCAGCTTGTGAAAAAGCTGCCTTCAGACTGTCATTGGTGGTGCTATAAGAAACGCCACCGATATACAACTTCTTTGCCATTATATACGTATACTTAACTAATTAAACGATCTCGTAGAACGACCTTTCTTAGCTTTGGGCGAAAGAAGTTGAAACTTACTATTTACCTTCGAGCTAACGCGGCTTATTGTGAAATATGCCAGCATTATTTGGATCTACGACGAACTAGGGTAATCTACCATAAACTGCTAAAAATAGCAAGTCCCGCTCCAGCGGGAAAATTCTAAGCCCTAAATCCTAAGTTCTAAACTCTCGTTCTACTGGTTTCTGCGAGAGACGCTCAGCGTCTCGAGCCGCTCTGGGCGAAGCAGTCTAGTCAATATATTGAGTAGCTTCTATAAGGAATCAATTAGAGATTGCTTCGTCTCGAGTACGAGTCTCGCAATGATCAAATGGTATGGTTGAGATGTTATTTGGAGTTTGGAACTTATGATTTGTAGTTTCCTTCGGATTTCGAGTTTCGTATTTCGGGTTTAGTAGCTTCGTAATATATTACGGTGCTACGGCAAGTATTGCTCCCGAACCGCCATCACCTCATTATCCTGTACCGTCAGTCTGAACGGTATTTTGTGCCAGCGACTCTTGTCATCGCTGAACAAGTAAACCCACGTTTGCAACGGTACTACCTGATCCCACTGCGGCGTACCACTGGCTGTTTGAGACAAAGTCTGCATCTCAACTGTTGCTTGATCAGCCAGAAGCAGCATTGAAGTTGTGGTTGTAGTGTTACGAAGATAAAACCCATTTGTGACACAGCCGGTCGTCGTAGCCTGACACAAGCCGTCCTCACGAGCCTTCTGATCAGCCTCTTGGCCGACGAACCATTCTACTGGATCGATTGTGACATAATATTTACCGTCTTGTTGCTCAATCTTCTCGACATACGCCAACCTGTCTGAATTCGTCTGTGATGGTAGTTGCTGGTGGTCAGGCTGAGCATATTTCCTTGTTTGTAACCAACCGTAACCAAACCAACCACCTCCCAAGAGAAGTGCTATGGTCAAAAAAATGATGACCCAAGCCCATCCCGTCATGCCCGAGGCACGCCCGAGACGCTCAATCGGTGAGTTGAGCTTGGCAACCATAGAGTTATTGTCCTGAAACTTTTTTCAGAGCTGCCAGAGAAACTGACAACTGTTTTTGTTTCAATAAATATATTGTCGGAGGTACGTCAGTAGACTCAGCCAAAGCTGAAACCAGCTTATCTAGCACCGAGCTAAGTGCCATCTTCGTAGTAGTGGCCTGATCCTGCACCAACCACAGCCAACCAGGCGTTTGAAAGTTCTTCAGATGGCCATCAGCAGAAATAGTTGCCGTGGCTGTATAGTGAATCGGAATAAAGAAAAAGAGTTTGGCCGGTAATTGATAGCCCAGCACTATCTCTTCAGGGGTGATCTTTAGCGCGCTGATGGCGAGTTGCGCTCCAGCCAGAAAACTAGCATATTCATACAAATCATCAGCCGAGGTAGCAATCGTAGGTACCGTGACAGCGCTGGTCGAGGTAGCGATAGTGTCAGCTAAACCTTTCTGTGCCGCTAAGACATCAATAGTTATATCCTGAAAGCTTACCTCAGTCTGTGTCGTGGTGGTGGTAGCTACCGGCATAGTCTCTACCTGTACTGTCACACCCGTTGTGCTCCCTGCTGGTACGCTGCCAGTGACACGAGGAGCAGCAGCCTGAACAGATGGCACTATCCCGAGGAGCAAAGCTAAAACTAACGTAGAAAAATAATTCATAAATTTAGTTTAGAAGATTATCTGCGTTGATGTAGTTCTCAATCCTAACGATTATCTTTTTCATCATTTCAACCGTCCGTACCGGATACTGACCAGCCGCTGTTTCATCAGACAACATTAGAGCATCTGCCCCGTCGAAGATACCATTAGCAATATCACTCACTTCTGCCCGTGTCGGATGGTGATGATTGATCATAGAGGTCATGATCTGAGTTGCCAAGATAGCCGGCTTGGCGTGCCAATGAGCGTGACGGATAATATTCTTCTGGATGATAGGTAACTCAGCCATCGGCATCTCTACACCGAGATCTCCCCGTGCCACCATAATACCGTCAGAAACCTGAATTATCTCATCAATATACCGCAATGCCAGAGCTCGCTCAATCTTGGCGATAATTTTCACCGGAGCTTTGCCGATAACTTTACGTAATTTCAGAATATCCTCCGGACCTTGAACGAAAGACAAGGCAATATAATCAACTTTTTGCTGCAAGGCAAACTTCACGTCTTTGACATCTTTCGGCGTCAGACCACCGGCGCGCATCTTGGTCAAAGGCACATTGATACCTTTATTGGAGAAGAGTATACCTCCCCGCTCCACTCGAGCAAAGATTTTACCTTGTTTAACCTCTTCTACCCGTAATTCTAGTTCACCACTAGCCAAGAAGAATGGTTCGCCCTTCTTGATATCTGCATGCAAATACTGATCGCTGATTGGGATCACACCGGTAGATGATTTACCCGTACTACTATAAGAGAATTGGTAAACCTGCCGATCCTTCAACTCAATACCTTCAGCCGGTAATTTACCCACTCGGATACGAGGACCTTGGAGATCCTGCATGATCTCAACTTTCGTCTTAAGCTTAGCGGCTGCTGCCTTCAGCAGTTTCTGTCTCAGTCGATACTCATCATACGTACAATGCGAAAAATTCATGCGGGCAATGGACATGCCGGCTTTGACCAGAGAGGATAAAATCTCCGGAGATTCGGACTTTGGTCCGATAGTGGCAATAATTTTTGTTCTCATAATGAACTAGTGTAGCGCAAAGTCCATAAAAAATCCACTCCTTGATTATTGAGTAAAAAATTAACTAACTTACCGTCTACTATGAACCAGAAGTCAAACAACTTGATATTGTCTGTATACAAACTGCTGTCGACAAGCGAGAAGACGCTGTAGCTACCAGCGTTGACACCTACTACGACACTATCAAAACGACTCTATCAGTTCGACGCGACGCTTTGAAAACCGCCTAGACTATTACTGACAACAAAGCTCGTGCGACAGCAGTGAATGCTGCTTGGAAAACTTTCCAGACGAGTCGCCAAACAGCGCAGAAAGCTTATCGTGATGCTCGCAACACAGCTTAGAAGACTTTCACCACTGATCGCAAAACGTGCGGTCTAAGCAGTTCGATAGAAGAAGGGGTAGGCAAAGGAAATGACCTTAGTCTATAAAAACCACGGAGCACAACAACTCCTCAGATGCTGATCTGTAATAAAATCGTTACTTCATCGTCTATACAGTATATACCTGAGTATTAGGTATAAAGCGTCTTAGACAATAAGGCCAGTAACATGCCCTTGCAAAGACGCGTACGAGCGTCATCTCTGCAAGGGTTTTGTTATTCTAACCTATAAGCAGTATGCTTATAGCTATTAAGTAAGTAGTTAACGATACTCCTATGAAAGTCAATTTCAAAAATAACCAGCCAATGCTCCTTGGCTTCGGCATCATCGCTATCGTGGCTGTGATAGCCATTGCACTGCAGTACAAAGTTGCCAACACGCCGGTCACCGAAGAACCCACGACCCCTGACACTTCAGCTCCTACCACTACACCCGTAGGAACTCCGACAAAACCTGGAACAACTACAGGTGCCCTGACCTACGAAAAAGCTTTGGTAAAATACAAAGGCTACATGTTGCAATTCAATACCCAATGCCAATCCAACCCCACTCGCAAAACAGTCAAGAATAAGACTACCTTGATGTTAGATAACCGCACGAATGCCAAAAAAACCATCACTATTGATGGTAAGATCTACTCTGTCCCAGCCTATGGTTATAGCTTAGCTACCTTTACGAATAGCAAGCTACCTCATATCTCGACCATTAACTGCGGTAGTCAGAACAACGTAGCACAGGTTACTATAGAGCAGTAGACCTCTCCACCCGACTCGTCGCCTGACGATATTTACAATAGTCACAATCAGCTCCCGGAGACGGGAGTTTATTGTTGTCCAGGCATTGGCGGGCAGCGATCAAGGCAGGCTCGATCCAAGCGTCATTACCAGTGTATGGAATAACGGAGATATCAAATTCTAATTTACCGTCGAAAGCTTCCTTATCAGCCCTACCATTGCAGTAAACAAAATAACCGACTGGTGAAACTTTAAACTTATTTTGTTTGAATAACCACTGATAGACTTCCATCTGACGCTTATACCCGATCTGCCAGTCAGCGTCCAGACTGACTTCGGTGTCTTTACTGGTGGCTTTGTAGTCAACGATAATTAATTCGTCTTGGGGATTGATCCAGATATCATCCACACCACCGGTAACGAAGAAATTAGTGACAGGATGCAGATAGGTGATACCTCCACGTAGCGCATCACGCCACTCATCCATGCGTTTATCAGCTAATGGCACAGCGTCAATATTGTAATGCTTCATCAGCGGATGCTTGCTGGCTGCGGCCCGATGTATGTCGAATTCTTTTTTTAGCAAGGTATCAACAGCTGAATTCAAGGCAAAAGGATATCCTGGTGGCTGACCAATGCCTAGGCGGCGATCAAGGTAAAAACAGCGCGGACAATTGAGAAATAGGTCAATCTTGGAACGCGACAGCCGAAAAGGAGCTTTCGAATTCGGATCGAATAAATTCGATGTTCTGTTGGGATTGTAGTATTTGGACATAACGGAAATAGTGTAGCATAGAGCGCCCCGTAGGGACAGGTCGAGACCTGTCCTGAATTTATTGTAAAAAGAAAGCCCCGTCCCTCCCGAAGGAAGGCGGAGCTCAATATTATCATCGCTTGCAGCGAAGCTAGCTGGAAGGTTTCAACAAGGACAAATCGACTTCACCCGGCTCCATCTCCATGATCTTGGCTCGAAACTGAGCGATTATCCTTACCTGCCTTCTACGTCGGACGGCCTCTTCGCTGGTACGGGCAACAACCCGTAGCAAAGTCGTCAGATCGGGCTTAGTTGCAGACAGAGCGCGATGATAAATTGCTCTAACTGCTGCGTCCTGATACCCCTTAGACGGCCGATGAGGAGAAACCATCAGGTCAGCCACCTGATGCAAGGCATACCCGAGATCTCCGGTTTCAATGGTGTCATTGACATCTTGAGCCAAACACAGCACCTCTAAACCTCCCTGTTGTTATGGTTTTAGCGACGAAACGCAGGCCAAAACCTGCGGAATGAACGAAAATGTATTGTAATATGAAATTTAAAAATGGTCAAGGGTAAATTGACCAGTTCCTCACTTTTCCCTATAGTTGGGTAATCTATCGTTCTGTTTTACCCACCCCCTCATTACGGAGGCACTTGTGAGCGCTTTGGCCGTATCCCCCGTCGATAAGCCAGCTGGCTACTTGCGGTTGGTCGTAGCAGCTGACGAGTTTCAAGCCTGGCAACTTCTGGTTGGACGCCAGTACGACATCGTGATCTTGGATAGACGTCAGTCCGACCCTACTGGTCAGACCTGGATCTTTCTCTGCTGTCATATCAACGTGGATCCGAAGGGATTGAACTGGCGACAGGCTCCCAGATGGCTGAATTCTGACCTGTGTCATCTGGCTCATGATGTCTTCTTCACCAAGGAAGAGGTTCCGGCGGTTGTGAGAATCTTAGAGCAAAACAATCCCATATGCTCCTAGAATGACCTCACCTCCAAACAAAACGACCTACAGTCTTCGGACTCTAGGTCGTTATCTTTTAAAAAAGAAGTTTAAAATCTGAATATTCAAGTTCTAAACAATACCGAATATTTAATAGTAAATAATTAAACGCCATCTCACAGTTTTTTTGAATTCTTTTGATATTTAATATTGGTTGAATTTTGAATATTGATTATTGAATATTGCCAAGCAGATCTTGGTTGACTATCACCAACTGCTTGGTAATAGTCTTACCAAAGCTATCGGTCATCGGTGTATCATCAGCCGTGAACTGATAGTCATTATTATTGTCGTTGAAAAGTGTGACCAACAGAGACTGACCGACAGCGGTCGGCTGATCCAACACAATTACCATTGAAGTATTGCGACCGGGATTCAGATAAGCACTATGGCCCACAGCAACACCAGGACGTCCGCCCAGATCCTGGTGCGCTACGATAAATCCGCCCGTCGGAACGATTACTTGTTTGACGGTGAAAAACTGCCCCGGAGCCTGGCTGTCTACGAGGAGCGACGGGGTCAGGTCTGTCAGTGGTTGATCAGAGGAAGATAGCTGCCAGGGATACTGGTAGAGAACCAAAAAAATCACCGCCAGCGCGACGAGACCGATGATTATGTTAGAGTCTTTTTTTATCATAACCGGGATATTTTTTCACAAAGCCAAAAATCATTTTGATCAACTCAATGATCAGTACGATGACTATAGCATAGAGCATTATGTACCACCATATTTGGCTACTCAATCCGGTGGTTCCCAGTAATGGCTGGAGCCATGGTAGATAGATAGCGACCAGTTGTAAGGCAAAGCTGCCAGCCACGGCAAGATTTAGGTACCAGTTAGCGAAAATATTATGTCGCCAGATAGGCTGTCGTAGGTTACGTAGACTAAAGACATAGGCCAAGGTGGCAGTACCCAGAGCGGCAAAAGTGGACGTTTGTGCCATGACGATATTACCCGTCGTCAGCCAAACCAACCAAAAGATACCGAGAGCTCCCAAACCAGTCGATAGGCAAATAACCGCGATCAATATCTGACTCTCGTGACCAAGTAGAGCGGCTAGCCGGCCACGGGGCTTCCGGTTCATTACCTCGGCTTCCTCCGGCTCGACGGTCAGGGCTAGTTGGACGAAACCGTCCGTCACCAGATTGAGCCAGAGGATCTGCGCCGCGAGCAGAGGTAATCGTACCCCCTGCCCCGGGGACAGGAATAAAGCCACCACAATGACAATAACCTCAGAAAAACTACCGGCCATCAGATAGAGAATAACTTTTTTGATATTATCGAAAATGACTCTTCCCTCTTTGACAGAAGTGACAATAGTTTGAAAATTATCATCGAGCAAAACTAAATCTGCAGTTTCTTTGGCCACTTCACTACCACTTCCTAGAGCCACGCCAATAGCAGCTGCTTTCAGGGCCGGTGCGTCATTGATGCCGTCACCCGTCATCGCCACGACTTCACCACGTGCCTGCCAAGCGCGGACAATACGCAACTTATCAGCCGGCGTTACTCGAGCATAGACAATAATATCTTTGACGCGTTTCTTCAGCTCCTGATCTGACCAGCGAGCTAATTCTTTGCCTTCAAGTATATTTTCACGATTAATCTGCAAACCCAGCTGCTTAGCGATAGAGCGAGCTGTCAGGACATTATCGCCGGTAATGATAACGGTGCGAATACCAGAACGTAAAGCTTGTTGAATAGTGCCTTGGGCCTCAGGTCGCAGGACATCCTGCAAGCCAATCAGTCCAACAAAGACAAATCCTGACATGGTATTCTGGCTACGCAAAGGCGAAATATCCAAACGTCGCCCCTGACGATAAGCACAAGCCAAAACACGCAATCCCCGCTTACTCATAGCTTCATAGTACTGCACTAAACTTCGGCGCGTGGCAGCATCAAGCGTTTTCACTTTACCATTCTGTAAGTAGTATTCTGCTTGGGCTACGATCAGTTCCGCTGCTCCCTTGACGATCGCCAGCTGCTCACCATCATACTGATGCAAAGTCACCATGTATTTGCGCTCTGAGCTGAAAGGCACTGTTGCCAACCGTGGATAATGATCATTCAGTGATTGTTTCTGCAGTGTGTAGCTTTCAGCTGCCATGAGCAGAGCCTTCTCAGTCGGACTGCCAAGACTCGCACCTTCAATCACTGCGTCATTACATAACGCTACCAACTCAAAAATTTTCCTCCCAGCTGACGGCATTGTAGCATCAGCTGACCAGAGATATTTCTGTTGATTCACCACGAGCTCTGTCACACGCATCTGACCTAATGTCAGCGTCCCGGTCTTATCAGTACAGATGACTGTGGTCGAGCCGAGAGTTTCTGCTGCCTGCAAAGCGCGGACCAATCCGTGACGCTTCAAAATACGCTGCATACCGACCGTCAGGACAACGGTTAAACCAATTACCAAACCTTCAGGGATGGCAGCTACGGCCAAAGCAACCGATAAGCTGATCATCTCAGCTACGGCGTAATTATTCATCAGACCAAAGAAAAACACCAAACAGCTGACACCGACGATAATAAGTGCCACTTGCTTACTAAAACTGTTCAGACGTTCCTGTAGTGGCGTCTTTCCTTCACGGGTTGAACGTAATAACAAAGCGATCTCACCAATAGCTGTCTGCGAGCCAGTAGCTACCACGACACCGTGAGCGCTTCCCTCAACCACCAACGTACCACTATAGAGCATACTAGCTCGTTCAGCCAGAATAGCGCCAACTGAGACTGATTCTGCTTGTTTCACCACGGCTTCTGATTCACCGGTCAGCGGTGCTTCGTTGAGACGGAGGTCAGTCTGCTCTAAGATACGGATATCCGCCGGCACCTTATCACCAGCAACTAAGGTGATACTGTCTCCAATGACAATCTGTTCTACCGGCACAAGACGCTCCTGACCACCACGCAGGATACGTGCTCGAGGATGCACCACCTCAGCTAAGGCCGCTAGAGCCTCATTAGCCTTATACTCCTGGACAAACCCCATGATCACCTGAATCACTACCGCCAGACCAATAACTTCAGCGTCAATAGTATCGCCCAAGGCAAGACTAAAACCCGCAGCAATGATCAAAATATAAATCAGAGCATTATGAAACTGTAGGAAAAATATTTTTAATCCAGATAACTTTTTTCCTTTAACCAAAACATTGAGACCGTCACGTTTCAGTCTTTTCTTAGCTTCAGCTTCAGTTAATCCTTTGGCAGTTGATTTGACTTCAGTCAGAACTTTTTGCGTCGACAAACTATGCCACGATGTTGGAGAGGACATATTGAGATAATTATAACACAAAGTATCACATATAATATAAAATGGTTACCTGCTATTATATTTATAATGCTTTTGACGTTGAGCTACACGGATCACAGTGTCCGCTAAAAAAGTGCTAAACCACCTAAACAAGTCATCATTGACAATTCCGGCTAATTTGAGTAAACTTTTCGTTGTATCTGCATATTTCATGGGTGCATAGCTCAGTTGGTAGAGCAGTTGCCTTTTAAGCAAACGGTCGCAGGTTCAAATCCTGCTGCACCCACCACCCTGCGTTCAGCGGAGCTGAACTTCGGGTGGCCTTTGGCCACACGATGAGGCGAAGCCTCAAGCAGGGTAGTCACCCGTAGCCTCGGCGCAGGGTGACAGACCAATTATTCAAAATAACCCCAAGACACCGTTTTACGACGGTTTTTTTGTTATAACAAAGTTAATAAATTGTTGAAAAAACCGTCCTTGATTTACCCTATATATCAGAGTAAGATAACCCTACTTCAACCACCTATACTCTTCATTCTTAATTCTTCACTCTTAATTCCCCATGTCCCGAATACCGCCTAATAACCTAGAAGCCGAAACCAACCTCCTGGGAGCCTTGATGCTTGATAAAGAAGCTATTACCAAAGTAGCTGATTTGATACATCCGGAGGATTTTTATAAAGCCGCTCATAGTGACATCTATGACGTTATGGTTGACCTCTATGAACGACGTGAACCAATCGATATTTTATCTGTCTCCAGTAAACTGAAAGATTCCAAAAAACTCGACCGTATCGGCGGTACCAGCGCCTTGACCGCACTAGCGGAAGGTGTCGTCTCTGCCTCTCATGTCCTACACTATGCGCAAATTATTCAGAAGAAATCTACTCTGCGTAAATTAGAACGAGCTGCAGCTGAGATCGCTGAGTACAGCTTCTTGGAAGATCAGGATGTCGATAGCTTATTGGATAAATCAGAACAAAAACTATTTCAGATTTCTCAACGTTATTTGAAGCAAAACTTCGTCCCGATCAAAAGCATCTTGACGGAAACCTTCGACCGTATCGATGAGCTTCATCGGGAAGCTGGTACTATGCGTGGACTACCGACAGGCTTCACTGACCTTGATAATCTACTGGCTGGATTACAAAAATCAGACTTAGTAATCCTCGCTGCTCGTCCGTCAGTCGGTAAGACAACACTCGCACTCGATATCCTGCGTCATGCCGCGGTGAAAAGCAAAGCTTCTGTCGGTGTCTTTAGTCTTGAAATGTCCAAGGAACAGTTAGTGGATAAATTATTATGCTCCCAAGCCGGTGTCGATCTGTGGAAAATGCGCACTGGTAAACTTTCTGACCGTGAAGGCGATGATGATTTCCCTCGTATTGGTCAGGCCATGGGTGTCCTGTCTGAAGCCAAGATTTATATTGATGACACCGCTTCTTCCAACATTATGGAGATCCGAACTAAAGCGCGACGTTTGAAACTGGAGTTTGGTTTGGACCTATTGATCGTTGACTACTTGCAACTGATGGAAGGACGTAGCCTGGATAATCGTGTGCAAGAAATTGCTGAAATTACCCGAGCCCTGAAAGCTATTGCCCGCGAACTCCAAGTACCGGTACTCGCCTTATCGCAGCTATCGCGTGCAGTGGAATCCCGCTCTCCAGCTATTCCGAAGCTGGCCGATCTCCGCGAATCAGGATCTATCGAGCAAGACGCTGACGTGGTCATGTTCATCTATCGCCGTGCCAAAGATAAGAGTCGCGACTGTCCGGAAGAAGAGCGTCATATGGCAGAGATCCATATTGAAAAACATCGTAATGGTCCGACTGGCATCGTCAAACTGTTCTTCGATGAAAATACTGTCTCCTTCAAAAATATGGATCAGCACAGACAACCTTCAACACCTGTCGGCACAACCAATATGACACCACCACCTCGCTACTACGAAAGTCCGACTGACCTGCCTTTCAGCGCTATACCGCAAGTCAACTAACCCTCCCGCGACCCTGCCAACCGCAGGCAGGCCTCCCTGAAAAGGAAGGGAGCTACCTTGCATTAACTAATAAGCTACAAGCTAAATTACAAAAAAACTAAAACTATGTTCAATAAGCTCAAACAATTCAACGACCTGCGCAAACAAGCTAACGATTTGAAAAGCGTCTTAGCCAAAGAAGAAGTAACTATCGAATCATCGGCCGTCAAAATAGTCATGGACGGTAACCAAGAAATAAAAAATGTGACTATCAATAATGACTTCCTGCAATCAGGCAAAAAGAATCAGTTAGAAAAAGAAATTACTGACGGCATCAACAGCGCTATCAAAAAGGTTCAACGCCTGATGGCAGAAAAAATGAAGGATATGGGTGGGTTCAATATTCCAGGAATGTAATACTAGTGAGTAGTTTGTAGTTGGTAGTGAGTAGGGAACTACTACAAACTACTCACTACCAACTACAAACTAACATGAACCACCTACCCGACTTCATAAAAAAAGTAGTCTCCCACTTCGACCGCCTGCCTGGTATCGGGCCCAAAACCGCTACCAAGCTGGTTTTCTTTTTGTTACAGGATCAGGAAGAAGCCAAAAGTTTTGCGCAGGACCTATTGGAAGCCAGCGGTAAAACTATTTTTTGTCAGCGCTGCTATAATCTGTCTGATCAAGAGCTCTGCTCTATCTGTCGTGATCCTCAGCGTGATCAGCGGCAAGTGTGCATCGTGGCGCAGAGTCAGGATCTCGAAGCAGTTGAACGCGTCAGCAGCTTCAACGGTGTCTACCATATTCTTCACGGTATGCTGAATCCATTGGAAGGCATTACCCCTGACCGACTGAAGATCAAAGAGCTACTGCAACGCATCAAAGACGAACAGATTCAAGAGATCATTCTGGGACTTGATCCGACATTAGAAGGCGAAGCCACCGGCATGTATCTGGCGAAACTACTCAAGCCTCTGGGAATTAAGGTGACGAAACCGGCCCGAGGCTTACCCATGGGCAGTAATATTGAGTATACTGATGAAGTGACCTTGTCGTCGGCGCTGGAGAATCGTAAAGAAGTTTAAAATAGTATTAAGTATGATGTATTAGGTATGAAGTAGGTCAAACCACCATGGTTAACAGATGGGATACTTTATACTTAATACCTAATACTTTATACAAAAAAGAACGCACAGAATGCGTCTTTTTTAATTTCTTCTAAAAAGCTACAACCTACAAGCTAATCTTACTAACCTTGACTTCGGTAAACTGCTGACGATGACCACGAGTTCGTTTGTAGCGAATCTTGGCCTTATACTTTACCACCGTTACTTTCTTGGCTTTGGCATCACGGAGCACTTCAGCTTCAACCGTAGCACCTTTGATGAAAGGGCTGCCCAAGGTAATACCTTTGTCATCAGCTACCATTAAGACTTCTGGGAAGCTAAATGTACCACCTTCGTGGATCAATTTTTCTACTTTAATTGTCTGACCTTCGACGACTTTATACTGTTTTCCGCCGGTTTTGATGATTGCGAACATAATAAATTTCAATAGATTAAGTGTCAGAAGTATACGCTAGTGACCATATTTTGTCAACCTTTTGGCCCTTTTCCTGATTTTTTGCTGAAGCTTACCTTCCCATAGATAACCCAACAGCGTATACTTAGTGCACTATGTCCAAGAAAACTACCACACTTTTAATGATACTCCGCTTGACGCAAGGGTGGATTTTTTTGTGGGCATTCGGCGATAAACTCTTTGGCTGGAGCTTTGCCACCAAACCAGATCAATCATGGCTAGCCGGCAACTCGCCGACTGCCGGATTCCTGACCCATGCGCCCAACACTATCGTACACGGTTTAGCCGGTCTAGCAATTGTTGATTGGCTCTTCATGCTCGGCTTGTTGGGTTTAGGATTGGCGCTGATCAGCGGTATTGGTTTGCGTATCGCCGCTGTCACGGGTTCGCTGCTGATGATTATGATGTGGCTCTCACTATTACCATTAGTGAATAATCCCATCGTTGATGAACATATCATCTACGCTCTATTATTCCTGCTCTGGCCACAACTAACATCAGCACCTCAATGGTGGCTGCGCTCAACGCTAAGCAAAAAGCTCAGCTGGCTGAATTAATTATATTTGACCGTGTCTCCTACTTTGACATGGTATCTCTCAGCGAAACCAGCCGGTAATTCTAATACGGTGTCGACTAATTCACTAGAGGCATAGAGCGGTAAATTGTCTTGATGAAGTAAATCTTTCGGTGCCGGTACGTCTGCGGTAATCTGGGTAATAGTTGTGCCCCTGATCCAGACAATATCGAGCGGTATAACCATATCCTTCATCCAGAATTGATACTGAGAAGCGACAGGAAAAAGAAAGAGCATACCCTGATCCCAATCCAAGTGCTTGGTGCCGGCCAGGCCTTTTTTTAATTCTTCCTGTGTACTGGCCAACCTCACCTTCACCGTCTGTCCGCCGATATGTACTTGTTTCACTCTCCCGTCTCGTGTATAGAGGTAACCAATAACCAAAACAACTATGACTGCCGCCAGTAAACCAATAATTTTATTTTTCATGTCTTTTTTTCGGAGTGATAAAAAACAACAGACAAGTCATGGCTAGCACCAAAAATCCTAAAGCAATAATTTTACCAATTGAGCTCGTGAAGAAAGAAATACCACCAAAAAGTAAGGCCAAAAAGCTCATGAAGAGCACTACCTGTCGCTGACTCCAGCCTAATTGTAGGAAACGAAAATGGATGTGACCATCATCTCCTGACATGGGATTATGACCGCTTCTGAGGCGTCTGATAATAGACCAAACAACATCCAACATTGGCAATCCCATCACCAAAAGAGCTGTAGCAATCTTTCCGCCAGTCAAAATAGATAAGACTCCTAAACTAAACCCTAGAAACGTGCTGCCAGATTCTCCCAAAAATATTTTGGCTGGATACCAATTCCAGATTAAAAATCCTACTAACGATCCTGCTAATATCAGCGCCAGATAGGACGTGATTGATTGAGGCGTATCCCAAAAAAGACTGACACCAAAAATAACGATAGCTGCGATACCTGAGACTGAAGAAGCGAGGCCATCAAGCCCGTCCAAAAGTTTCGTGGTATACATTGTGGCCAAGAGCCAGAGAAAAGCTAAGCTATCAGCCAACGGCAACCAAAGACGGCTATGACCAAAAAAGTCAGAGCGCCCAGCGGGCCACTGATTGAGATAGATCAAACCGCCAAAAGGATTCGTCACAAAAGCCACTTGCAGACCTGCAGCTATCACAATTGCAGCGGCGATGAGAGGAAAAAATAATGATTGATACCATTGTAGCGGACGGCGATCATCGAGGAATCCACCCAACATCAGTACAGCACCAGCAACAAAAAAACCGATTAATAAAGCTGGGCTAATGTGGGAGTCAGAGAGTCTACCACTGAACCAAAGTACGGTTGTCATCAGCGACATCGTCAGATAGAGAGACCAACCACCGAGTAGGGGCACGGGCTGATGATGAATTTTTCGTTCTGATGTCGGATAGTCCAAAATCTTCCAACGCAATGCCAACGAACGTACAAACCAGGTCAACAGACCAGCCAGCGCTGCTGACGACAGAAATAAGGCTAGATACTCAAGAACCCATCTCATGATGGCGATCAATAAACGTTTGTAAAATACGGGCAGCAGAGACATCATCGATCGGCTTACCGTCCTGGCGCACGTCGGCACCACCAGAAGTCATCCGCTCATCTTCCATAATTATTTCTTTATCAACGCCGGCTTGAAGAGTTTTGATGAAGGCATCAGTAGCTGTCGTCCGCTCAGTGATCTTACCCTGCAGACTCAATGGCCAACCGACAACGATACGATCAATATGTTCACTGGCAACAATTTTTTTTATCTCTGCGATCAAAGCGACATCGCCGGCATAATCAATTATTTTCCATGGCAAAGCCGGACCTGTTGCTTCTGCCAGAGCCAGACCAATACGTTTGCTGCCGTAGTCGATGCCAAGATACATAGAATTCAGGAGTTAGGAGTAAGGAGTCAGGAGTAAGGGAATACAACCTTGTTGCTGTTGTCCTACCTACTTCCTAATTTCTCCTTTCTTCTTTCAATTTAAGTCAATATCTTACAACCGTCTTTCGTCACCGCAATAGTTTGTTCCCAATGAGCCGCCAACGATTGATCAACGGTGTGCACATCCCAATGATTTTTGGCTATTTCAATCCGCCAATCTCCTTGAGTCACCATCGGTTCAATAGCAAGGATCATTCCTTCGGTCAAAATAACACCTTCAGTAGACTTCCCATAATTCGGCACTGATGGCTCCTGATGTACCGCTCGCCCCACACCATGACCTGTAAATTCTCTGACTACCGCCAAATCGTGTGACTCGACATAAGCCTGAATTGCTTGCCCCACAGCACCCGTCTTCACACCAGGACGGATAGCGGCCAAACCCTGCTTCAGAGCTTCTTCGGTCACGTCAATAAGTTTTTGCGTCTCAGCTGCAACAGTGCCAACAGCTACAGTGATCGCCATATCGGTAAAAAATTCTTTATAGACAACGCCCAGATCGAGTGAGACGATATCACCATCCATCAATGGCGTGTCGGTAGCAATGCCATGTACTACACAGTCATTGATACTGACACACAGAGCATTCGGATACGGTGGCTGGCCATAGCCCTTGAAGGCTGGCTTAGCGCCGGCCTGATGGATTAACTGCTCTGCGACCTTATTCAGCTCAACACCAGTGATACCGGGCTTTACCAAGTCGGCTAAGGTATATAAAATATCGTGCAGTATTTTACCACCCTCCGCTACAATAGCTATTTCTTCAGGGGTAAAATAATTTTTCATAATTGTCGTAAGAGTAATTCCAAATGATGAGCAATATGGTCAATCTCCTGCTCACCGTTGATGCGAAGAAGCTTGCCGAGCTTCTCATAATAATCAATAACTTTCTCTGTTTCAGAATGATAAATAGCTAAGCGTTGACGCACTGCCTCCTCATGGTCGTCGTCACGCCGAGTTAATTCCGCTCCGTCGTAATCACACACGTCTTTCACTTTCGGTGAATGAGTAATGGTATTAAAAATATGACCATGAGGACAGTTGACCCGCGTGACAATACGGCGCACCGCTTCCTGATCGCTGATTTCAAATAGCACAATACTATCAAGGGGACTCATCTGCTCCAATCGCTCTGCCTGATCCAAACTGCGAGGAAAACCATCAAGGACAAACCCCTGTTCTGATTTCAACTGAGATAAATGATTAACCAAGATATCAATGGTTAGTTGGGTCGGCACCAAGGTACCGGCAGTGGTGATACGACGGATTTCTTCGCCTTGAGGCGTCTCGGCCTTAGCTGCTTCACGAAGCATAGCACCCATACCAAGAATCGTGTAACCAAAATGATCAGCCAACAGCTGAGCTTGAGTACCTTTACCCGAACCTTGGGGTCCGAGGAAGGATAATTTCAAATTGAGGCGTAAGTCTTTATGAGGCATAATACTGAGCTATTGTAACGGAAAGAGGGGTTAAAGACAAGCGCTGTTCTGTTTCTAGAAGATACAGTCTCTAACCCTCTTTCCCCCTCCTTAGTAAGGAGGGGTGCGGGGAGGTCTCGTTTTTTATTATCAAAAAACCGTCCTATTTTTTGGGACAGCTTTATTCAAATCAAATCCGCGCATCATGATGCGCGACAACGATTATTATATTTCGTAATCTCTCATCACCAACTGCGAGTCAATCTGCTTGACCGTTTCGATAATAACAGCGACCACGATCAACAAACTGGTACCACCGATGGTCAAGGTGGCAATACCGCTGACTTGCTGGATTACTACCGGTAAAACTGCAATTAAACTTAAAAATAATGCTCCAGCTAAAATAATACGATTCATAACGGTACTGAGATACTGAGATGTTTGAGTACCAGGACGAATACCAGGAATGAAGCCACCCTGCTTCTGCAGATTCTCGGCAATTTGTTCTGGTTTGAAAACTACTGCAGTATAGAAATAAGTAAAGGCAAACACCATGATGAAATACAATACTGCGTAAATCGTTTGATCGGAGAACAAGCGAATGGTTTCATTAGCCACGCTGGCTACCCAGGGAATATTTGAAGTGGCAAAAAATCGTGCTAAGAGTGGTGGGAATAGTACCACTGAGATAGCAAAGATAATCGGGATAACTCCAGCTTGATTCACCCGCAAAGGCAAATAAGTATTAACACCGCCGGAGGATGTATTGCCTCGCATCTGACGGGCGTACGTCACGGGAATATTACGCTGACCTTCGGTAATAACAATAATAGCTACAATGGTGATCAAACCAATCAAGGCAAAGGTAATTAAGTTTATCAGCTGAGACGAAGGATCAAAAACTGCTGCTGTATTAGAAATTGTTGTAGGCAAGGACGCTACAATACCCGCAAAAATAATCAACGAAACGCCGTTACCAACCTTTTTCTCTGTGATCAACTCACCTATCCAGACCAACAACATTGTACCGGCAGTTGCAACGACCAGAGCGCTCGTCCATTGATACCAGCTTAAATCCGACAATAAATTTTGACCTTGACGCTGAAGAATAATCATAAAACTATACGCCTGAATCACCGCCAGAGGCACCGTCAAAATACGCGTGTATTGGTTAATACGTTTCTGACCGGATTCTCCTTCTTTTTGGATTTCCTCAAGCTTTGGAACTATCATAACCAATAATTGCAAAATAATTGAGGCTGTGATGTAAGGGCCGACTCCAAGCATAACAATAGAAAAACTACTTAACCCACCACCTGAGAAGACGTTAACCAAGCCAAAAATTTGATTGTTAGCAAAAAAATCCTTCAAACCGCTCGGATCAATACCGGGAATTGGGATATGAGCCGCTACACGATACAAAAAAAGCATAGCCAAGACGAAGAGAATCTTGTTACGAACTTCTTTGGCCTTCCAAATTTGTTGTAGTCTATTCATCGAGTGTTATGCAATAGGTGTTTCCGCTGCTGCGGCTTCCACGACAGGAGCGCCGTGTTTGACTTTGACAGGCGGTATCGGTAATGGCAATATTTCTACCTTACCACCGGCTTTAATGATAGCTTCTTGTGCTGACGGAGTAAAGCCATGAGCTTTAACATTTAATTTCTTCTTCAGTAGTCCTCCACCGATAATCTTCACTCTGGTCAGAGTGCCTTTTGGAGTGAAGCCGGCTTGCTGAATTTTTTTCAAGGTTACTACTTCGCCATCCTGAAAGGCACCATCTAATTGACGTAAGCTAATAGCTATGACTTCAGGTGCTAGAGATTTGAAACCACGATTCTTAGGAATACGTAAGATATATCCTCTGACACCTTTCAACACCAAACCACCGCGACCACCCGAGCGAGCGCGTTGACCTTTGATACCACGAGTAGAGTACGTACCGCGACCACTGGCATTACCGCGACCACGACGCTTGGCATCTTTGGTAGAACGACTTGGTTCTAATGAGTGTAAGGATAACATAAGTGTAGTTAATCTTTCTTAGGAGCGGTTTTTTTAGCAATCGGTTCAGTAATAATTTCAACTTTATCTTTCATCTCGTCTTGGCCGCCACGATATTTCATACTGGTCAGAGCTATGAAGGTTGCATGCACATTAGTAATTTTGTTATTGGTACCCAAAATCTTGGCACTGATATCCTGAATACCGGACAGTTCCAAAACGGAACGCACTGCACCACCGGCTTTGATACCGGTACCTTTGCGGGCCGGCTTGAATAAAATCTGCGCCGCTTTGTATTTCACTTTGATAACATGAGGGATAGTACCATTGACACTTTTCACCGTGATCAGGTCTTTCTTGGCCTTGGTCGCTGCTTTATTCATAGCAATAGAAACGTCAGCACCCTTCGCCAGAGCCCAGCCCAGACGGCCTTTGCGATCACCAACGACAATACAAGCGCGGAAACGCATACGCTTACCACCAGCCATGACACGGGTGACGCGAGCCAGATCAATCATCTTCTGATCGAATTCATCCTTCTCTCGCTCTGGTCTACGACCACGCGCACCACTTTGTTGGCGACCACCTGGTCTCTGACCAGGACGTTGACCAAAACGTGGCTGCTGTGGGGCAGCTGCAGCTGGTGCTGATTGTGAAACTTTTTCTTCTGCCATAATTAAAATGTTAATCCTGCTTCACGGGCAGCCTCAGCCAATGCTTTGACCCGACCATGATATTTAAATCTACCTTTATCAAAAACAACAGTATTGATTTTCTTCTCCAGAGCTTTCTGTGCTACCAAAGTACCGACAGCAGTCGCCCGAGCGACACCATTCATCTTATCACCTTTGATCTCACCATCACGAGCAGAGACCAAGACCTTGCCTTGCTGATCAATAACCTGAGCATAAATATGCTTCAAGCTACGAAACACAGACAAACGAGGCCGTGAAGATTCCGAGAGTTTGGCCCGGGTGCGAATCTGGCGTCTGATACCTAATTGTCGCTTAATTTTATTCTGATCTTTCATATAATTTTAGTAATGTAGATTGGTAGAGCGGTAGTTGTGTAGAGATGCTTCTACCAAACTACTGTGCTACCCAACTACGTATTATCCTCCCGCTTTGACAACCTTACCAGCCTTACGTCGGACAACTTCATCAGTATAACGGATACCTTTGCCCTTATATGGTTCCGGCTCTTTGATATGGCGGATCTCAGCGGCGGTCTGTCCTACTACCTGTTTATTGGTGCCTTCGATAGTAATAATATTTTTTTCGACACTGAGTGTGATTCCTTCCTGCGCTTTGTATACCACCGGATGAGAAAAACCGACGTTCAAAAGCAAATCTTTACCTTGCATAGCAGCTTTGAACCCAATTCCGTTTATTTCTAACTGTTTTTTGAATCCGGTAGCGACTCCTTCAACGATATTTTGAATCAAGGATCGTGTCAGACCCCAGATAGCTCGCTGCTTCTTGATCTCTTCGTCAGCAATAGCCACTGTCAAACCTTCATCACTCATGGTCACGGTAGTCCAAGGATGCGCCTCAACCTGAAGTGTTCCTTTCGGACCTTTGGCGCTGATCATCTGACCATCAATAGTCACCGTCACACCAGCTGGAAGAGTAATAATTTTTTTACCAATTCTAGACATAATAGTATAATTACCAAATTTCAAACATTAATTCACCGCCAATATGCTCTTTCTTGGCCTGAATATTAGAAACCAAACCTTTGGAAGTAGAAATCACCGCCAGACCTAAACCATTCAAAATAGTAGGAATTTCTTTGGAGTTGACATACACTGGACGACTTGGTTTGCTGACGCGTTTGATATGCCGAATAGCCGGCGTACCATTGCTGCGGTATTTCAAAACCAAACGCATTTGATCGTACTGAGGGCCTTGCTCGTCGCGTTCGATTTTTTCAACTTTGACAATATACTTTTCTGTCTCCAGCAATTTAGCAATTTCAAAGCGCAATCGTGAGTATGGTAAAACCACCTCTGGCTTTTTGACTGCCATAGCATTGCGAATCCGTGTTAATAAATCTGCTATTGTATCTGACATATCTTACTTTTAACTTTAATCTTCATTTAAAACTTATACCTTTAAACTTTCAACTTATACCTACCAGCTGGATTTCTTGACACCCGGCAACTCCCCTTTATTCGCCAACTCACGGAAACAGATACGGCACAGGCGGAATTTGCGCATGAAAGCTGATTTCTTACCACAGCGCCAGCAGCGTCTCACGACCCGTGTAGAAAATTTCGGTTTGGTCAGAGAACGGGTTGATTTAACTATTTGTGCTTCTGTTGCCATAGTGATTATTTTTTCTTCTTTTTAGCTACCTTTTTAGTCTTCTTGGCTGTTGGGCTTGATTGCAGCATAAAAGGGAATCCAAAAGCACGAAGTAAGGCTAAGGCCTGCGCATCAGTCTTGGCTGTAGTATTGATAGCTACTTCCAAACCGTGAATCTTTTCAATTTCATCTGACTTAATCTCCGGAAAAACAATGTGTTCACGGAATCCGACACTGAAATTACCGTGTCCATCGAAACCTTTATGTGGCTCTAGGCCATGAAAATCTCGAATACGAGGGAAGGTAATATTTACCAATTTTTCAATAAAATCATACATCTTGGCGCCACGTAACGTCACAGTTGCGCCCACGACCATCCCTTCACGAATTTTGAAATTGGAAATAGAAATCTTGGCCTTGGTAAGGATCGGCTTCTGACCAGAGATTCGTTGCAGTGTATTCACAGCTACTTCAGTGAAGCTCTTATCGGTCAATGACTTACTCAAACCGATGTTCAAAACAACTTTTTTGACTTTTGGTACTGCGTTGATGTTTTTCAAACCCAAGTCAGTCTGCAGAGCAGGAGCTATGGTTGTTTGATATTGTTTCAATAGACTTGTCATATTTATGCTTTCTTGTCTGGAGCTACAGCTGATTTGGTCTCACGCACAGCAGCTTCTAATAATTTAACATTGCTCACATGAATCGGCCCAAAGAACTCAACGCGCTGACCATTGTCACTTTTACGCTGCGCTTTGATGTATTTGTACATAGTATTTACACCTTCAACCACCACTAAATTATCAGCCCGCAAAACCTGCATGACTTTACCCTTTTTACCACGGTCTTTACCTGCTAGTACTTGGACTTGATCGTTGATATGTAATTTAATCTTGGCCATATGATTACAAAACTTCCGGAGCTAATGAATTAATTTTGATGAAACCCTTGGCACGAAGCTCGCGAGCCACCGGTCCAAAAATACGTGTGCCTTTCGGTTCTTTATTTTTCTTATCGATAATAACGCAAGCGTTCTCATCAAAACGAATATAGGTACCATCTTTGCGGCGAATCTCTTTGCGTTGACGCACAATGACAGCGTGGTGCACTTCGCCCTTCTTCACCGGCTGATGCGGCTGAGCTGATTTCACCGCTACCGTAATAATATCGCCAATCTGTCCGTAGCGTTTCTTGTAACCGCCGAGTACCTTAATAACCTGAACGACTTTGGCGCCAGAGTTATCAGCTACTTTTAACATTGAACGTTCTTGTACCATATTTTTAAATTAGGGTTGGAAGTTGGGAGTTAGGAGCTGGATCTATTCTATCTCCTAGCTTCTAGCTTCAAACTTCTATTTCTTTACTACTCTCCACTTCTTATCTTTAGAAATCGGTCGGCAAGCCTCAATAGTTACTGTCTGACCCACTTTGACCGCTTCATCCTCACAATGCGCCTTATATTTCTTGGAAACGGCGTACTGTTTGTGATACTTGGGATGATAGGTGACACGGTCGACTCGGACTACCACAGTCTTCGCCATAGCAGTACTGACCACTGTTCCTTCAAATCTGCGTTTTTGCGTAATCTTCTTTTCCATATAATTATTTCTGTTTGCGTTGATTCAGAGCGGTCAAAACCTGAGCAATCGTTTTCTTCACCTGACGAATCTCACGAACATTTTTCACCTGATTATTCGCCACGCTGAAATTCAACTCACGCAGCTTCACCTGAGACTCTTTCAGAACCTCGTGTAGTTTCTTGACTTCTGTGGCTGCTAATTCTTTGAACTTCATATTATTTAACGATGAATTTAATCTTCACAGGCAGTTTATGTCCAGCTAGAATCATAGCCTGACGGGCAACAGTCTCATCAACACCGCTCATTTCAAACATCATAGTTCCAGGCTTAACCACAGCGACATAGTGATCAACTGCTCCCTTACCCTTACCCATCGGCATTTCATTACCTTTGGAGGTGATTGGCTTGTCCGGGAAGATGCGAATCCAAATATTACCACCGCGTTTTGTAAAGTTTGCCATGACTCGACGAGCAGACTCGATCTGTCGAGAGCTCACCCAGGCAGCGTCCATAGATTTGATACCAAATTGACCAAAGCTAATAGTAGTCATGCGCGTAGCATTACCTTTGATTTGATCACCGCGCATTCCTTTGCGGTATTTGGTTTTCTTTGGTGCTAACATAGTAGTTTGGTAGATTAGTAGTTTGGTGGGTGGGTAGATAATGTTGTTATCTACCACGCTACCAAGCTACTGGCTAATCTTACTTCTGTTTAATCTCTTCTCTTTTAACTTTATTGGCTTCTTTGGCTTCAAACTGTAAACCTTTATAGATCCAAATTTTCAAACCGATCGTACCGTAGGTGGTCTGCGCAATGCCGCGTGAATAGGCGATATTGGCACGCAGGGTATGTAATGGGATTTTGCCCTGAGTCAGAGTCTCGCGACGAGCGATTTCTGCTCCGTTCAAACGACCGCTGATGACGATCTTCACTCCCTCTGCTCCCGCTTTCATCACTTTCTCAATAGTTTGCTTCATCACACGTCGGAAGGCGATACGCTTCTCAATGTCAGAAGCCATTAACTGTAGTACTGCTCCTGGTGATAAATTAATCTTCTCTACTTCAACGACATTGATTTTCAAATTAACTTTCGGCGGCAAGTATTTCTGAGCAATAACCTTTTTCAAATCTTCAATACCCGTACCGCCACGACCAATTACCAAACCCGGTTTTGCTACGGTGATATTGATAGTGATTTCTCCACGAGAACGTTCGATCTCAATACGGTCAATACCAGCCTCTTTGATTTTGGTCTTCAAGTATTTACGAATCTTGATATCCTGTTCCAATAGCTGAGAATATTCTTTGCCACTGTACCACTTCGAAGACCACTGCTGTGTCAACCCGAGGCGAAATACTACTGGATTTACTTTCTGTCCCATATGATTATTTGGTCTTTTTAGCTGGTGTCTTTTTAGCTACAGCTTTCTTGACTGCCGGCTTAGCTGTTTTCTTTGACTCGGTGATAACCTCAGCCTCAGCTGGAGCAGCTACTTTGGCTGTTTCTTTCTTAGTTTCTTTGGCCTGTTTCACACCTAAGGTAATTTCTAAATGAGCTGCATGCTTCTTGTATCCATGAGCAGCACCCATGGCAGCTGGTCGGATGCGTTTCAAAGCTACGCCCTGATTCACTAGGATAGTTTTGATAAATAAATCTTCCGCTTTCAAATCGGCATTATGACTGGCATTAGCCACTGCTGAGCGCAACGTTTTCAAAACCAAAGGCGCACTACGCTGTGTTAGCATCATCAATCTGCGTTCAGCCTCATGCACCGATAAACCTTTAATTGCATTAGCAACCAACCTCATCTTGCGAGAGGAGACGCGTATGTGTCGTAGTTGTGCTTTGATCTCAGTCATGTTTTTTAAGTAGGGTCAGGATTAAGGGTCTGGGTCAGGGCTAGGTCCTTCTGACCCTGTCCCTGATTACTGACCCTGTTTATTATTTCTTCGGGGCTGGGGCTGCCTCGGCTTTGGCCATCTTACCACCATGTCCAATAAACTTCTTCGATGGTGAGAATTCTCCCAATTTATGTCCAACCATATTTTCTACTACTAGTACGTTAATATGATTTTTACCGTTATGGACTCCGAATGTGAAACCAACCATCTCAGGAGTAATTGTACTAGCCCGTGCCCAGGTTTTGATGATTTCTTGTGAGCCCACCTTTAACTTACCGACTTTCTTCATCAGGCGCTCATCAACGTAAGGTCCTTTTTTTAAACTTCTTGACATATTTTTAGTTTGGTAGGTTTGTAGATTGGTAGAGGGGTAGTTTGGTAGATTCATTCGGCGTTGCTATCTACTACGCTACCAAGCTACTATACTACTATTTACTTGCTTCGGCGTTTAACGATTAATCTGTTGGAATATTTCTTGCTCTTACGTGTACGTACACCCAAAGCGTGTTTACCTGTGTAGGTCTTTGGATATTTCAAACCGATAGAATTCTTAGCTTCTCCACCACCATGAGGATGGTCAACCGGGTTCATTACCTTACCACGGACCGTCGGCTTGATACCACGGTGACGCATGCGTCCAGCTTTACCCCAACGAACGTTGAAGGCTTCTGGGTTGCTTGGTACACCAATAGTAGCGGAACAATCCTGACTAAGCAAACGAATTTCACCGGAAGGAAGCTTGACCTGAGCCTTGATACCGTCGAGAGCCATCAAAGTTGCGGCATTACCGGCGCTACGACACATCTTACCGCCGCCGTTGACTGCTAATTCTAAATCATGGATGAACATACCGGTAGGGATGAAACGTAATGGCATGCGGTTACCAGCTTGAATAGTGATAGCTTTCTTCGAAGACATCAGCTTATCACCGAGCTTCATCTCTTGGCTGGCAATAATGTAACGTTTGGCACCATCAGCATAATTCAACAAGGCGATACGTGTATTGCGGTTTGGATCGTATTCAAAAGCCATGATGGTAGCCGGAATATCATATTTATCACGTTTGAAATCTACGATACGGACAAACTGCTTAGCTCCGCCGCCTTTGTGACGGACCGTAATTGAGCCGGTGTTGTTGCGGCCTGAGAATTTCTTGCGTGGATATACCAAAGCCTTCTCAGGACGTTTATCCGAAATCATCACATCTTTCAAGATGCTGGTATGACGTCGAGCTGACGTAGTTGGTCTGTATAATTTAATCGGCATATCCTAATTTTTGACTTTTGACTTTTAACTTTTGAATTCTTTAGACTCCTTCAAACACACTGATAGTCTGCCCTGTCTTCAAGGTAACAACTGCTTTCTTGATGGCGTTTTTTTTGCCCATACCACCAGCACGTTTGACGCTCTTACCCTGAATCTTGATCATCTGGACTGATACCGCGTCAACATTGTACATTGCTTTCAAAGCTTTTTTCACTTCAATTTTATTGGCACGTGGAGCGATAGCCAGTACATACTGATGCTGCGCGTGCAAACGTGCGGATTTCTCTGAAACAACCGGTCCAAGGATAATATTCTGCAAAGAGTAGCGAGAAAACTGTGACTCGGATGCAACAGGGGCCTCTTTCGTCACTGGCTTAGCAGCAACTTTCTTCTCGGTTGCAGCGACGTTCGCACTTTCCGTTTTTTTATTAAAAATTCCCATATTAGCGGTAGATACTTTCTAAGCGTTCTAACAAACGTTGCGGGATGATCAGCCATTCATACTTCATCAGATCAACAACGTTTAAACTATGAGCAGCAATGGTCTGAACTCGAGGAATATTTTTGGCTGCGCGAATGACTGATTTATCTTCAGCATCAGTTACAATCATCGCTTTACGGCCCTTGCTTGGAAACTTCTGCAACGCGCTGCTCAATGATTTAGTTTTGCTCTCACCCAAAGTCATAGAATCAACGATGACTAAACGTTCGCTTTTCACTTTATCAGATAACACCATCGCCAAAGCTTTGCGGCGCATCTTTTTATTGATATCCAAATGATAGTTGCGTTCGTTGGTAGGACCGAAGGTAACACCTCCACCGACCCAGATCGGAGAACGGGTAGAACCGTGACGGGCACGGCCGGTACCTTTTTGTTTCCAAGGTTTCTTACCACCTCCACGCACTTCACCACGACCCAAGGTATGAGCGATAGAAGCGCGGCTAGCAGCCTGCTGAGCTACTACCACTTGCTGGATCAGTACTGGCTTGGAAGCTACGCCGAAAAGTCTGGCCGGTAATACTTGCTTACCAACTTCTACTCCTGTCATATTGTAGATAGATACCTTGATGTCTGACATATAATTATTTTGCTTCTTCGGTTACCACTGGCTCTTCTGCTACTGGTTCAGCAATTACCACTTCTGGAGCCGCTTCAACAACTTCCGGTGCAACTTCTACTGGTGTCTCTTCTACGGCTACTTCTGCAACAGCTTCAGGCTTGGTAACTTCTGGGGCTACATCAGCCTCTGGCTGAGCAACTTGTTTAACAATAAGATCGCCATCCATCTGTAGCATCACTAAACCATTACGAGCTCCTGGTACAGCGCCTTTCAAGTAAATTAAATTTTGTGCCTGATCGATTTCGACAATTTCTAAATTCAAAACGGAAATATTCTCATCTCCCATGTGTCCGCCCATACGTTTACCTTTGAAAACGTGCTGAGGCTCACCGGCTCCGATAGAGCCAGGCATGCGCTCTTGATCTTTGTGACCATGCGTTTTCGGTGCACCGTGGAATCCATGACGTTTGACGACACCTTGGAAACCTTTACCTTTGGACACGCCGGTAACTTTGACCTTATCGCCGACGGCAAAAGTAGACAGATCGATCTGCTGACCGCGTTCTACTTTGTCATGAGCGATAAACTCACGTAACCAACGGAAGTTGGATAAATTTTTCAAATGACCCTGCAATGGTTTGCTCAATGTTTTCTTGTGGCCATAGCCAACTTGGATAGCGGTGTAGCCATCCTTCTCACCTTTGACTTGGGTAATGGTATTTGGTTCAGCCTTAACCACCGTTACTGGCAAAACAGTACCGTCAGCGGCAAACTTCTGTGTCATTTCAACTTTTTGTCCGAGGATGAATTTCATATCTCTTTACTATCTAAATAAGCCACAATTCTATACTTAACTTCGAGGTTAAGGACAAAATCGTGGCTACCAAATTGGCGACAACTTTCGCCTGCGTTATTTGATGTTGGGCTACTGCAGAGCTTTGGGAACTCTGCCGAACGATTTTCCTTACCTGAGACTCAAATCCTTGTATCTACTTTCTGGCGGCCGTTGGCCGACATCAGCCCGTGGCTGACTCGCCTCTACTACGTTACCAGAGTTGGCTACAAACAATGAGAATCTCTTACTGACTAATATTATTTAATTTCGATATCTACACCGGCTGGTAATGACAGACTGGTCAGAGCATCAATGGTCTTCGCTTGAGGATCAATGATGTCGATCAACCGCTTATGCGTACGCATCTCGAACTGATCGCGGGCATTCTTGTGAACGAAGGTAGCACGCAGTACAGTGTATTTCTGCTTCTCGGTAGGAAGCGGGATCGGACCGACTACCTTGGCACCGCTACGAAGAGCTGCGTCAATGATAGTTTTCGTCGATTGATCAATTATCTTATGATCAAATGACTTGATCTTAATCCGAATACGGGTGTGTACTTCGGGCGTTGCTTCTGTTGGTTTGTGCGTACTTGTTGCCATGTAAATATTACTAACGAACTAATCTCAAGGTACAAAATGCTACTGCAGCTCACTCCGAGAGGTCTCGAAGTGAGCTGCGTTAGATATTATTTTAGAATTTTCGTAACCACACCAGCACCTACGGTATGACCGCCTTCACGGATAGCGAAGCGCAGTTGTTCTTCCATAGCTACAGGAGCGATCAACTTCACCGTCAAACTGACAGTATCTCCAGGCATAACCATCTCTGTACCTTCTGGCAAGATAACCTCACCCGTAACATCAGTAGTACGGAAATAGAACTGTGGCTTATAACCTTTGAAGAATGGAGTATGACGACCACCTTCGTCTTTGCCCAAGATATAAACTTCAGTGGCAAATTCGCTGTGTGGGGTGACAGAACCTGGTTTAGCTAATACCTGACCGCGTTCTACTTCGTCTTTCTTGGTACCGCGGAGCAAGATACCGGCGTTATCGCCAGCCATACCTGATTCTAACTGTTTGTTGAACATTTCAATACCAGTAACGGTAGTCTTCTGGGTGTCTTTCAAACCGATGATTTCCATTTCTTCACCAATCTTGACCTGACCGCGTTCGATACGACCAGTAACTACAGTACCGCGACCTTCGATAGAGAAGATATCTTCGATAGGCATCAAGAACGGTTTCTCGATTTCGCGAACTGGATCTGGGATGTAGTCATCCAACTTAGAAACTAATTCCAAGATTGGCTTAGCATCTTCACCGGTTGGGTTCTGCAAAGCTTTCAGAGCTGAACCACGGATAATAGGAGTGGTATCGCCTGGGTAGCCGTTCTTTTTCAGTAAATCACGGATTTCTTCTTCAACTAATTCAACCAATTCCATATCATCTACTTGGTCGATCTTGTTCAAGAAAACAACGATGTAAGGCACACCAACCTGGTGAGCTAACAAAATGTGTTCTTTGGTCTGAGGCATAGGACCATCAGCAGCAGAAACAACGAGAATAGCACCGTCCATCTGAGCGGCACCGGTGATCATGTTCTTGACGTAGTCAGCGTGACCTGGACAATCAACGTGAGCGTAGTGACGCTTGTTTGATTCGTACTCTACGTGAGCAGTAGCGATAGTAATACCGCGCTCCTTCTCTTCTGGAGCTTTATCGATCTCATCGATACCCTTTGCTGTAGCAGCGTTGCCATTAGCGGCCAACACATGCAACAAAGCAGCGGTCAGAGTGGTCTTACCGTGGTCAACGTGGCCGATTGTACCGACGTTAACGTGTGTCTTAGAACGATCGAATGCTTGCTGTGCCATTTATTTTGATACTCCTTGAGGCAACCCCTGAACCGTAATGGTTCAGGGTTTCTACCCAGTCGCCTGTATTTATTAAATTAAAAAATATGTGAACTGTCTCTCCGAAAATGATTTCGTAAGATGACTGCCACCCTACGTTGAAACTTCGGGTGGTTTGCCTGTATTTTTGTATTTCCATACATGATGACAGGCAAAAAAGATTATAGCACTGCTCTATAGATTTTGCAAGGGCTAGGTTCAAATCAGCAGTATAAATGATTTTTTGGCTTATTTTAGCCCCGTTAGAGACCTTTTAGCCTAGCTTCATTGAAACCTCGGTCGCAAAGTATCTAGGTGAAGTGATAGTTTGGAACCCGTCAAAATTGAGGTCTCTAACGGGGTTAGCCCCAAAAATGTCTAGATAATCTCCTCTTGCGGCTCAGGGTAATATTGCTCATCTTCCATGTTATCGAGATCCGGTCGTTCTTTGATCTCGGTAGCAAAGGCACCTTCATCCGGCTGAGCAATTACCTGAGCCAGTAGAGCCTCTTG
>CAZFBK010000002.1:36813-68842 GCA_964517065.1 uncultured Gammaproteobacteria bacterium
TAGCAAAGGCACCTTCATCCGGCTGAGCAATTACCTGAGCCAGTAGAGCCTCTTGCCGGGCTTTTTTCTCCTCTGCTGGGCTAAGCTCTGGCGCTACTACCGGCTCGTAGGTCGGTGCTGCCATGGCTGCTTTGCGAGCTTCACGGGGCTCGTTTTCAGCGCGGGATTCTTCAGAGTCCATCTGGCGAATACTGCTGACGCGGAACTGAGCCAAATCGTAGTCAACCAGATCAGGCTGTCCAGACTTCCAGGAAGCCACCAAATGGTTGATTTTCTCCAGTAATTCTTCCTCTGTCAGGTGGGTAACTTTGGACTCTTCACGCAATAAAGACCTATAGTTAGCCAAATTCATGATCATATAAGGATCGCCCTCAGTATCCATGACAATGAGTCTATCACCTGTTTCTTTGACCAAATTGAGGATTTCTTGGAGTTTTTTCATAAGGGGTCGTAATTCGTAATGCGTAATAGCGTAATATTGAAGCTACTTTAGTTTAAATATACGGAAAAGTAAAGTTTGGAAAAATGGGCGTAATACGTAAAGCGTAATAGGGAATAAAGCGTAATACGTAATTAGGGACTTCCCCTATTACGAATTACGTATTACGCCCGCGCTAACGCGCGGGTCATTGACTTCCTCCCAAATAAATGATTTAATATTGAATCCGATTGGCGACAAAATTGCCAGTCAAAAGGTCTTTTCATCTAGACCGCGCAAGCTGCGGTTAATCATATATCGATCAAGATCACACAACCCAGCCGCTGCCTGATACTAGCAGGTGAGCAAAAGGAGTATCCTCATGAAAACGGTACTACGTTTCTTGGCTGCAGCTACGGTGGGGTGGTGTGCAGCTGATTGGCTTAAACTCAAACCAGCAAATCCGATCATGACGACGGTGGCAATCACCCTTTCCCTGCTGTGGCTGGTATCAATCTGGCTAGGGAGAAAAAACCGCAACAAAGCTCAAACCGGGAGGTAACTGAACATGCAGATCCTCGTCGCCGTCATGATCTGGCTGACACTCGGCCTGATCGGACACTGTGTTACGGTTGCTGTTCTGAACAAGATGGCAATCGCCGTACCTCACCGCTACTCAAGAATTCCGCTCGGGTTCAACATCCGGCGTAATGTCGCCACAGGGCCTTCAAGTTTTGTCTTTGGGATAGCATCGCTCCTCGTTCTCCGACACGAGATGAGGAGTGTCTCCAGTACACGCTGTCAAATCGGGAGGTAACTGAACATGCGTCAAGTTCGCAATCTGATTCTCACCGCGCTGCTAACGGCCACTGTGTCCTTCGCCTTCGGCTGGACTCTTCTTCTCCTAGCCATCGCTTTCCTCGTGGGAGCTATGGCTACCGGTGTCCGTATCATCTACTGGGAATGGGATCAGGAATGGTTCGCCATCGCACTGGCCAGCATCGTCGGCAGCTGCGTCGGGGGCTACGTCTGGTACCGATGCATGGGTAATGCCGTTGAAGCGACGGCCGGCGCACTCTTCGCTCCTAGCTTCATTCTCGGCAGCGCTCTCATGGCTTTCGTGCAATGGAGTCTAATGAAGATCGTCAGAGCGGCGCGTAGGTCATACCGACGACGTGGGAATGCAGTGTTACTCGCGATGGTATCGGCGGTTCTGGTTTTGCCGCTGACCGCCACTGACTCGTTCAGCCAGGGCTGGACCTACACGGGCAAAGATCATAACGAATTGATCAGAGCCTCCACTATCCCCGATCTGGCAACCCTACTGGGTCAGAATGTGCTGTATATCCGGCAGAAGGACAGTGACCACACTTCTTACGGAGCCATCATCAGTGGCTTCGAGATCAACGACTACAGCGTCAAGCTGTACCTCTCGGGTCAGCCGCTGACTACGTATCTGCAGTTCACTCCAGCAGAATACGCACCCGCTGGGTGGCAACTCATAAACGTACTAGGCCAGCTAGACTTCCAGCGACAACAGCCAATCGATCTCTATTGGCTCAAAGTGACTGAAAGTTCCTACGTTACCAAGAAAAAGAAATAGCACCCATCACGGGTGGGACCAATTCCCGAGCCAAGGCACACGCCACGGCTCGGGGATCCACTTGAATCTTTAGCAGAGATTAATCTCTGAAGCTTCAAGTGGATCTCACGATCACGTTCTTCAAAACTAACAAGCGGATATTCAATCCGCGGAGCAGACAACCATGCTCACTGGTATCATTGTCGCAGTGATATACGGCCACCTCGGCTGTGGAGCGCTCGGAGGAGCACACTTCTCCCCTATTCTACGACGGAGAATGCGTCATCTCAACGAACGGTACTTTGCCACCCGCGTTGATGTGATGATCGCCTTGTTCTGCGGTCTCTACACTCTCGTCCAAGTCATCCGCATCATAATCGATACGGAGCGGGAAATCTCACGACGAAGGAAGGAGAACGGAAATCATGACAGACCCCATTGGTCTTGACGTTCGCAAGATCACACTGTGGATCCGTATGATGGTATTATGCTTCGCAGCGGTCATTGGTGCCGTCGCCGGCGTTACAGTGTCACATCGGTTCACCACCGACAAGACAGTAACCGTGTCGCATGTTGACACGGCACGAGTCACCACCAGGCACATCAACGACGCCTGGGAGGTTATCTTCGAGGTCGAAGGTCCTACCAGTGAAACGTCGCCGTCGTTCACTTTCAAAGACGAGGAGATGTTTCACCGCTACGATGGGAAGCAGTTCGTTCGCGTCTCGTGGCGGGAAATCTTCCGCGAGGTGTATCGCGATGGGAAGGCCGAACGATCACTGATAAAACAGGAACTCGTTGAGGCGTATTGAACCCCAGATCCACAATTTCGGAGCGACACTCAACCAAAAAGGGAGGAACTGTAATGCTGAGACTTGTTGTCGTCTGGTGGCTACCGGAAGGCGACCAACCGGGCGCCTTGGAAGTTGGCGTCACTGAGTGCGCCAGCCTGGTGGATTTGGCCTTTGAAAGACAAAATCTGCCTTGCCGGGTACTGGAATTTTTCGAATATACACCAGGGTCAATTCCCGGCTGCATCGACTCTCTCCATCAGATGTCAGCCTTCATGCACATCAGAAACTCTGACGACATTGATACAATCCAACGCTTCACCCTCAAGGTCATGAGCGATATCCTGAATCGGATGCTCAAGAAATACCAGTGGGATTGGGAGAAGCAGGAGATCGTTCCGCGGACCTGAACTTGCCAACCATCGGCCGTCCCCCGAGCCGCAGCGTGCTACGGCTCGGGGATCAATTCAAACTTTGTAGTGCAAACTAAAAAGTTTAAACTGATCTTTGTTCTTTACAACTATTCCACTTACATTATCGCGGATATTTCTTGTCCTCGGTAATGTGAGTGGAATCAAACAACAATTCAACCATGGAGGTCTGTTTTGAAGCGATTTCTCGCTTTCTTCGGTGCGCACTATGGTGTCCTGCTCTGCGTCTGTCTCATGATGGTCGTCATCTTCGGCTGCCGAGACACCGCTAAGATGTACCAGGATCTCTCGGAGAAACACTGGTCGTATCTGATAATCCGCGACCAAGCGCTTACCGTGGAGAAAATAATCCTGAAGCGCTTGGTGGAAATACCACCAGATACCAGCGTCATCGGTAGTCGTCTGCGGCAACAAAAATGTCTCACCAGAGAGCTAGCATTAGCTGCGAGCATGTACAACACTGCCGCCAGTCAAATCGATAGCTCGATGGTCAAGAGCTGGGATCTGCCTGTGAAGGTAGCGCTGACGACACACAAATCCCCGACCGGTCCTTCCACTGCGGTGTTGCGAACTTTCGCGACGGTGAAGTAGGTGATCGGATGCAACTACGTGAGTACGACCACTATTGGTTTGCAGCCAATGCCCGGATCGATCTGGCGCCGAGGTTACTAAGCCATATACCTCGTTTGTCGCGAGTAGAAGATGACCGTAACAATATACTCATTCTGTCGCTCGTCAGGCTTGTTGATGATGTCACAGCAGAACGTGCCATACTCGCCCTTAGACTGGTCGCAGGATACATCAAACGAGACAAGGGCAATCAACTGCTGGAGTGGCTCGTGGTCTGCCTGCTAGCAACAGTAGACATACCGGAAGAACAAAAACTAGACTGTATTCGTGCCGTTGATCGCTATACCGGCGTCAGTACTTTCCCGCCGGCGAAAAAGCTGGCTCGACTTCTGCTACACTTCCCACTTGAACCGTGGAAGTTAATCGCGGAATGTGCACAAGAGCCAAAAACGATCCACGAATAAAGCGTGACGTCGTTCCACACACCTATGCGATCTAAGCGCGAAAGGACTTCGATGAAAAAATACTGTTCGCGATTATGGTTGTTGCCTCCCTGGCGGTAGCAGCAAACCTGATCGATCGCCGTGTCTTCGTTCTGATGATGTCCATCTGTTTCCTGCTTCTGAGCCTGATCATGATTGATCAGGAGCAAGGGCGAGGCGGCAACGGAAACATCGGCATTTGGATGGTCCTGACAGTAGTGTCAGTCTGCGGAACGGTTGCCTCGGCTCTGAGCCTCGTCACTCGGTAAGTCTCAACCGGTCTGAATTTTTCACCTCCTCGCCTCGATCACTCACCCACCGCGGGTGTAATTGATTGGGGCTCTGACCAAAGATTTGTAACTAGGTTAAAAATTTTTGGTCAGATGTTCTTCAACAATTTTCTCACACAACAGGAGATAGCGTCATGACCTCGAATCACGTACTGTGGTTCATCGCCGCTATCTTCGTTTTCTTCGCGGCAGTGATAGCAAGACTCTGGTCTATCAGCAGACCAAAGCCTCGACCCATCGGCCAGCAATGTTTGTTGCTCCTGACACATGCCTGCCTGCTGGTAAGTACCGTCAGCATCATCTGGATCGGTATCGTAATGTTCAAAGCTGTCTATCACGTGGGTTCAGACCCAATGTCTGAACCCGACACCTTACAGATCACAGGGAGATAACGATGAAAAAGTGGCTTCTGATTTTGCTTGGCGCTCTTGTCGGTATAGCCATCGTGGTGTTCGGTTATCAGTATTATTTCCATAAGGACACCAAGAAAAACCGAACCGGCTTTGACACAGCTAAGTCTAGCGTAGCGGCGGACAGCATGGCGGCCATAGCTGAACGCAAGGCGGAGGCCGCGAAAATCGACACGGTCAGCACGGAGCTGCCGTGGATCGAGGCAGCTCTGGGACGACACAGCCGTCTGTTGCTGCAGCGGCGCTTTGACCGCTTCGAAAAACTGTTGGTTATGATCCACGGTCCGGACTCCACCCTGCAGATCAGACGGCGCCACAAAGCCGGACTGGATCTGGCGGCTATGCTCCTGAGCTTCTATGAGCTGCCGTGGGACGAACGTTCGGGTCTGTGCGACAATGGGTTGAACCTGCAAAATGGCGTGGCCGTCATGGACACAGTCATGTCGATCTTGCAGAGAATTCCTAGGTCGCAGCCCGAGGATATACCCTGGGCAAAGACACTCACAGGAGCAGATCTGCGTCAGCTGGTTCTAACAGATCTGCGCAGTTGTCTCCTGCAGGTGAGGTCGTCTACGGCGGACACTTCAAGCCAAGAAACCGATGAGGCCTACGCTGACCTGATGACTATCATCCGTCAGGGCGTGGCTCATTACAGCTTCCGTCTGTACGAATTCGGCTTCACACCGAACGAAGAAAGTCTCTACACAGCTTCCGGCTCTGCAGAGGTGTCACTCGCCAGTCGTAGACACGAACGTCGCGATCAACGGAATGAGGAGGACGAGGAGGAGGAAACGGATGAATAAACGAATGCTCGTTCTGATCGTACTGGGTATCGTTGGTGGCGTAATGCTGAATCAGGTCGCCAACTATGTGACCCAGAAAGGGATCGACCGGCAAAACCGTCACAACGCTCGTATGGTGGTCGAAACCATCGAGCATGAACAGCTCACCAACCCAGATGAGTCTCTCTCTGCGGAGCATATCAAGGCCGCAGTGGAGATCCAGCTGACGAAGGGCGAGATCATCAACCCCTTCTTCGCCGACCGGGAAATCTCAGTGTCAGTCGACACGGAACCGCCGAAGGATGAAATACCGGGAGATATCAGGATCATCTCCCGTACCGATGGACGCTACACCGTGATCGCTTACGGCGATAAGCACTGTCCAACAGTGTACGACCTGACCGGGGAATAAACCCCAACCGGCCGCCGAGATTCCTATCCGCACTTTGGATAGGGCTCGGCGGTTTTTTCTTCACAAAATAACCAACCCTCGCCGAAGGTGAGGGTAGATAAAAAAAGAAAGAAACCCGCCGTAACTTTAGTGAAGGTGGGTGCATAGCTTTGGCGACGGGTGATATTGTATATCAAAATATTCATGAGCTAAACCAACCTGACGCCCGCATATCCACCTTGACGCCTGACAATCAAACTCCTAGTATAGATAAGCCCGCTCGTTCTTTGGGTGTTTGTCTAACACGGAGGTTGACCATGACGCTACCGCAGATTGTTCATAACCTCTTCCAAGTAAGCCTGTACTTGTTGGCTTACGATCTGATTGGTACCGCTGTACTCCTGCCTGGCCTTTGGTTTATCTCTCACTTATTCTTTACCCGTAGGAAGAACTCTGTGCCGCAGGATTTCTGCCCGGAGTTTACACCGGAGGTTGTCAGCGCACCGCCGCCGGTGACAAGCCAACCCGAGCAGCTTCCTATCAGAGGACAGACGGCAGAGGTGGAAGCCTTCCTGCGCGACATGTCATTCTTTCACGAAGACATCATCGGCATCGAAAGGCTCGTTGCCTCTCTGGCGACGCTACCGCCTAGCTCATCTGCTAAGGAGGGAAATGACAACACACCCTACTATGAGAACTAACCGTCTCAGCACAAACCGCCCGGCGACTCGTTCGTTCGGGCGGCTTTATTATAGTTTACGAATAAAAACCCAAGCTTTTCCGCTATGGGTTGACTATTCCTGCAGAAGGAGAATAATTACACCAATCCCCCATGTTCATGGTCCTTCAACCTGAGAGGAGTCACCGTATGGCGCTCATCATTGTTGGACTTATCCTCCTGATTCGTATCGAGATGAGTCGTTCATTGCACATCGACTCCTTTGGAATCGACGACTTCGAACATCCTCACCCCGATCATCCGCCGGATTGGAAGCTTCTGCCCAACTGAGCCAGCTCTCCTTCTAGCGACAGCGTCCCGCTCTCACGAGCCGGGGCGTTTTCGTTTGATAACCAGATAACCAAAAAGCCCCGTTCGTCATCAGACATCTGAGGCTTTCAACTTGGCATGTATTTCCCCTCCTTTATAAGGAGGGGTTAGGGGAGGTCTACTTTTTCCCCTCTTTAATCTTCTCCGTCACATTCTTCGGAGCTTCCTGATAGTGTGAGAATTCCATGGAGTATGATGCGCGTCCTTGGGTCATACCGCGCAGTGAAGTAGCGTAGCCAAACATTTCTGATAACGGCACACTGGCATGAATAACTTTGATACCCATACGGTCGGCCATCTCGTTAATCTGTCCTCGTTTGGAGTTTAGATCACCAATGACATCTCCCATATAATTCTCCGGAGTAGTAACTTCGATTTTCATAATCGGCTCGAGGATGACCGGCTTAGCTTTGTTGAAAGCTTCTTTGAAAGCCATGGATCCGGCCATTTTGAAAGCCGCTTCAGAAGAGTCGACGTCATGATATGATCCGTCGAAGACTGTAGCCTGCACATCGATGATCGGGAAACCGGCGATAATACCTTTGGTCAGAGTTTCCTGAATACCTTTGTTGATAGGAGTGATAAATTCGCGAGGAATAGAACCGCCTTTGACGTCATCAACGAATTCATAGCCGGCACCGCGTTCACGTGGCTTGATCTTGACCCAGCAGTGACCGTATTGACCGCGACCACCAGATTGTTTGATGTACTTACCTTCACCTTCAGCTTCACCGACAATGGTTTCTTTGTAAGCAACTTGTGGTTGACCGACATTAGCTTCCACATTGAACTCGCGTTTCATACGATCAACGATAATTTCCAAATGCAACTCCCCCATTCCAGAAATAATTGTTTGCAAGGTTTCTTCATCAGTGCGGACACGGAAGGTTGGATCTTCTTCGGCTAATTTGGAAATAGCAATGCCCATCTTCTCCTGATCCTGTTTGGTCTTTGGTTCGATCGCTACATCGATGACAGGCTCTGGGAAGGTAATACTTTCTAGAACTGCGGGATTATTTTCATCAGTCAACGTGTGTCCGGTGATAGTTGCCTTCAGACCAACGACTGCGGCGATATCTCCAGCAGAGATTTCTTTGATTTCTTCACGAGTATTAGCGTGCATACGGAGCAGACGACCAATACGCTCTTTCTCACCGTTAGTAGCATTCATAACGTATGATCCTGATTCGAGAGTACCTGAGTACACGCGAATGAAGGTGATACGTCCGACAAAAGGATCTGTCGCTACTTTGAAAGCCAAAGCTGTAAATGGTGCCTTGGGATCCGGCTTACGGACGATTTCTTTGGTATGATCATCAACGTCAAAAGCCTTAGTCGGTGGCACGTCGAGTGGTGATGGCAGATAGGCAGTGACGGAGTCCAACAAATACTGCACGCCTTTATTTTTCAAAGCAGAACCGCACAAGACCGGAATAAACTGATCAGTAATGACGGCTTTGCGTAACAATTTCTTTAATTCGACAATGTCAATCTCCTGACCTTCCAGGTAGCGACTCATCACCGCTTCATCGTATTCTACCAGCGCCTCAACCAAACGACCACGATATTCTTCAACTTTAGCTTTCATATCTTCTGGCACGTCACGCTCTTCGAACTGCTTGCCGTCTTCATCGAGGTAATACACTGCCTTACGGGAGAATAAATCAATCAAACCTTCGAAGGTTTCAGCTGCACCAATAGGTAATTGAATTGGATAAGCTTTCTTGGTCAAACGTTCATGAATAGTGTCCATGTCATGATAAAAATCAGCGCCCATACGATCCATCTTATTGATGAAAGCAATACGAGGCACATGATATTTATCAGCCTGACGCCAGACGGTCTCTGACTGTGGCTCTACGCCGGCTACACCGTCAAAGACAACTACACCACCATCAAGAACGCGCAGTGAACGTTCCACTTCAACGGTAAAGTCCACGTGACCCGGAGTATCGATGATGTTGATACGGGCAGTACCACCACCGAGCCAGTCGACAATAGGCCAGAAACAAGTGGTAGCAGCTGCAGTGATCGTAATTCCGCGCTCTTTCTCCTGTTCCATCCAATCCATCTCAGCCTGTCCTTCATGCACTTCACCAATTTTATGTTTCTTACCAGTGTAAAACAAAATACGCTCAGAAACGGTAGTTTTTCCTGCGTCAATATGCGCGATGATTCCGATGTTACGGACGTTTTCTAGGCTGAGGTTTTCTGTAGACATATATTAAAATCTATTTGGTAGGTTATCAATAAAAGTTGAAATTTTTACGAAAGCTTTCTCTAAGGCTGCTATTTTTTGTTCGGGTGATGCTGCTATCCAAGTAGGTCTCTGAAGAATTTCGGCAAATGTACTGCGGTAGCTGATCACACTTTGTCGCGCTCTATCAGCCTCAGGCTTATGCTGTTCGAGAGCTGGCTCAGTAGATACAGCAACCTGATCCAAGAAATGAATGCCTTCTGTAATTTTATTGGCAATTTTCTGTATCTGTTCGGTAATTATCTGATGGTTGTCGATTGATGTTGGCTCTTCTGCAGGGCTAACCTGAAGTTGCTTTTGAGCTTTGTCATTTAATTCCTGTTGAACGCCATGGAACGATAGGTCTTCCTGCGGCAGGTCGGTATCTGTCAGTGCTTGCATCTCATCTAAAACTCCCTGAAATGACAAATCTTCCTCTGGTATAGAAGAAGATTCAGGACTGAATTGGCCGTCGGCTTCCCCCATAGTATTTTAGGCGAAGTGGGCGAAGGCTTTGTTAGCTTCTGCCATGCGTTGGACATCTTCTTTTTTCTTCATGGCATCGCCTTCGTTATTGGCGGCGTTGATCAACTCTTCAGCCAGCTTCATAGCCATTGGTTTACCCTTTTTGCTGCGGGCAGCGTTGATAATCCATTGATGAGCGAGAATAGTCTTGCGGTCACCAATGACGAGAATAGGTACCTGATAGTTGGCACCACCGATACGACGGCCTTTCAGCTCGAGGCTGGGACCGACATTACGGATAGCCTGATCATAGACTTCCAGAGGATCACGCTTGGTCTTAGCTGAGATAATATCAAAGGCATCGTAGAGAATACCTTGTGCTACAGATTTCTTACCGCGTTCCATCAGACGATTGATGAGTTTAGCCAAATCAAGGCGGTTAAATTTACCGTCGGCTTTGATAATTCGTTTTGGTGCTTTTTTTCCTCGCATAGATTAGTTGGTAGTGAGTAGTGAGTAGTGAGTAGGCCGGAAGCTATGGTTGCTTCTACAAACTACTCACTACCAACTACAAACTAGTTATTATTTCTTAGCTTTCTCTCGCTTGGCTCCGTAGAGACTGCGACCCTGCTTGCGGCCTTGGACACCTTGAGTATCATAGACACCACGAACGATATGATAACGCACACCTGGCAAATCTTTGACCTTACCACCGCGCAACATTACCACAGAGTGCTCTTGTAAATTATGACCGACGCCAGGAATGTAGGCGGTCACTTCCTGACCATTGGATAAACGTACACGAGCAATCTTACGCAAAGCTGAGTTTGGTTTCTTCGGGGTCATGGTGGTTACTTTGACACAAACTCCGCGTTTGAACGGGCTGCCCTGAGGCAATTCGCGTTTGGTACGTCGTAAACTATTCAAAGTTGTACGCAAAGCAGGAGTCTTGGATTTCTTTTTGAAACTCTTACGAGCTTGTCGTAGCAATTGACCGGCTGTAGGCATGACTGTTATTAGATGTATAAATAAAAAAATGGTATCGAACAGGGCTAGAGTCCTAGGGTTTAACCTTTTTGGACTTGCTCTAAATTATCATAAGCCAAGGTTTTGGTCAAGTAGCCGCGTAATATATTACGCGGCTACTTGACCCGTTCACCATAATTACCCCAACAGGGACGGTAGCCCTAGCAATTTCAAGAGGAAATTGACGATTGTCTCAAATAAAGGGATACCAGTCAGATCTAGAAATATCAATAAACCGATCAATAAGAAGAAGCCGTTTTTTTGTAGCCAGAGAGCTAAATTGTCATATTTTGCTGGCAAAAGACTGAAGAGAACCTTCGAGCCGTCGAGCGGTGGGATGGGCAGCAGATTAAAAACTCCGAGCAACAAGCTATAGATTATGATATAAGCCAAAAATACCAACAGATAGCTCTCATCCGAAACCATACTAACGACACCTCTCAACACCAACGAAAACAGAATCGCGGTAATAAAGTTTGATATTGGTCCCGCCAAGGCTACCGCGGCCGATCCCCACTTACGCCAGCGCAGGTTATAAGGGTTAAAAGGTACTGGCTTGCCCCAGCCAAAACCAACAAATAGAAGCATCAAAGTGCCAACTCCATCCAAGTGCGCCAATGGATTGAGTGTTAATCTGCCCTCATGCTCAGCCGTATGATCACCAAGACTATAGGCTGCCACGGCGTGAGAAAACTCATGAATAGCAATGACAATCATCAGGACCAGAAGCATAATGGCGGCTTCTATCCAACTGAAGGCTTCGGGATGCAATAACCATTGATATAGCATGTAGGTTTGACAAATGTATAATTATTTTCTATAATCGCAACAGTTTAATAAGTATACCCGATTATTCAAGTAAATCAATTCTATGGCACAATTCTGTGATATCTGCGGTCGTGGACCACAAACGGCTAACAGCAGAAGTAAATCAAACATTGCTACCAAACGCCGCCAAAAGATCAACATCCAAAGCAAGACAGTAGCTGGTAAGAGACTCAGCGTCTGCACCAAGTGCATCAAGACCATGGCAAAATAACTATGATCTAAAAACTATCCTTCGCGGATAGTTTTTGTTTAGGTGAAAATTTTCTTACGCTTTGGTTTACCGTCGTCGTGATCCAAAGGCGGAATACTATGAATAAACCAACCGACAATAGATGTCAACCCCAAAGCTGTCAGAGCCGATGTAGTGTCTACCATATAGACAACGGGCACAACCGTAATCAGAATCCAGAAAATAAAAGCGTTAAGAATCAATAAAGCCAACAAATAGATAGCGATAGTATACGGGATCTTCAACCACGGTAGGACCGGCTTCAGACCGGCATTAAGCAGAGTGATAAGCAGAGCAACAATGACTGAGTCACGAACGGTTTGCACTCCGAAACCAGGTATCAACTGTAAGATAAAGGTGATCAGTGAGATTGAGATGGCCCAACGCCAGATAGTATCCATGACAATAGTATAGCATAATTTTATCAAGTGTTCATCCGAAAAGCTTCCGTGTCAACCCAGTATAAAATCTGTATAAATAAAAACCAGTCCTGTTAGATCTATACTTCTAACGGGACTGGCTGACGTGATACCTAGCTGTAATTAATTATTCCATTGTTTTATTTTTTGTTTTTTTAATGTTTAGTAACGGCAACGCGCGTTGTCCCCGTCAGCTGCTTCCTCCAAGCCACCGCCGGAATCGTCGGATGAACTCCACCGGTATCATGGCGTAAGGTTTGCTCTAACTCCGATAATCTATAGCCACCATAGACATAAGCATCTTGCACAACCTGCCAACTGGCTACAGACATACCTGATTTATAAAACCGTAAGGCTTGCTGTACTGTCTTAATCTTATGTTTGATTACTGGGTCAACTGCTTCCAACCCTCGATCAATGGTTTGACCATACTTCTCATGTGAGGTCACTGTGACTGGGGCAGTAATTATATTTTTATTATCAGGCGACTCAACGAAAACTGATGTTGATGAAATATCCAGGCCGCACGTTTCATACTCGAAGCTATGATCCTGGAAGTAGCTCCAGACACGACGTGGATTCCCATGGGTATTCATCTGCCAGTCTTCATCTCCAGATCCCGGCGTATACCACGGTGACCAAGTGCCAGAATCCCACCAAATACGATAACGTAAAATATCGTGATGCGGAATATTCAAACCAAGATCCTGCCAAAATGTTGTACTAAGTGGTTTACTATCAACCACACGACAACTTGGATTTTGTAATTTTAAATTCAATAATCGATTCTCATCGGCCCGCAGATCTTTGACCGTACGAACTGTATAGTCGTCTGAAGTATAGTTACTGTTCAATAAGCGAAGGCGTACATGATAGAGCGTCTCAGCCTGCAGTCCCTGAATCAACGTACTGTAGGTACTACTGGCGACAGTGACATCCTGCGACCAAAGATAGCTGCCCGGATGATCGACCGTATAATAATCAGGTGCCACATCGACTACTGCTGGTATAACTGCTGTGACATTTTTTATTTCAAAAGATATTGCTGTTGAAGTGGCCTGTGTATCGCTAATACTAAAGTTAATGATCTCTGGAGCTTGCTTCCGATCACCTACTGTCACATCAAGCGTAGAAACATTATTAGTTTCATCGCCCTCATTTACTTGATCATCATAATCAGCGGCTATAATGAGACTATAATTTCCCTGTGTCAGTGTATCGCAGTGTGCAAATATATTAGTGTCCAATAAAATTGTTTCCGTCGTCTGACCGGGAATAGAAGTTGTGTGATCATATTGAGCGAAACAACTGTAGCCCAAATAAACTCCTACAGTCTCATCACTTTGTGAAATGAGTAAACTGATAGAAAAATTATTTGTAATCGGTTCTTGTCCTTGATTGGTAATTTGTAAATCTAAACCTTTGGCTCCAAGCAATGGTTGTGATCCGTCGTACCACTGGAAGCTAGGGCGAAATTGTAAATGCGTGATAGCCAGATCAGCTTGTGTCGGACTATTAAATAATAGATGCGGACCGACTACCTGCTCGCCTTCGGGTGTAGTACTGACAACATGATAATGATACAGGGTATTCGGTATCAGTTGTGAGAGCATTACACTATGATCAAGCGTCAAACTATTGACACGAACTTTTTGTGAAAATGAATCATCAGTACTGTACTCAACAGTACTGTCGCTGAAGACATTACTCTTCCAGTGCATCTCCATCAGTCCGGCGGGGGTGACAGTAGCAGTGACATCAGTAAGAGACAACGGCTCAGCTACAGCCAAACTAGACTGAATACAGGTAGTAGCGATGATGATGAGTAAAAATAAAAAACCGACCAGTGAGGCGAGCGGTTGTCTTGGATTGTTTTTGCCTGAATGCATATGTGAAGCTTAGGTATCCTAAGTAACATCTGCAGTCCAGCCGTCACGCTGGAGGCTTTGCCCTATTTGCTAAGCATTTAGGGCGAGCCAAACAAAAACAAATCAATCAATATCCTTATATTATCACATCTAAATGAAAAAGTCAACCCCGTTAGAGTTTTATCTCTAACAGGATCAAAACATCACCCTCCGCTAAAGCTCTGGGTGATTGTCTTTATTAGGTTTTCGTTCCGCCAAGCGGAACGATGAATTATAGAGGACAAAAAAATCCCCATCAAACCAACTGCTACTTCTAGATAATAGCTCGGTCTAGGAGATTTTCATACTGTCCTACGTCCAACGCTTGAATTACCCCTTATGATAGGTGGGTGCCCGCAGCTATCTCCCACAGGAGATACACGATATAAGACTCCCAAGGCAAGGGTTGTAGAGCATATTCGCACGCCTTCGATAGAACTGACTTTAGAATAGCACGGGCGCTAACCTGTGACAACCGCTATAAAAACCCGAAATCCTAAACACGCCCGTCTCGCCGTAGCGAAGCCGAGGCGGAAAATCCGAAGGGAACTTTAAATTATAAATTCGAAATAACAAAAAAACTCAAGACATCTTATGCATCACGGATTGATGTTTTGAGTTTCTTATTTTTGGTTTGAGATTTCTTTAGGATTTCGGATTTCGAGTTTCGAATTTATTCGAACATGATTGCCTCATCCGCACGTCGGTAAGAATACAATTCGTTCTCATGAAACCATAATTGAATCTCATATTTTGCTTCTTCCAAATTTCCAGAAGCGTGTACAAGATTTCTGACGGGACGCTTCTTGGTATTTGCCAAGGCTGGAGAGTCAATAGAAAAATCTCCGCGAATTGTCCCAGGTTGTGCGAAGACTGGTAAGGTCGCACCGACAATCATACGAATACTATCAATAGCATGTACCCCTTCAAACACCATAGCCATGACCGGACCCGAGCTGAGGAATTCCATATTCCAGCTGTTGACCATCTTGCCGAGGGTGACAGGATCCATCGTACCTAATTCTTCATTAGCATCCATACCGTACTTGGCGTACGTCTCCAAAGTTTTCTTGCCGATATTTTCTAATAGCTCAGTACGAGAATCAGGATAATGTTTCGCCACTAGCTCCTTATCGACATGAATCATTTTGGCGCCGATTATTTTCAAACCGGCTTTTTCAAACCGGCTGATAATCTCTCCAATTAATCCGCGTTGCACGCCATCTGGTTTGACTAAGACTAAACTTCTTTCAATGATTGAGTCTCCCATATAATTATTGTGGTAGTAATGTTTTAACTTTGGCAACAACTTCAGACGGTGTAATATTGGCTTTAACCAAATACCCCACTGCCCCGAGCTCATTACCCTTCTTCACGTCTTCATCCTGACCGAGATTGGTCAATAGCAATACAGGAATATTTTTGGTATTAGGATTTTCTTTTAGTTTTTTCAGCACGGTGAAACCATCCATCTTCGGCATGATGACATCAAGAAGAATAAAATCTGGCTTTTCTTTATCAGCCATTTGTAAACCTTCTTCTCCGTTATTAGCTTTGATCAAAGTAAAACCGTCATTTTGAAATTTTACTTGATACATATTGGACAACATTTCCTCGTCTTCCACGAGTAGGATACGCTTTAGTTCTGCCATAGGATTTATATTATATTAACTTTTTTGAGTATACCCAAAAAGAGGTTGTTTGGCAAGTCTGCGGTGGGATACCAGCGCCAGCTACTGGTCGTCAGTTCTAGCGTCATACTACCAGTATCAATAGTGGAAATAATCTGACAATTAACGTCATGTAAACGTTTCAAGGTATCGGCGTGAGGATGACCATAGCTGTTATCTTTGCCAGCGGAGATCAGACAAAGCTTCGGCTGTACCGCTGCCAAAAAATCCGCAGCGGAAGAATTCTTGCTGCCATGATGACCAACTTTCAAAACCTCTGCTTCCACAGTCTGACCTGATTGTAAAATACTTTGCTCTTGTGCACTCGGCAAATCTCCCGTCAGAAGTACATCCTCAGAGCCCCAGCTCAAACGTCCAACAAGTGAAGCTTCATTTCTTTGTCCCGACTGGTAGCGCACTGGCCAGAGCCAATGCAAACTAACACCAGAATCCCAATGATATTCTTCGCCCTGACGAATCAGATGCAAAGGCACGCCCCGGTCTCGCAATGTCCTGATCAAAGACTGATAGGAGGCGGCCGAGTTATCCAGATCACCGTTGAACCAGAATTCACCTATCTGATATTTTCTGACTACACTCTCCAGCCCTCCGTAATGATCGAGATCGCTATGCGTCAAAACCAGATAATCAATCTGACGCTGCCACCAAGGTATCACCTGAGACAAACGATTCGTCACCTGATTATCCTTGCCCCCGTCTATCAGTATCGTGATATTCTCAGGCGTGCGAACAAATATACTATCACCCTGACCAATATCTAAAGTGGTAACAGTCAACTTCTGTGACGATGAAGCTGGAATACTCGGTGGAGCTAACACAAGAATCACCGCTATCAAGAGCAGTCCGACAATCACAATAAGACTAAGATTTTTTTCTGCTGGACGCATAGTATGTCATAAGTATAAGACAGAGATAGATCAAAAGATACCACCAGAAAGAAATAGCCGGCAAACTGACAGCAGAGAATGGCAGCAAGCTTCCCAGATAACAGACCAATAATAACCAACGCACTAGAAATAATACGCCCACGGTAACTCCCCACCCAATACCCGGCAACCACCAGATCAGCGGAGCTACCAGAGCTCCAACCGTGACAATATCAACCGCTGGCAGCGCCAAGACATTGGTAACCAAAAAAATTGTTGAGAAGGTCTGAAAGTAATACAGCATCAAAGGAAAGGTAAAGACTTGCGCTGATAAACTGGTAGCAGCAATAGCCCGACAGCCAAAGGCTTCCGGCAAGAAACCCAGCCACTGTTCAAAACGTTTTTGCCAGAACAACAATCCAGCCATAGCCAGGAAGGACAGCTGCCAACCGATGTCATACATCAGACTGAGCGGATTCAAAGCTGTCAGACCGGCAGCCACCAAAATCAAGACGTACCAAGGATCGTATTGACGATGAACTACCTGACTCAACAATACCAGACCAGCCATGATCGCTGCTCGGACTGCCGAAGCCTGAAAGCCAATGATGGTAACGTAGAGCGTCAAAATTGTCACTACCAGGCCAAAAGTGAATGATCGACGCCAACACAGAGCTACTGCTACGGCTTGTAGCGCTCCTACCAAGAGAGTCATATTCATACCGGAAATAGCCATGACATGACTGAGCCCGACACGTGAAAACTGAGTAGTAAGATCGGCTGGCAAATCCTTACGCTCAGCCAGCATCATCGCCCGCGTGACATTACCCTCAGGTTCAGGCAAATAACGATTGTAACTGTCTGAATAAAAACGTTTGATTCGAAAAAGCCAGTAGCGCCAACTGACTGTGTTATCCACCTGCAATTCAGACGGCCGATAACAAATATAATATACCTTCGTCAATGCCAAATAACGATCATAACGAAAATCTTCAATTGGCTCAGGTCGCTCAAGTTTACAGCTGAAAGAAAGATGCTGACCGGAGAAGTACTCGGGATAACGGTCGGTGTAGAGCAACACTTTGTAGCCCTTAAGCACGCCAGACTGCAATCTGACTGTCACCAGCTGCTTATTGATTTTACTTTCAACAAATGTTATTTCACCAGCAACCGTGATATGTCCGAGCGGTGGATGTGGCGACTGCAGATTCGCCCGCAGTTGCCAGGACAATATTCCTATAATCAGTGCAATCACGATCGGCAACAATGAACGCTTGTACAGCCAGATAAGCAGACCAGTAACAACACTGATGATAAGTACCAACGTTGGGCCAATAACAAAAAAGCTGGCACCAGCGTTGCCAACCAAAAAACTCAGAGCGCATAAAAATACGACAGACTTTTTAGCCATCAATTTCGCTTTTCCAACCTATGATACCAACTGGATTTGGAAAAGCAAGCGCCGTCGCTACCAGCGAATGCGTGTGGCCGGAATAGTCATGACCTGATCATCAGCCACAGCGATCCAATCAGTACTACTGCTCTGCCATTGCAACTGATCAGGTATTAAACGGATATTGGCACTTCCATGAGTATTAGTAATAGGCAGGATACGCAACGTCTGCCCTGACTGCACAACCAAACCTTGTGGAAAACGTAAGATGGCTTTTGTTAGTTGAACGAGCGGTACTTCGAGTGACACAACTCTGCCATCTAATAAAACCTGCCAGTTATCAAGCACCGTCTGCTGATCAGACTGAATCTCAACAACCGCTTGATAGATAGTTATTGGCTTAGCAGAGGAGCTCGTAGGCTTCAAAATATACTGATCTGACTGATCAACCAACGACCAGGAAATTTGATCACGAACAAAGTTTTGTTTCTTTACGAGTGTGGTACCACTCTGCCATTTAATCTCTTGGCCAGAAACAAATCCGAGACCTGTCATTGAAGAGAGTCGAGCTTCTACACTGGCGCCCGCCTGTGATGCCTGACCGATCAGACGTATGTTGAGCTTTGTGATGGTCCCTGGGGTGACGGTGATAGCACCAACACCAGTGACCAAATCTATTTGATTAAAAAATTCTGTAGAATCTTTCCAACTGCGAACGAGCTTGTCACCATTGAGTAGTTGTATCTCAGACAATGAGAAGTCTTTGGTAGCTACCCTGAAGCTCATGCGGGTGACGTCGATGGGCTCACCCGTGGCATTGAGCTGAAAAACTAAATCTCCTTGTTGGTTAGCTGAAATCGCTGCGGACTCTATCGGAGACCCACTGACGGCTAGCAGAGCTCCTCTATCAGCCAATGATAGCTCTTTGGTCGTCAGAGGTAGGACAGACGTTAATGTCACAGTCTGATCATTCTGGACTAGGGTGATATCACCAGCGTCAAGAAGTGAAATTTGCATCAGCTGACCTTGCGAAGCAGTGGCCCAACCAGTGTGCAAGGCGATTGAATGAATACCGGGCTTCAAATCAGAAACCAGATGATAGGTAAGATCACCTTGAGGAGTGAGGACTTGTCCTTCGCCAACCTGCACTTCGTCTAGATACAAACGTACGGGAGACAACTTGGTCAGCTCTCCCACACCGTTCAGAGTAAAGTGGAGTGATAATAATTTCGCCGGTTTATCAGTGATTTTCAAAACATATCGAGCAGCCTCAAAATCTTTCTGAGGCACGACAATAGACTGAGCTTGGGTGAAATGAGGATCAAGCCACATACTAGCTGTACTCGTTATGGTACTTTCTGGACGGACTGATTGTGTAAAAGAAATAAGAGGTAAGGCAAAAATCACACCGAGTGACAAAGCGCTAGCCATGAGAAATGATAGGGAAATATGATGATGAAGCTCAACGCGCTTATGGCGTTTCGGTTCCAAATGGTCAAACATGGGGTTTCGACTAATGGTTATGCTATTAGTATAGCATATTTCTTACTTATTGGTTATTTCTTTACTAACCCCACCTGCTGCTCCAACCGTTTCTTCATGAACTCCATCAGCTCGCCGTCCAAGACAGTCTGAGGATCTTTAGTTTCAAATTTAGTTCTGTGATCTTTGACCATTTTATACGGATGTAGGACATAGGAACGAATCTGATTGCCCCAGGCGGCTTCAGTTAATTCACCACGAAGAGCCTGACGCTCTTCATCTTTCTCCGCCTGATAATATACAGATAGCTTACCGAGCAAATACTTCATGGCTTGTTCCTTGTTCTGCATTTGTGAACGTTCATTCTGGCAGGTCACCACAATGCCGGTTGGCAGATGGGTTATGCGAACTGCTGAATCAGTCGTATTGACGGACTGTCCGCCTTTACCAGAGGAACGATAGACGTCAATGCGCAAATCTTTATCGTCAATCTGAATCTCAGCCAGTTCATCAAGCTCTGGCAAAACCTCAACCATAGCAAATGATGTATGACGAGCCTGATCAGCATCATACGGTGATAGACGGACCAGACGATGCACACCACTCTCGGTCTTGAGATAACCGTAAGCATACGAACCGGAAATTTTAATAGTAGTATTTTTGATACCAGCCTCCTGTCCGGCAGTACGGTTAAGTACTTCTGCTTTCCAGCGTTGACGTTCTGCTAACCGTAAATACATTCGTTCCAGCATCTGAGCCCAGTCTTGTGCATCAACTCCACCGGCACCGGCGTAGATAGTAAGAATCGCTGGTCGGGTATCGTGTTCTCCTTGTAGCACCATTTCGAATTCTAGTTGCGCGACCATCTGACTGATCTGCTGCAGACGCTCAATAATATCATCGGTCAGCGATTCATCAGCCGACAAAGCAACCAAATCACGAAGATCATTTTGGATCACAGTCCAAACATCAAGCTGATGCTGCAGTCGTCCGGCTTCTTGACTGACTTTCTCCGCCGTTTGTCTGTCATCCCAGAAATGCGTCTCTTGCATTTTTTGCTGCAAATGATTTAGTTGTAGCCGCTTCTGATCCAAATGCAAAGCTGCCCAGGCGCGTTGCACACGGGACAGCTGTGTCTCTAATTCTGTCTGCAGAGGGTTCACCGAAATTACTTTGTTTGTTTATATCGATCGAGTGTTACTGACAGATCTTTCTCTTTGCCTTTGGAATAGACATGCAGGGTAATCTTATCACCGGGATTCAAACCGGAGATTATTTTGGATAATGTGGTCTCCGCAGTAATCTTCTGACCATTGACTGAGATAATAATATCGTTTTCTGTCAAACCGGCTTTATCTGCGGGTGATCCCGGTACGATAGCCAACTCATCCTTAGTCTGACCGCGACTGATCAAAGCACCTGTACTGACCGGCAGCTTGTTTTGCTTGGCCATGTCGTCAGTGATCAGTACATAACGAACACCAAGATACGGACGGACAATCTGACCTTCTGTCAGAATGCCTTTGATTATGCTTTTGACTGAGTTAATCGGAATAGCGAAACCGATCAGCTGACCTTCCTGTGAAACAGCCGTATTGATACCGACAACTTCTCCGGCTAGATTTAATAGTGGGCCACCCGAATTACCTGGATTGATAGCGGCGTCAGTCTGAATAACTCCTTCCAAATTCTCTGAGGTCCCTCCACCACCAGCCGTGACGCTACGACCAATACCAGAGACAACACCTTTGGTAACGGTGTTGGAAAATTGTGCCAGTGCATTGCCAATAGCGATAACGGACTGACCGACTTGCAAACTATCAGAATCACCAATGTGAACCACCGGTAAATCCTTGGCCTCGATTTTCAGAACACCGACGTCATTAAAAAGATCCGTACCAATGACTTTGGCTTCGTATTCTTTGCCATCATTGAGGGTCACGGAGTAGGTCGCCGCCGTATCACTGACCACATGACGATTAGTCAGAATATAACCATCGGCAGAGATGATGAAACCGCTGCCACCGCCTACTTTTTGGATATTGGGCGTGATATTTTTCGGCGTCTGTGGTTGAGGAATCTGGTTACCAAAAAACTGGTCAAAAGGAGAAAAATTGAAGAAGGGGTCAGTAATCTGCTGCTGCGCCGCTATATCTTTTTTTATCGTGACCGAGACGACACTCGGTGAAACGCTCTGAACTAAATCAATAGTCGAAGAATCTTCGGTCACTTTCAGAATTTTGTTTTTATCATCTTGAATCACTGTCATGGTGCCGCCTCCGGGGGTGCTATTCGGCGAACCAGCGAGACGAATCCATTGCTGACCATAGTTAATAAAAATATAAGAACCAAAGAAACCGCCAATCAAAGCGATCATCACTGTCAGAAGAGGGCTGAGATATTTCTGAGATATCATAAACCTTGTACCTTAATTATTGTAATTGTTTATATTGATCTAATAAATTCTTGACAGCATTGGCATCCATGGGGCTATTTTGTCCGTCGGCAGGGCTGATCAAAGTGCCGAAACCTTGTTCCAGCATTGGCTTCAAAAAGAGATAACCCACAACCAACGGCACCACGAACAGTAAAATATTAATCCAAATAAAAACTCTGCTCCAAAAAAAATGACGATCGATCTTATGCAAACGCTGTTTGATATCGGCTAATTCCTTCGCTTGTTGGTCCAAGTGCTCTTGTAGCTCTATATCCATATGAGAATAATAAAAGGGACTTAGGGTTCAAATGATTATACAATTCTGCAACAAGAATCTTTCAGCGGTTAGATTTGGCTTTTTTGCTCTTCTTCATCATGGCCAATAACTCACGCTGGAAACTTCCTGCGTCTTTGAACTGCCGATAAACTGAAGCGAAGCGGATATAGGCCACTTCATCGAAAGGCTTGAGACGCTTCATGACGATTTCACCAAGCTCTTTGGTCGTCAGCTCTGATTTACGACTTTTGTGAATATCTCGTTCGATGGTATGAACTAGATTATAAAATTTGTCTTCGGTAAAAGAGCGCTTCTCCAAAGAACGGTGCAGGCCATGAGCCAATTTCTCACGTGAATATGGCTGACGTCTGCCATCACGTTTGACTACCAAGATATCCAACAACTCAACTTCTTCCAGAGTAGAAAAACGGAATGCGCATTTCAGGCATTCTCGGCGTCGGCGGATCCCAGTTTTGTCGCTGGTAATCCGTGAATCAATTACTTTGGTATCTTTATAGTTGCAGACCGGGCAATTCATGGGAGTAGTTTGGTAGGCTGGTAGTTTGGTAGTTGTACTAATGTAGGCTAAATTAAAAACTACAAAACTACTTTTCTACCAATCTACAGCTCTACTTCTTCATTTTATTACGTATAAAGGTCGGCATGTCATACTCGCTCTTTTCTTCCTCAATGGGTTCTTCTCGTTGTGGTTTGGCCTCTTCTCTGGGTTTGACGAAGATTTTCTTTTCCTGTTGACCTAAAGAATTAAAAACCGATTTATTTGGACGGTAATTCGTTTCTTCTTCTTCAGCATTACGAACGTCTCGTAAATTTTTGAAGCCGGTAGCGATAACTGTGATCTTGATCTGATCGCCCATAGATTCATCAATGATCGTACCAAAAATAATCTTGGCAGAGGGGTCCGTGCTAGCAGTAATTACTTCTGCTGCCTCTTGCACCTCATGCATGGAGAGATCAGGACCGCCAGTGATGGTAAACAAAATACCTTTAGCACCTTCAATAGAAAGTTCTAATAGTGGACTATCAATTGCAGCTTTGGCCGCTTCTACTGCTCTATTCTCACCGCTGGCCTGACCAATACCCATCAAAGCTGAGCCGGCATTGCCCATGATGGCTTTGACATCAGCGAAGTCGACATTGATCAATCCCGGAACAGTAATAATTTCTGAAATTCCCAAGACACCTTGTTTCAGTACTTCATCAACAATCGAGAAGGCCTCCAGCAAAGGAGTGCGTTTGTCGATGATCTGCAATAAACGATCGTTAGGAATAGTAATAATAGTATCGACACGATCCATCAATTGTTCATAGCCGGTCTCAGCGATTTCTTTGCGCTTCGCACCTTCGAAAGCAAAGGGTTTAGTCACGACTGCTACTGTCAAAGCACCAGCTTCACGGGCCAGATCAGCGATGAAACCGATAGCACCTGTGCCGGTACCGCCACCTAAGCCGCAGGTCAAAAAAACCATATCAGCACCTTCAATACTTTTGGCAATATCGATCTCATTCTCTTCAGCGGAGCGCGATCCCAGATCTGGATCCATCCCAGCTCCCAAACCACGAGTTGTAGCCACACCTATCTGAACTTTACGATGTGCTAATGACTGATTCAAAGCCTGAGCATCGGTATTAACCGCGATAAACTCAATGTTGCGTACCTTGGAGGCCAACATTCGATTGATCGCTGATCCGCCTGATCCCCCAATACCAACTACTTTGATTTTGGCCAGATTCTCTGCTGGTGGTTTGACTTCGTGTGCGCTACGTTTTGACATGGATATTACGAGCCTTAATAATATTGATAATTATAGCGGAAGATGGACAGAATGGACAGGGTTGGAATTTGAGAACAAGGGTCAGGATTGTGGGTCAGGGAGCTCCCTTCTCCTAATCCTCAATCCTTATCCTCCTCAACCTCAAGGTAACAGATCCTTAAACCACTTGGTCATGCGATCAGTGGCCAGTTTGACGGAAGAAAAGTTCGGCATAATACTGCCACTCTTACTACTGCCTTGCAAAGCATAGTACACCAATCCCAGTGCAGTGGTATAACGTGGGTCATCAATCTTTTCAATGTGACTGGCACTCAGCAATGGTTTACCAATGAAGGCTGGTAATCTTAATCTGGCTTTGGCAATCTCTGCTAGACCTGCCATCTTGGCACCACCTCCGGTCAAGACGATACCAGCAGGTAACGAGGCTGATCGATCAACCGCACGCAATTCTTTATCGACGAGATCAAATAATTCTTCCACACGGGCGTTGATAATCTCTGATACGTGTTTGGTTGATACCATCGTCCGCGGTTTCTCTGTTTGTGAATATCTACTCAAATCTAATTCATCTCGTTTAGAAATCTTCTCCGAATCCTGACAACCAATCTCCAGCTTGATCGCTTCCGCTACATCCAGTGAAGTGCGCAAACCAATAGCCAAATCTTGAGTGATATGATCAGCACCGACCGGTAATACAGTGGCGAATAGTACATCTCCTGCTTCGTAGACCACAACCGAAGTGGTGGCTGCACCAATGTTCACCACCGCTACACCAATATCTTTCTGACGCTTGTCCAAAACTGCAGAAGCAGTAGCTAAAATAGAAAAAACAAACCCTTCGACATCAACTCCTGTCCTGTAGACACATTTAGAACAACTCTTCACCTGACTACTGAGCCCCATAATAATCTGAGTATGCGCTTCAAGGCGAACTCCAGACATTCCTACTGGATCTTTGATGTTTCTTTGATTGTCTAAGGTATAGGATAACGGCAAGACATGAAGAATTTCGTAATTTGGCGGTGTAGCGACTGCTTGCGCTGCCTCCAGAGCTCGATCAACATCTGATGGGTCGACTTGACCGTTAGCGCGAGAGACTGCCACTACTCCCTGACTCTGTATTACTTTGACATGAGTACCACTGATACCGACGACAGCCCGCTCAATAGTCTGGCCGGACATGCGTTCTGCTTTTTCTAAGGCTTCAGAAATTGAAGTTACTACTTCTTCTACATCAGTAATATTACCCTTAGACAGCCCAGCGCTTGCAGCCTCGCCTACACCAATAATACGGACACTGCCATCAGCGTCGCGCTGTCCAACAACGATACGAATTTGACTCGTACCGATATCCAAACCAGTGATAATATCTTGGCGTTTCATTCTACGTATAAATCCAACTTATTATAATGAAAAAATGAATATTTATCAAACTTTTGGCAGTTTTGCCAGCAGTTTGACTTCTCGACTTTCCATGACCTTGGCCTCATTAGTCTTTTCATGATCATATCCCAACAAATGCAAGCAGCCGTGCACGATCAATATTTGCATTTCCCGCTCAACAGAGTGGCCATGCTCACGAGCTTGTCGTTTGACCACAGTTTGGCAGAGCAACAACTCTCCTAACAAATCATCCTTGGCAGACTGAGCCAGATTGAACGATAAAATATCGGTCACATAGTCTTTATGCCGCCACTTTTTATTTAAGGAACGCATAGTTCTGCTGTCAATAAAGGCCAGAGAAATATTCTGGCGCAAATGATACTGATACTGAAGTGCTTTTTCTAATAGTACGAGCCAGGGATACTCAGGTACTGACTCTGAGAGCAAAAAAAATTTCTTGGTCATCTTACTGTGTGGAAGCTAAGCTAAATGTTGTACGTATCAAAATAAAAACGGCCGGATACTGGATCACTCCGCTGGTAGCCGCATCGTAGCTAACTTTATAGATTCGCTGTTGGTCAGCAAGATACCAGGATAGACCATCCGCCGACTCAAGTGCAGGAAGTCCTGCTATCGTGACATGACGCGCAGCGGTAGCTGCAGGTGAGCCAAAGGCTGTGGAGTACCATTGCTCCAGTTCGACATTCTGATCATTTGCCTCTACGGCAATATCAACACTATCACCAGCCGGTGAGGTCAACACTACTTCCTGACTCCCGCTGTCGACACTACGCTGAATCCAGTCCTGAGGTAGCCAAGTGCTGTAGCCAAAAATAGTATTTGTATAGAGACGAACCAATCCAGAAACGTTCAAATAAGCGCGCTGCCCGGCTATAGGGCTAAAAAGATTAACAACCTCTTCTCCATCTTTGTATCCATCGCCATCAGTGTCCGCACTCGTCGAATTCGTGCGAAAACTAAGTTCTTCTGCTGTTGTCAATCCATCATTATCAGTGTCTTTATTATCTCCTGAAACTGTTACTGGGATCGTTGGAGTTGGCGTGGGAGCTGGCACTATTGCTGAAGTTTGATCTGATAATAAGCCATCAGGACCAACTACGTGTAATCCAGCTGGGAGTGTTTTGTTATCAAAAATAATCTCTCCCTCAGAGACAAATTGCAAACGATATGACTGACCATTCAAATCAATAGTGTACCCATAACCCTGAACGGTCGACGGGTCTTTGGGCTCTTGCAATAAATATTTCTGAGGCAAACCGGCAATCACCGTTGGATACAACATGAAATCATCAAAATACGAAGCTAAAGCCTGTCTGATAGTCACGATATCTCGGACACGGGTAGTATCACGTGTTTGTGCTGTAACATCAGTTACTTGAATAGGTGTGGTCGTGGCTACCGGTGTTGGCTGCGTAGTATTAGTAGCAGCTGGCGCTATCGGAGCAGTGTTTTGTTGCGAGCGAACATAAAATAATAAACCAACGATGACAGCTCCCAATACAATAGCCAATCCGCCAATCAAAAGAAAAAACTTCTTATTACCACCATTAGAAGTCACCACCTTCTTCATGTGTCCACGGGCCGCCTGATACTCTCGTGGCATGACATGGAGATTTTCCTCAGGAATAGTAAACGTAATTACCGGCGGGATACCTGTGATGGAGCTGTTGGTCGGTTGTGAAGTTGTTTCGTTCTGATTGGCCATAGAAACTATTTTGGTTGATTAGCTGTACCTGAAATAGGTAAAGCTTCTGGCGGTACGAGCTTACCAGCACCGAGAGGATTGTAGCCATTACGAATTTCATCTCCATCTTGATAACTATCACTATCGGTATCAGCCGAGCGTGGATTGGTCTTCCACGTCAGCACCTCTTCTCGATCATTTAGGCCATCATTGTCGGTGTCAGGATTCAATGGGTCAGTATTATAAATCTTTACCTCTTCATAGTCTGTCAGACCGTCTTTGTCAGTATCGATACTTGCCGGATCAGTACCGAGGATACTCTCTTCTACGTCGGTCAGGGCATCTTTATCAGTATCAACAACGGGCGGTGTGACAGGAGCAGCGCCATTTGGCACCGAAACATCAGGTGATTGATTGGTATTACTAACAGGTGTGGTGTTGGTAGTTGACTGTGTGTTGGTCGGATTCTGACTGGTTTGTTTCTGAGCGTCAAAAGCCGGAGCCAGATAGGTCGCATAGGCATACCAACCGCCATAACCAAGTACCGCGATCAATCCGACAGACAATAACCAGATACCTAACTTCTTCAACCAACCAGCACCGGCAGACGGTGTATACCGCGGTCCTAACTCTGCCAATGTTTGTAATGGCTGTGTCGGGCCAACACCGGAAATCGGCGACGCAACCGGAGTACCAGCAGGCATCGAAGCCTGGGGTTTTGGTACGGGAGGTTGAGCATCTGCCTGTGGATCAACATCATCAAACATATCCTCAGTCGAGTGTGGCAAACCTTGGGAATCTTTATTTTTGATATCCTCAAACATATAGTTTCTTAATTATAGCATGAGTAGTAATTTCACTCTAATTGGCCCAATATTTCAGACGACAATACACTACAGAATCGACGCAGCCGTTTGGTCCCCACATAAACATGTTGGTTGCTGGACAAGCACCTAACCAGCCACCGAGACCCGCACAAACATTATTATTCTGACATGATGGCGTACCGGTCCCAGACTGCCGAGGTGAGGTCCAACCAGCATCATCGTAGCCCAAGTCATGCCACTTGTTGCCGTTTTTATCCGGAGCAGAAGCAGAACAAACCCACCTATTAGAATCATACACCGTCTGGCTATTGCTCAGGTAGTAGACCAGTTTATTGGCCGGTGAAGCGAAGCTAGCAGCTGCTTTGGCAAAGGACATGGAAGTCGGTTTGACGAATTTCACTGCAACAATATTCTGACTATTTCTATTCTCCCAAGCGATGAACTGGTCAGTACCACGAACAGAGTTAGTAGCCGAGACAGCACCGCCGGAAGTTGCCGGAATATTATTAGACGCGCAGGCATTACCAGTACCTGGATAGGTCACAGCAGCATCAGGATAGGTAATACCCTGAGGATCAGGCACATCAAGTGTACATTGTGGGTATAAGAGCAAACGACCGTTGTAGTACGACACATCGGCTGTATCTGTTTGTAACGATAAACCGTTTGGCACGCACTGGCCTATTGTCTCGCTGGTACAACTGGAACAACTATTACTACGAATACCAGCTGTAGCCAAGCCAACAGCATTAGTCGTACAGGCGAAGCTCTTATAGACGACCCCTGTTGCCCCGTAGTCGCAAGTCTCCGTACCGGTCACAGCACCGTCGCCACATACCTGAGCCACAGGGACAGAACATTGAGCAGTATTAAACGTACAGCGTTGACCTGCTGAAGCAGAAGCCGGATAACAACTCAGGGTACCAGTAGAACCAATGACAACAGCAGAACAGGATTTACCATTTAAATTCGCGCCGTCGCATTGCTCGCTGCCGTTGACAACACCATCACCACATTTGTAGCAGGCAGTGTTATTAATCGTACAATCGCTGCGGCAACTAAGATTACCACCTTCATAACCGTAAATCTGGCAGGTATAATTTCCAAAATCGCTACCGTCGCACATTTCCGAGCCGTTCTTGATACCGTCGCCACAGACAGAGGCAGTGATACCATCACAGGTTAGATTACATTTACCGGCCTGACCATTCTGGCCATTCGGATCATCACAGGTTTCACCCGGATCAACGTTCCTGTTACCGCAAAGTCCGGTACACCATTTATTACAGTTTGGCGTAGCGGGATTACCCGGATCACAAGCTTCTTTGCCGAATGACGGCTGGGCAGTATTACAACTTGAGCTAACGATACCGTCGCCGCAATTTACATTAGCACAACTGGTACAACCATCTTCTACACCGTATTTTTCAATCGGTTGAGTTGGTCCGGGTCCGCAATAACCAGACTGGCCGTTGTGGGCAGCGCCGTCGTCGCAAATCTCGGCGGTACCGTTGGTCACCACCCCATCACCACAATTATATTTGACGTTGCCGGTACAAGTCGCATTACACTGACCAATCGTCTGACCGTTCAGACCATAGCCAAGATCGCAGACATCGCCCGGATTAGCGAAAGCTGCTGACCAGAATCCGTCTCCGCAATTAGTAGCACAATTATCGCGACACCAACCGTTACCGGCTATAGCGTCTGCACTACTGCTGAAACAAACATGCTGATTGGTATTGGGACAGCCATAGTCACAAGCTTCTGTGCCTTCTTTGATACTGTTACCACAAGCGATGCCGGCTTGCTGCAGACGGCAGGAGGTAATATCACAGTTAGCAACGCTCTGTCCGCTGGCATTGCAATAACCATTACCGGAAGCACAAATATCACACTGCTCTCCACCAGTGATCTGTCGGTCACCGCAAATCTCCGTCACCAGAGCAGTACAAGCTGTATTACATTTATTGACAGCGGAACCATTGGCAGGACCATCATCGCAGAATTCATTTTGTCCTGCATCGTTTGGAGTTTGCTTCTGAGTATCGCCACAGTATTTGGTGTAACGTAAACAGTCATTCCAACATTTGGTAGCTGAACCATTAGCATTACCACTGTCGCAGATTTCATTGATACCAGCATCATTCGGAGCCTGCACCTGACCATCTCCGCAGGTCTTAGTACCGTTTACTGGTGGTACGCCAGTGACAATCTTACATTGAGCAGAGCAGGTGCTGTTCGGCTTGCCATTAGCACTGCCTTTGTCACATTCCTCTGACCCATAGGGCGAAGACTCAGTAATTCCATTACCGCATGAAGCGGGGGTATTGCCATTGCAGCTCCAATTACAGTGCAGAGGCTGACCGTTTAAATCCCCTTCATCGCAAACCTCGCCAGTGTCAAGATTATTGTTACCACAATTATTTGGAACGATAACCCCGGTACAAGTACCGTTGCAATGGCCCACTTGACCATTCATTGGACCTTCGTCACAGTATTCTGGAGGAACAGGATTACCGTCACCACAACTTGGACCGGAACTACCTGCAACAAGTGCCGTGCAGGAGCTATTACATTTACCAGGCAACCCATTGTCTTTACCATTATCACAGAATTCAATACCAGCTTTAATACCATCACCACAGCGATTCGGCGCCAAGACCTTCAACTGACAGCTGGTGGTACAGTAGGTGCAGGTCGCTGTCGTTTGATCACAAACAACACCATTTTTTGCTGGACCTTCATCACAATTTTCAAAAGGAGTTTGCACCTGACTATCGCCGCAGTATCCTCCAGTAATCTTACAAGCCAAAGCTCCGGCCGAGGTATCAGCACAGACATACTGACGGTCGACACTGGATTGCTCCGGCGCCGGTGACTGATAGAGATCAGGTTCGCATTGCTCTCCATTGCTCGATTCAACAAGATTATTACCGCACACTCCCGGAGTGACACTAGCCGGCGTGAGATTTGAACACGACCGTTTGCAACTACTATCACAATACAAACTCTGACCAGCCGGACAAGAATGACCAGCTAATCCCTGAGAGGTGTCACATTCTTCTGTGCCGCTCACCACACCGTCGCCACAAAATTCTCCATAACCGGAACACGTAGTATTGCATTTACCATAACCGCCATTCGCAGCTCCGTCGTCACACAGCTCTGGTAATTGAGTAATATCATCCCCACACTTACCGTGATATGGCTGACCAGCCGTACAATTAAATCGACACTGATTACCGCAGCTAGCTGCTCCGCCGAGACTACAGCTCCAATCAGTCGGTACGTAGCCGGTCGCGGTCAGATCACATTGTTCAAATGGCGTATCCAGACTGCCATTGCCACAGCTACCGCCACAGCTCCAACCTGCAGGCAACGGTAGCCAACCAGAGCAGTCTGATTTACAGCCGACAGTCCGTTGATTATTCGAGTCGCTCGGACAAGCATTAGTAAAGCCACCATCACAAACCTCACCTGTTTCTAAAACGCTATTACCACAGATGCCAGCCTGAGGTGTGCCCGTACAAACTGCTGCGTTTGAGAAGGCTAAATTCTGATTTTCTTTGGCCCAGCTGAAGCGGCTATTCGTCTCCAGGTTGGCTGACAGGCGATAGCTCGTGTCCTGCTGTACTTGATAGATATAAACTGACGCATCACTTGGACAACTGAACTTACGAGCAGCAGCATCCCAGCAGGTTTCTTTGTCATACGGGTCAAATTTGTTATCAGCGCAACTATCATATTTGTTCACTGGATCAACTGGCTGTGTACCTCCAATAGTTGAGGCGAAAGTCTGCTCCCATGATGGCCATTTACTAGTAGACATACCGGCCACATACGAACCCGAAGCTAATTTGGGAT
>CAZFBK010000003.1:0-2019 GCA_964517065.1 uncultured Gammaproteobacteria bacterium
AGGCCCGCTACTAGTAGCGGGCAATTTGCGGCCTGCTAGCAGGCCGCCTGCGAGACCGTGGGCCTAATATTAGCCAAATTTTTATTAAAAATCCCTAACATTAGCTAAATATTGATTATTTACTATTGACAATATATAAAATATATGTTAATATATAGTTATTACAGTGTTCTTCACAACTTAGAACCACTTGCTACTACCTAGCAATCCCAGCGGATTATCCGCTTCAATATAGAGGTTTCACGGACACGCTCTTCTCTGACCTACATCTGATGGGTCGAGAGCAGGTCCACTATGACAACACGCTTAGCAGATAAGCACGTTGTCGGGGGAAGTATGGCTTCTATCATGAGTGTTAGGCAGGCAGCTCAGCTGGATATGGCTTTGGAACGCGCTGGGGCGACCGCTGCTGATGTAGACAAGGTGTGCCAAGGAGATACTCTTGTCACGATTCTCAAATTCATCCGTGGGCACGCAGTGATCATCGTCAAGCACATCGTCGACATGGCTACCGCCCCGTTCTGTCCTACGGGTTGGGAGGTTGAAGAGCACATTGCCGGAGATTCCAATTTTGATTTTGGGGAGGCGAAGTTTACATTACTCAGTCAGAGTCCCACCAAGGGAACTACAATCCGCGAATCGCTCAGGGGTGGGTCCATTCTGAACGCCAACCTGCTGGACCACCTCCTCTGCCACCAGGGTCTCATCCAAGGTGCTCTCGGCAATTGTAAGCATAAGCGCGTGTTCTTCTGGGGCACCATTTATCGTGATTCCAGAGGCACGCTCTATGTTCGTTGTCTCTGCTGGGACGGCGAAGAGTGGGATTGGGAGTATGAATCGCTTGAAAATGATTTCCAGATGAGCGATCTCATTCTCCTTGCCAGAAACCGGTAGATCTTTTGGGCGCCTTGCCCCGAACCTCGACTCAAATTCATTATCGCGTCACGCGGTGTGGAGGAGAGTTGGGGTTCTTTTTTTACCTCGTTAGAAATTCATCTCTAAGGGGTTTTTTATTTGACACCCGAATCTATAGCTAGTATAAGAACAGAGACCTTGTTCTGTCCGTTCAACCTGGAGGTGGCTGTGAGTAAGGTACAGTTTGTTGAGCCATTTGCTGGTCAGTCAATCGAATTGATTCTATTTCGGCTGACTCTCATCCTGTTGGCGCTCTGGATTTTGTTCAGTGTTATTAGTGCGACGCTGAACTATGAGCAGCCTTCAGAAAAAATAGACCCCCGAGCCACTGCCTGTGGCCCGGGGGTTCTTGCTACTGCAAACAACCAATGATCTGACTGACATCATCTGCCACGTACTGCATCCGCGGCAAGATATCCAGCTCGGTCAAGAGATGACAGTTCAGCCCTCGCGGTTTGTGCTGGAAATAGTTCGTCAGACAACGACGCTGAGACTCATGACTCAGCAGATCGAGATTTTGTCTTTGGTCACTTGGGAGTTCCTCAGATGATGTCAGGTTTTGACCGGTGAAGTAGTTCATCAGACAGCGGACTCCCTGCGACAGATCATAGACAAAGACATAGCCATCAGTCTCTGTTAGTTCTGGTTGATCTTCATAGCAGGATTCGATCGGAGCGTAGCCGATGATTGTAGCTGCAACTGGTTGTTGTTGCCGGAAGATAATCACTAGCGTACGGTGTTCGTCGGCCGCTTCCAGATCGATGAAGACAAACTCACGTTCACCGTCTGTGGCGTAGTAGGGATGATCATGATCGATCCAGCCAGCATTCGGTGAGACCTTGTCGAAGAAGCGTTGATGATCTAACGTCTGCATCAGATGATCGTCAGCCGCGAGATCTTGGACAGTCAGCTTGTGAGGCAGAGGCGTAGTCGGCAGGTCGTGCTGGCAGGCTGTCAGCAGTAGGGCGATAAGAAAGAACAGTCCCCGTTTCATAGCTCCTCCCTGATGATTCAATCCCTGAAGCTTCGTCACGATGACGTTAGCCCCGTTAGAGATTTCATAGATTTTAGAACATCTCTAACGGGGTTAGCCTGGATTGATGC
>CAZFBK010000003.1:2119-65982 GCA_964517065.1 uncultured Gammaproteobacteria bacterium
TTAGAGATTTCATAGATTTTAGAACATCTCTAACGGGGTTAGCCTGGATTGATGCCGCGCTCCGTTTACAAAAAAACAGGGCACAGCATCAAGACATGCTGGGTTCCCTGTTGATTAAAGTTCTAAGTTCGAAGTTCTAAGTTCTAAACAAATTCAAAGCTCGAAGTTCTAAGTTTCTAATCTCGCGAAAGTCCGAGCTGAGGCCTATAGGTTTTAATCTTTGTTTTGGAGGTGCTACTGATATCCCGAGGCTGAAAGCGAGGGAAAAAAAACGGAGCCATCACTCCAATCCCATTGCGCTAGGATATTTGGAGCTATGCCCCTATTTTTTTAACGTTTGCCACGTTGCATATAGTATAGGCGAAATCCTGAAAATGACAAGTGGATAAGTCAAGGCAATAAAGACACCCCAAGGACCGTAGTCCAAGGGGTGTTGTTGAGTGTTCGATCAGAGCGACTATCCAGGCCTACGCCGTATGATGACGAGGATGCCGATGACGATCAGCAGGAACATCACGAGTGCTATGAGTGGTCCAAGTCGTAGCACCTTGAGCCACTGAACAGTGAGTATTACCATGGGTACTCCTTGCGGGGACCGCTGGATGTTAGGTTGCTGGCGGTGCTGAAGAAGGTGGGCGGCTCTGACGGAGTCTCTGACCCATGCCTCGTTTGATCAAAGGCCAGAAAGCTCCCATGGTCAGGCCGACCCCCGGAATACCGAGAAGCCAATACCACAGTGTCTGATGGGCCCAGACGGCTCCGTAGAGAAAGAGTATTCCTGGAGGCAGGAAAATCAGCAGGGTGTTGCGCTGGACTTCACCGTTGGTATGAGGCGAGAATGGACCTTTGGGTTCATCCTTCAGCTCCGCTAGTCTTCCGCCTTCAGCGATATCCACGAACTGTGTTTTCATGCTGCTACCTCGCGGTGAGAGGAAAAAATGTGCGATACCGCACAGGACAATCCCTATCCCAGTGACGATCTGCGTGAATAGACCATGGGATCTGAAATAAATTCCTATGCCGCCGACCAGGAGAAACAAAAAACCAATAGTGCCGGTTATGTTTTCCCAGCGCGTGCGCGTAAAGTTTGGATGTTCGCTCACGGTACCTTGCTCCTTTGGAAATGAACGTCAGCTGGCTTATCTAGTGAGCTGGTTTTATAACTTGATCAATAATGCCGTACTCCACTGCTTCTGTGGGATCCATGAAGTAGTCACGGTCACTGTCTTTCTCAATCTTGTCTAATTTTTGTCCCGTATGCTTTTGTAAAATTTTATTCAAACGGTCTTTCAGCTTCAGCATGTGTTCGGCGCGGATCTTGATATCTGAAGCTTGTCCCTGCGTACCACCCATCAGCTGATGAATGAGGATTTCAGAATTGGGCAACGCCAAACGTTTACCTTTGGTCCCGCCGGCCAGAAGGATTGCCGCCATACTGGCAGCCATGCCGACACAGATCGTTGAGACATCAGGTTTGACGTGTTGCATGGTGTCATAGATAGCCAGACCGTCCATGACCGAGCCACCAGGAGAGTTGATATACATTTTGATTTCTTTGTCGCTCTGAGCAGCGAGGAAAAGTAGCTGGGCGATGACGGCGTTGGCGACGTTTTCATCGATCTCGCTGCCGATGAAAATGATGCGGTCTTTCAAGAGACGTGAGTAAATATCATAGGCGCGTTCGCCGTAGGTGGATTTTTCGATGACTGTTGGGATGAGATTCATATGGGTAGTAGTATGTATGAGGTATTAAGTATAATGTATGGGATTCATCATACTTCATACCTTATACTTTATACTTTCAGTGGTCAAGACTAGACAACAGTCCAGCGCTCACCGTCAACGATCAGTTTCCCCGGCAGACGGAAGGCTGCTGATTTGCGATGACCCCCACCACCGAGGGCTTGAGCAAGCTTGCTGACATCTGGCTTGTCAAAAGCTGTACGGAAGGAGCCACGGATAAGATCAGGATCAACTTTCAGCAACAGCAGAGCCTGCGGTCCCTGGAGTACCGACAGATAGTTAGCTAGCCCCTCCATTGCTTCGACAGTCAGGTTGAGACTGGTCAGATCATCATGTGTGACGTAGGTAACTGCCAGATTATACTTTTTATTTCGTCGTAGTCGGCTGAGAGCCAGGCCCCAGAGCTGAAGTTGCGCCAGAGGTTTATTGTTGAAGGTATAGCTAAGGATTTGATTCATGTCGGCTCCGGCAGCAGTTAGCTGCGCGGCGGTTTCCAGCGTCAGATAACCGGTGGCAGGATTGCGTAAGGCTCCGGTGTCGGTCAGTATGCCGGTCAGCAGACAATGAGCCAGACGTTTGGTTATTGGCACACGCCAGTGATGGAAGAGACGGGCCACAACTTCACAGGTTGAGCTGGCAGTCGCGATGACGAGATTCTGATGACCAAATAAAGCATTGCTCTGATGATGATCAATGTTGATGATAGTGAGTGGTGTCGGTAGCAACGGTACGAGGTCATCAATACCAGCGTGATTCAAACTGCCCGCATCCAGTACCAAGAGAATATCGAATGGTTGACGGAAGATTTCTTGATCGGTCGTGAAGTGGTGATTATTCGGCAGGAACTGGAGATAGGTTGGTAGTGGATCACGACAAAAGGCTCGTACCCGTTTCCCTCGGCTGAGTAAATATTCAATCCAAGCATTACCAACGCCTAAGGTATCGCCATCGGCCGACTGGTGTGACACGACCAAAATGGACTGCGCTTGGTCAATCGTTTGTTTGATTTGTTCAGCTTGTGGTTGATGGTTGAGCATAACGATGGAGTGTAGCTGGTTTGGGCGTTTAGGTCAATAGTTGTAAGTTGAAAGTTATTAGATGTGATGTTCTCTTACAACTACAAACTTTCAACTTACAACTGTAATCTTAAATCTTTCATCTATTTGACACTAATCCTATAACGTTGTAGATTAGAGCGTTACTGTACATCAAATCATCATCTTCGAAGGAGTACGCCATGTCGGTGAAGTTGGCTATCACTGGAGCAACAGCGGAAGTACGACCACTTTTCTCATTGTGGTGGGAAAACGATATCAACCAGTTTGAGACAGTTTTGAAGCTGACACTCGAGAATGAGGCGATTGAGCTTATCATAGTTGACCTCAGTCGCATCAGATACGTCAGTTTGTCGGCTATTGGTGTGATCTCGGGTGCTGTCATCTCGGCACGGTGGCGAGATAAGCGTCTCATCTTCTGTAATGTGGACGAGCGAGTTCGCAACATCTTTCACATCACGCAGATTGATCAGAATCTGTGCATCGCCTTCGCCAGGGAGGACATACTCGATGCCTGAGCTTAGGAACAAACACCCGTCGTCCAGCGAAACTGGATTGGCGGGTGTATTTTATACATTTGACAATGAAGTCATAAAAGAGTAATTTTGCTTTTTCCGTTCGTTGTTTTCAAGAGACTAAACAAGGGGGATCTGATCATGGAGTTCACAGTAGAAGAGCATGGATCAACGGTGCTTATAGGTTTCCACGGTAGGTTGATGGGGGGTCCTAGTACGGATCAGCTGATGTCCATATGCAAAGAGCAGCTGCTGAAAGGTTGCTTTGATAGAGTTGTTCTTGATTTCAAGGATCTAAGCTGGCTCAACAGTTCAGGACTTGGAGCTCTTATCTCCCTGTACGCAGCCGTGAACGAAGCGAAAAAGAATTTAGTCACTTATCGGGTGTCACGCCGGATAGCTGACATTTTTGTACACACAAAGATGGATACGGTTTTTAAAGAGATCGAGAAGCTCTAGATGAAGATCGTGATTCAGCGTTTTTGTAAACACCCGTCGTCAGGCAGAGCTGGATCGGCGGGTGTGTTATTTTCATTTGATTGACAATGCTCTGGTAGAGGAGTAACTTTAGTTTTTACGTTCGTTTGGATCGCTCACCTGAACTTCTATGAGGTAATAGTATGAAGTTCGCAGTCACAGAAGTTGATGATGCTCTGTGTATTAGCTTGACTGATGACACGAGAGCAGATGCGGACGGTATCCAAACCGCACATCATGAGCCCTTACTTCAAGCCGTTAGGGAGGCGAGAAGCAGGAAGATCATGATTGATCTGAGTCAGCTCAAGTATGCGACCAGTTCGCTAGTCGCATTTCTAGTCCAACTGTACAAGGCGAGTCCTCCGAGAAGTCATGAAATTCACCTGGTTGCACCCACGTCTGCTTGTCGAAGGATCTTGCAACTGACCAAACTGGACAAGATCTTCTTCATCGACGAGGCGGTTGCAGCACAGGTCTAGACCTGCTCACCAGCGTCAGGATTCTGGACGTTCAAAAAAGGGCCATCGCGCAATGCGGTGGCCTTTCGACTTACAGAAATTATTTTAATGGTTCGTCCACATTGTTCAGTGCTCGGTCTATTCTGTCCAGTTTAATATTGGTCTCATCATAGACCCATTGGATGCGGGGGACGTATCTCATTGATAAGGTCCTGTTCAGTTTGTATTGGATATGACCAGTTTGCTTTTTCAAAGCTGCCAGTCCGGTGCCGGACATTGAGTTCGGTAGGACACTGACGAAGACTTTGGCATGTTTCAGATCCGGCGTTGGCTCTGTTCGCGAGATAGTAATCAGACAGCCACGTGGTGATTCAAAATCGCGCAGCATGATGTTATTGATCTCCTGCGTCATCAGCGCGCCGACTTGGCTAGTTCTTTGCGACATCGGATTCGGTGAAGAATTCTAAAATATCATCTTTCTGGATCACCGGTTCACCGAGGAAGCGCATGCCGACCTGGTTACCAGCTACGACTTCAGTCATTTTTTCTTTATTGGACTCCAGATCGGTCAGATCGCCGAAGGTGATAATTTCATTGTTGCGCAGGACTTTGACCTTGCAGGGATTTTTGACCATACCTTCGGTCACCGCGCCCCCGAGAATAGTTTCTTTCTTGATGACTTTGAAGACGGCTAGAACTTTCAGCTTACCGATCAGCGTGCGGACGATATCGGGGCGCTCGAGATTCTTCAGCTCAACTTCTAAGCGCTCAAGTAATTTATAAATAATATCAAACTGATAGAATCTGATTTTCTTCTCGGCTATTTTCATCGTCATCTGACGACTCGAGGTGAGATGGAAAGCGATCAGGATGGCATTGGCAGCTTCGGCTGCCTGGACGTCGCTTTCTGTGACGAATCCCAGAGCTTGCTTCACGATCTTGATGCGAGCCTTATCACTGTTCAGCTTATTGAGGGACTCCTCGATAGCTTCCAGCGATCCCAGGACATCAGCTTTGATTACCAGATTTAAGGTCGGAATATTTTGATCATTGTTGTCAGAAGCATTGTTGATACCATGAGCAGCTTTTTGATTATTCCCGTGATCGGACGGCATGTTTTTAGCTTGCTTGCGGAATTCTTTGATATCGGTCGTCACATGAAGGATGTCGCCTGATTGCGGCACTGCTTTTAATCCTAGTAATTTGGCTGGGGTGCCTGGAGTAGCGTGATCAATGGACTCACCTTTCCACGTTTTCAAAGCTTTGACCTTACCGGTGATAGCTCCGACGGTGATCAGATCGTTGACTTTCAGCGTGCCGGCTTGAACCAAGACCGTAGCAACTGGTCCTTCGTTTTTGTCCATGTGAGACTCAATGACCGTAGCCAGAGCCTGTCCTGCTTCATCAGATGTCAGGTCGCCAATATCAGCCACGAGTAAGATCATTTCTAAGAGCTCATCCAAACCTTTGCCTTGCAGCGCGGAGATAGGCACACAAATAGTTTTACCGCCCCAGTCTTCTGGAGTCAGATTGATTTCGGTTAATTCCTTTTTGACGCGTTCGATATCAGCACCTTCTTTATCTATTTTATTGATAGCGACGATGAAGGGGAGATTTTCTTTCTGGATAATAGCTAAACTTTCTAAAGTCTGTGGTTTGATACCATCATCAGCTGCAACTACAAGGACAGCCACATCAGCGATCTGACCGCCACGAGAGCGCATCGTTTTGAAAGCTTCATGTCCGGGAGTATCAAGGAAGGTGATGAGGCGTTCTTCTTTATCTTTTTTTACTACCGTCTGATAAGCACCAATGTGTTGGGTAATACCACCAGCTTCACCGGCTACTAGATTCGTTTTGCGGATGGCATCAAGCAATTTCGTTTTACCATGATCAACGTGTCCCATGACAACGACAACTGGAGGACGAATACTCGCTTTGGTCCGATCAACCATCAAAGCTTCTAATTCTTCTTTTTTGCTTTGAACGTGCTCTATTTCCTCTGCTTCTAAACGTGTCACCTTGAAGCCGAGATCTTCTGCGATGATGCTGGCAGTTTCGAAATCCAAGCGTTCATTGAGTGAGGCCATAATACCGTTACGCATCATTTCACCCATGACTTTGGATAAGGGCATATTTACTTTTTCTGCCAGATCTTTGACGACGATAGTTGCCCCGAGGGCTAAGGTTTTTTTCTGTTCAAGGTTAGCAGCTACCTGACCGCGGATCTCTGTTACAGCTTCGTTCTGGCGTTTGATAGCCATCAGCTTCGAGCGTTGCTTCCACGCCATCAAGATTTTATCGACTTGAGAGTCATCAACTTTGATAGCGCGGGCGCCTATAGCAAAACCGAGCTCCGGGAGTTTCTCCAGGAGTTCTTTGGTTGAGACGTTTAACTGTCGTGCGAGCTTGGAAACATTCATATCGCCATTATATTACTGGTTTTTTGTGTGTTTGTCAATGAATCTCAACTAACTGGTTTTTGCGAGACCGGCATCAAGCGGACGAAGCAATCTAGTGTGAAATCAGCTATCAGGCTTTTGAGGAAAGAATGGGCTGGATTGCCGCGCCTGGGTACAGGCTCGCAATAACCAATTTGAAAGGGGTTTGACAGGGGTCAGTATTTGGGCTATCTTAACTTGATTTATGCAATCAGAAATTACCCAAATTATCACCCTGATCGACCAAGCGAAGGTCATCTTGATCACCACCCGCAGCGAAGCGTCGTATGATGAGATTGCTACCGGTTTGGCTTGGCTGCAGTGGCTCCGGGCCAAAGGCAAGCAGGTGGAGTTCATCGTGGAGCATACGCAGCTGCCGATCTTTCATTGGTTGCCACAGGCTACAGAGATCCAACCAGCCGGACAGTATGAACACAAACATTTTGTCTTACGTATCAAGACTGATAATTTTCAGCTCGGTGAGTTGCGCTATGAAGTTGGTGAGAAATATTTGGATATCATGCTTGGTGCTAAGTCCGGCACCATCACACCGGCTGATATCTCACCTCTGAAAGCTGATTTCCCTTTTGATCTGGTTATCACACTGGGAGCGGCTGATCGTAATGCGCTGGGACAGCTGACTACAGAGTATGGAGATCAGTTGCAAAAAGTTCCGATCATCAATATTGATCGTCGACTCGATAATACCAACTACGGACAAATTAATCTGGTCAATATCACCGCTACATCTTTGGCAGAAATTTGCTATGACATGTTTAAGCCGCAATTGGATGCACAGTTGGCGCACTATCTGCTGACCAGTATGATTGCTGCTACACGCAGTTTCCAGTCGCCGCAGGTTTCTCCCGATACGTTACGTCTGGCTAGTGAGCTGATGGTGGCTGGTGCGAAACGTGATGAAATTGTTTTGAATTTATACCGCAATAAAAATCTGGCAACGCTGAAAGTCTGGGGTCAGATATTATCCCGTCTGAAGCAGGAAGACGGTGTAGTCTATTCTTTTGTCTCACGTGACGAAGTGGCTGACGCGACGCTTGACTGGTGGGGACTGTGCCAAGAGTTGATCCTGACCAGTCCGCAAGCCAAGATTGCAGTCTTGCTCTATCAGGAGGAGTTTGAAAAGACTACTGTTCACGCTGTCGCTCGGGAAAATTTTGATCTCACCGTATTATTATCCCGCTATCAGCCGAAGGGCACGAGACGGCAGATAGAATTCTCTATTACTCAAGCCTTGCCGACAATAGAGAAGGAAGTGTTGGCGCTCTTGGCGGAGAAGATGAAGACAGTTAGTAATTAGAAATTAGGAATTAGAAATTAGGTAGGAACTAGAGGGGGTCATAATTGACAATCCGCTTTCAAACCAGCACAATTGTATGTGTTCGGTATTCTTGGGTGTGTACCCGCCTGCCGCAGGCAGGGCTCATCTTCGACAAGCGAAGCGAGGCGAGCAGTCGGTTACCCCGCACCAAATCTCGTTGAGCTCGATTGGTACGGGGCAGGTAGCACGGCCCTTATCCCACTACGCTAAAGCTTCGTGGGACAGGTAAGGTAATTTGAGCGGACAATTGCTGGGCATGTAGCTCAGTCGGTTAGAGCACGGCCCTTATAAGGCCGGGGTCGATGGTTCAAGTCCATCCATGCCCACCAATTGTCCGTTTATGGGGTCGATGGCTGCGCCACCTGAAGCTTTAGCGAAGGGTGGTTCAAGTCCATCCATGCCCACCAAATTTAATACTTATTGTTTAAGATAAAAATTATATGAAACTTAGTAAAAGTAGTATGGCTTTGCTGTTAATGGTGATAATGGTAGCAAGTGGCTGCGTTAGAAATACAGACCTCTCAGTTAATGGTAACGTTAACTTAGTCGCTACCCCGACATATAGCCCAGCCACAAATGATAGAGATAGAATCAAAGGATCAGTAGGCAAAGTAGTCGGTAAACTTGAGTCATTAGTCCTTACTACCAAAGATATACCATCATCCTTCGGAATTTTTTCTAGTACAGCAACATCAAATGGAACTCACTCGCCCGCAAAGGGCTATTACTACGCTGGCAAGGATATTCAACAAATGATTAAAAATGAATCTCAAAATCCAGGAACAGTGCAATTATATATCGCAGACGAATTAGTTAAAAATTATCCCGATTTCGCATATGATAATATTGAGCAAAGGGTTACCGTCTATGAAAATGAAGGTTACCCAACTGCCTTGTTGAAACCGATAGCTGTAGAACAGTTAAAGGGCATTGAAGAAAAATCGGGCTTTGCTCTTCCCGTGCAGAAAAGTTTTTCTGAATTCGCTTATCCAAACCAATACTTCTCGGTTAGCAATAATAATAAGGACTGGGATGTTCAAATTGCTTATTCTAACGCTATAGTTTCTGTTAATCTTCACTTTAATCAGATAATATCAGAAGAGAATCTTTATAAGATCATCAAGCAGTTCGAAGCAAAATTCAAGGCCTATATACCTGGAGACAAAAATGATTTTGTTCAGGAAAATGATGATCTCTAAGCTCTCTTAGCTAAGGTTGCGATATGCCCCACATCCACGACAAAATTGATTTCACCGTTGAAGCCTTTATTGTTCGTAACAATAAAGTTTTATTACGTCTGCATGATAAACATAAGATATGGTTAAGCGTCGGCGGGCATATTGAATTGGATGAAGATCCGGTTCAGGCAGTGATTCGCGAGGTCAGAGAAGAAGTTGGTTTAGATATCAAACTACTGGGAACGACACAGCCATTTGTTGATGGCTCGCAAGATTTGATTCCACCAAAATTTTTGAATCGACATCATGTCTCGGACAGTCACGAACACGTTACCTTGGTATATTTCGCTCAGAGTGGGACTGATATTTTAGACGCGATCACTGGACGTGAACAAAGTGATGGTTTGAAATGGTTCACAGCCGAGGAGCTCGATGATCCGCAATACGGACTAAAAGATAATGTGAGGTTTTATGCGGGCGAGGCTTTGAAAACTACTATCATTACCTAATATGAAAAAGATTATTTGCACAATCCTAATCATAATCGTTGTAGCAGCGAGTTATATGGGTTATATTGTCTTCGCTTCAAAATCATATTTTGGTAATAAAATGGTGGGTGGCCATCTCTATGATTGTTCGACACGAGAGCCAATTATGGGAGCCAAAGTTACCGCCAGACAGCAAGGTTGGGGTTGGGATCGCTATCTCGTATGGGATAAGAATTATTGGGTTAGTACCACCACTGATAGGATGGGCACCTTTTATCTCCATTACACCGTCGGCAGTTCGGCTAATCTCTGGTTTGAAAAAGCGGGATATCGAAAAACACAGCTTTCTTTCCCAGCTAACTCTGATGAGCATAGTGTAAGGTTACTGGTTGGTGACGAGTCTAAGTTTTCTTATAACTGCATCCCAGAAGAAGAATGTCTGGCTACGCGTCAGGACGGTAACGTGACCGTTGGGTGGAATAAGTGCACTGATCCGGAGCCTAAGCCGTATAAATAAAGCAATTTTAAACGCAGGTATGAAAAATATTAATAAGTACGTTGTTATATCATTGATAGTCGCAATACTTTGTCTCTCGTTGGTTGTAATATATTTCTATAAACATGGTACTTCCTTACCGGTAATACAAGCTGATCATCAGGTTAGTCAGACCACTGCACCACTCGAGGTTGCCTATTTAAGTAGTCCCTTTCGTGTACTGCATATTTTTCCAGACGAGGCATTAAAAGCATATGTTGTGGTTGTTACTGAACGGAGCGATGAGCCGAACGCAGAGTATTGTGGGTCTATCTATTCTCCAGGGTCATGCTACTTTTTCCTTGAACCGTATTCTCATGTAGATGCTCCTGCAAGGAGATTTTTAGGTAAAATGTCTTATGGCAGTGGAGGTTTTGATGATAAGACGGTCACCTTTCCTGATAAGAATACTATGAGATTCGAAACATTAGAAGGTGATGCAGGTGCAAGCGTCAATGTTGTATGGGAGTTAGATATTACTACGGGTGTTATCAAAGAAGTTAAACGTATTGAGAGCGAGTCAGATTTAAATTGAAGTATGTCCACCAAAAAATTTCAAAAAAATATTGAAGATTTCGTCTGTGAGCACTGCGGTCATGAGGTGACGGGCAATGGCTACACTAACCACTGTCCTAAGTGTCTCTGGAGCAAACACGTCGATGTCAATCCGGGAGACCGTGCAGCCGAGTGCGGTGGACTGATGGAGCCCGTGGCGAGTGAGGGCTCAAGTGAGCATATGGCTATCGTCCATGAGTGTATCGAGTGTGGCTATCGCAAGAAGAATAAGGTTAGTCCGGAGGATGACATTCAGGAATTGGCTAAGGTGGTTAGGAAGACTTTTAACTAGAGGTAGGAAGAAAGTAGTTACGTGTAATGATCTGCTATCTAACTATTGATTCGGTTGCATTTCTTTGAACAGCAACTTGTTTGAGAATTTTGGAGTATTGTACTAGTAGGACAATTTTTATAACTAGAAATATTAAATATCCAGGAGCCAGAGAAGTATATAAGAAGATTTCTCCTGACCATTTCCCAGCATAGTAAAGGCCAAACAGAATAGTTGCTGCCATTTCTATAATCATCAGCCATAGAGCCCAACGCTTTATTTGGGAGACACCGATGTAGACGGTAACCGCCCAGGCCAGACCCAGTATAGGAAACAAAAATATTACTGGACTAACCGGCATATTACCACCAAAAATTGCCAGATAGATAATATTAAGAGGTCCAATGACGGCAGCAACCGTTAGACCAACATAAAAAGTTTTGATGCGTTTCCACCATTTCTCTAACTTTGGATTCGTACGAAGAGCTTCACTATTCGCATTCATAATCTTCTATTATAATAATAAAACAACTATAGTTTATCATTATGAATCAGTTGAGTAAAATACGCTGCGCTTGGTTGGGAGCAAACCCCCTGATGATTGCCTACCATGACAAAGAATGGGGCGTGCCGCTGCACAACGACAGGAAATTGTTTGAGTTTTTTATTTTGGATGCTTTTCAGGCTGGTCTGTCGTGGTCGACCATCATCAATAAGCGGAAGAATTTTGAAAGAGCTTTTGCTAACTTTGATCCCAAGAAAGTTGCAGCCTTTACCGCTCGTGATTACAAGCGTTTGATGAATGACGCCGGCATTATTCGTAACAAGCTGAAGATTCAAGGATCAATCAAGAATGCTAAAGCTTTTTTGCAGATTCAAAAAGAGTTCGGAACTTTCGACAAATATATCTGGCGGTTTACTAAAGGCAAGACAATAAAAAATAGCTGGAAACTCTCGAATGAGTTACCAGCCAAGACGGTGGAAGCGGAAATGATGAGCAAGGATTTGAAAGCGCGGGGTTTTACTTTCTGCGGTCCGACAATCTGCTATGCCTTCATGCAGGCAGCGGGGATGGTCAATGATCACCTGGTCGGTTGCTACCGACACAGGGAAGTCAAAAGTAAAAAGTCAAAACTCAAAAGTACAACCTAAAACCGAAAACTTTTTGGTGTGTAGTTTTGACTTTTGATTTTTGAGTTTTTAGTTTATTCGGTAGACCATAATCTTCCGCCAGCGGTCGCGGATAGTATGCACAGGTTCATGACCGGGCAGAGAAAAATTGTAGGAAATAATCCAAGCACCAGAGCGAAGTTCTTGGTGTATTTTTTTTATTAACCTTTTGGCAATGTGCTCAGGTAAACCATAGATATAGAGAATATCGATGTTTGTCAGATCTTGCTGATAGAGGTCTCCGGTAATGATTCGAGCTGATTGTCTCTGCTGTCTCAGTAGTATCCGAGCCATCAGGGTGAGTACAGGATTGATATCTACACCGCAGGCTTGAAGGTGAAAATCTTTGCTGGCTACCAGTACCGCTCGTCCATCGCCACATCCGAGGTCGATGAAAGTCTGCCCCGTTGACGGTTTGATCCAGACCAAAGCCCGTCGCAATAAACTCATGTGGCTGGGTACCCACGGTGCAAACTTCAGTGTCAAAAAGTTTTGATAGACCATGAAGACAGCAGCCGCTACGAGGACAAGTACAATCAATAACTCCCAGATCATATTATTTCACGTAGTTCAGCGGATTGAGACGTGAACCATTGACGCGGACTTCGAAATGCAGATGAGGTCCGGTGGAGTGTCCGGTGGAGCCGATCTTAGCAATTTGTTCACCACGTGAAACCACGTCGCCGGCTTTGACCAGTAGGGCTGAGGCATGACCATAGAGAGTCTGGATACCATTACCATGATCAATGATGACGTAATTACCATAGCCTCCGCTATTCCAACCGGCAGTAATAACCTTGCCACTTTCGGCTGCGAAGATTGGATTGCTCATATGGTCACCTATATCGACGCCGGTGTGTCTCCAGGAGTAATATTGGGTGACGATACGACTGTTGGTCGGCCACAGATATGCTCCACCCCGATCATCTGTAGCTCTGACACCAGCGATATTTTTGATAATCTTTGAAGGGGTTGGACGAGCATAAGTAGGAGGTGTGACGGGAACAGCGGCTGGCTGGACTCCACCAGGGATGATTAAGGTCTCACCGACACGAATGTCTTTTTCATTCGCAAGTTTATTGAAACTAATAATCGCATTGGAGTCTACTTGATATTTCTTCGCGATCGAAGCCAGGCTGTCACCCGATTTGACAGTATGGGCTAGACCGGAGGTAGGTAGTATTTGTAAGGTCTGTCCTGGTTTGATCGTACTGTTCCACGTTAGATTATTGGACCAGAGGATAGTATTACTACTGATGCTAAATTTTTGTGCGATAGTGCTGATGGTATCACCCGATTGGACGGTATATTTGGTAGCCACCGTGCGTACGATTGGTAGAGCGTCCGGATTATTAATATTTGGGGCTACCAGAGCAGTATCGCCCTGTGTCGTGCTGAGATAGCTATCGACATCATTAGTGCCGAATGGAGCTTCGCTATTGGTATTTTGAATAGCTCCCTGATCTTCCAGGTAGCTAGAGACAGGATTGAACGCGAGCGGAGTTCCTGATTCAGTAATCAGTTCGGTTATTTCTGTCTCCGGATCACGCACTAGGTTTGCTAAAATTGTTTTGGATCCAAATAGTTCTTGGTCAAGTCCACGGGCTGAGATATTGATCGCTCCAGCGAGAGTGACAATGCAACTAATAGCAATATGAAAAGAAAAACGTTTCAACCAGACGATATATTTCGAGCCTGAAGTGACGCGTAATCCGAAGAGTGCTTTCTGAAATTTCAATAGCCAAAAATAGCCGAAGAGTATCGGCCGCAAGAAACTTTTTTTGATTAACCATTTGACGCCTCGACCAAATCCGACAACAGCAATGGTTAATGGCTTCAGAAGAAGGGCAGTAAGTCGTAACAAGTGAAGCGCTGCTGAAACTAAGAATTTTTTCAGCTTGATGCTAATACGTGTCGCAATCATTCATATAGTCGGGTTTTGCGGCAGTGAGGCGCGCATCAGAACCAAGCTACATGATTACTAATGATTTTGCTACTATACCACGTATAGGGTTTAATTTCAAGATTTGGTGATTGTCTTGGTGGTTGAGGTGATAGTAGTCATGCGCGGTAAGGACAGGTCTAGACCTGTCCTTACGAACAGCTTGATTCGGAAGCTTACTTAATATTGCAATTTCAACTTAAAATTGCTAAGGTTCAGTGCATATGACAGAGTATCAACCACAAGAATTAGAGAAAAAATGGCAGGACCAGTGGCAGACTAAAGGTTTATATCAGGCTGAGGATTTTTCTGATAAACCCAAGCGTTATATTTTAGTTGAGTTTCCCTATCCGTCTGGAGACGGCCTGCATGTCGGTCATTGTCTTTCCTACGTAGCTCAGGATATGGTAGCGCGCTACGCTCGGATGAAGGGGTACAACGTGCTTTTCCCTATGGGCTGGGACGCCTTTGGTCTGCCGGCGGAGAACTATGCTATTAAGAATAAAATTCATCCACGCGAAGCAGTGGTGCAGAATGTGGCGAACTTCAAACGGCAAATTCAGTCCCTCGGCATTTCTTTTGACTGGACGCGCGAGGTCAATACCACTGATCCCAAGTTTTATCGTTGGACGCAGTGGATTTTTTTACAGTTATTTAAGTCAGGATTAGCCGAGAAGAAACAAGTAGCTATCAATTGGTGTCCTAAAGATAAAATTGGTTTGGCCTTTGAAGAAGTTGTCGACGGCAAATGCGAACGGTGTGGTACCGAAGTCGAGCAACGTTCGATCAATCAGTGGGTTTTGAAAATTACCAAATACGCTGATCGTCTGATTGACGATTTGGAAACAGTTGATTATTTACCGCATATCAAGAAGCAGCAGATTGATTGGATCGGCAGAAGCGAGGGGGCAGAGGTGGAGTTTGAAGTTAGGAGTGAGGAGTTAGAAGGTAACAGCCCTGACCAACTTCCAACTTCCAACTTCAAGATTCGAGTTTTTACTACTCGTCTCGATACTATTTTTAGTGGGGCATTTGTCATCTTGGCACCGGAGCACCCTTTAGTTGAAAGTTGGAAGTTGAAAGTTGAAAACAGCGATGAGGTAAATAAGTATGTAATTGCTAGCAAAAAATTGACGGATAGAGAGCGACAGGAGAATCAAGAAATTACCGGTGTAGAGTTGAAAGGTGTTCAGGTTATCAATCCAGCCAACGGTAAAGTCTTACCGGTTTGGATTGCTAATTTTGTTTTGGCTCAATACGGCACGGGCGCTGTCTTCGCTGATGCGCATGACCAGCGGGATTTTGATTTGGCGAAAGCTCACAATATCCCCTTAACTGTTTCAATTAGACCGACTGATGAAACTCTTTGGCCGAGCATTGAGAAGTTAGAGACTTGCTATGAGGGAGAGGGTACGTTGGTGAATTCAGAACAGTTTAATGGATTGTCATCAGCTGAAGCTCGGGAGAAAATTTTAACTTGGTTGCAAGAAAAAGGTTTGGCTCAAAAGAAAGTTAATTACAAACTACGTGATTGGATTTTCTCGCGCCAACATTATTGGGGTGAGCCGATTCCGATGACACACTGTGATCATTGTAAAGAGGTAGTAGAGTCGACTCCGCATCAGCTGAATTTCCGTGAGGAGAAAATTTGGAAGAAATTAATTAGCGGCGAAAAGACTGTAGAAACCCGCGCGCTGAACCCAGAGGAACCGGAGCGCTATTTTGGCAATATCAAAGAAGGTGATCTGGTGAAATTCACCTATGTCCCGACCGGTGAGAATCTGTATTTCAAAATTAAGGGCGTACACCTTTATAAAGACTTGAAGACTTTAATCAAAGATAAGGCTACTTTGGAAAAGATTGGGTTGCGTTCAGATTATCAGTCTGAAGATGAACTGTTGGCTGATTATAACTTCACCAGTGACTACGCTGACCGTATTAAGAAGAACGGTCTGGTAGCATGGGAGATTAAGCGTATCTATCCGGGTATTATTCCGCTACGACCAGAACAGCTACCATTAGAATTACCGGAGGTTGATCATTATGAGCCGACTGATACTGGAGAGTCGCCGTTGGCCAGTATGACCGATTGGGTCAATATTACCTGTCGGGTCTGTGGTCAGCCGGCGAAACGAGAGACTGATACCATGCCGAACTGGGCAGGCTCATCGTGGTACTTCCTGCGCTATACCGATGCGCAGAATGATCAGGTTTTCGCCGATCGGGAAAAGCTCGACTATTGGCTGCCGGTAGATCTCTATAACGGTGGTATGGAGCATACGACGCTACATTTGCTGTACTCACGTTTCTGGCACAAGTTCTTATATGATCAGGGGCTGGTACCGACCTCAGAGCCATATACACGACGTATCTCTCATGGCATGATCCTCGGACCGGACAGTCAGAAGATGTCCAAATCTCGTGGCAACGTTATTAATCCTGATGCTATTGTCGAGAAGTTTGGTGCTGATACCTTACGTCTCTACGAAATGTTCATGGGAGAATATGACGGAACTAAGATTTGGAATGATAGTAGTGTTCAAGGAATACATCGTTTCTTAAAACGTATCTGGAATTATTCTCAGGAAGTTACTTTGGATGATGCTCAAGATGATGCTTTAGAAGTTGTCATGCAGACAGGTATCAAAAAAATAACTGAAGATATTGAACGCCGATCATTTAATACTGTCGTTAGTCAGCTAATGATTATGTTCAACGCCTTGGAAGAAAGAAAATCAGTAGCCAAAAAATACCTGACAATTTTCTTGCAACTCTTAGCGCCGATTGCGCCGCATATTAGTGAAGAGATTTGGCAGACTACATTAGGAGAGAAAGAATCTATCCATCAGCAGGCTTGGCCATTGGCGGATGAGGATATTTTATCTGATCAAGCCGTTTGGTTACCGGTGCAAATTAATGGTAAGAAAAGAGCCTTTCTGCAATTTCCAAAAGATATAAGCGATGAAACTCATGTTAAGGAGTGGATTTTGGCTCATCCAGATGTACAGAAATATTTAGCAGGATCGACACCTAAGAAATTTGTTTACGTTCCAGGTAAAATTATTAACATCGTCATTTAGGATACTTTTGCGAGACGAGCCTTTAAGGTTTGTCAGTTAAAACAGAGTGACCACCACCCCTTTCCCCTCCTTTTAAAAGGAGGGGCAGGTCGCAGACCTGGGGTGGTCCAAAAAAACCGTCTCTCTGTTTTTTGATGCATCTAGAGCGGCTCACAACTGCAGTTTTAATGTAATCTCCTTATTTTTTATTATTGACCTTAAGAATTATTTATGTTAAAAGCTCAATTAGCCCTTTATGGGGTTCGTTCATACCTCTAACCTCGGAGAGTTTATCGTGAAGATCACGAGAGAACTGGCTCAACAGGCTTTTGACATGGTGAAGCCGGCAATCATCGCGATGATGGGTTGCGAGATGGTCAAGCGCAAACAGCTGGCCATCGTCGTTAAGGGTCTCGATGGGACAACCGAGATGTACGAATGCATCGGTGATCCCATCAGCTTTGAAGGCCCTTACGGTGAGATTGCCAGATCGAAGGCTCAGGTTGCCTTCGAGACCAAGATGAGCACCATTGATCTCCAGCGGTTTCCTCATCTGATGATCCCTGGGCAGACTCACTGGATCGGCGGTGTATTCTGCCAGGGTTTCTCGGTCGGGGTGAGCGGTGTGCAGGCGCACTACGACCATCTGTTCGCCAGCTGGATCGCCGAGGCTATCCTGGCCTTGTTCCGAGACAGCTTCGCGCGGTTTCGGACCGAGCATCCGAGTGAGAACTTCCTGCCTCAGGAGTGATTTTCGGGGGGTCGTTGTTTAGTCAGTACTAGCAACGACCCCCTTTAATTTTTACTTGACTCGTTTTGTTAATAGCGCTACATTAAAAGTGCGCCTCGGCCGGAAGTCTAAAAAAACAATCGTGTCTTGAGGAAAGCGGAATTTGAAAACTAGTAAAAACCATGATCTAGGTAATGTCCCCTAGAGATTCAGCTCTGAAGGAATATCAGACTGAAGGTTGCAAGCAGAACTTCTCGATAACCTCGAGAACAGTAGACCTTGCCGGCCGAGCGCTCGTTAGTCGCGCAAATTAAGTATTGTTAAAGGTGGTACCTTCCTCCTACGCCAAGGCTACGGAGGACCATTAACGCTAAAGAAATTTTAGCGTTGTTTTTTATTAATCCTCCCCCAACCCCTCCTTGTAAAGGAGGGGAGGGACAACATCATGAAACCAGAATTACCAAAAGCGTATAACGCAGCAGATTTCGAGAAAGATATTTACGAAGCTTGGGAGAGTCAGGGAGCTTTCAAACCTGAAAGTCAGAAGAAAACTTCCGGCAGTTTTTCCATTGTCATGCCGCCGCCGAATACTACAGGTACACTCCACATGGGTCATGCCTCTTTTTTAGCCTATGAAGATTTGATGATACGTTTCGAGCGCTTGAGAGGGAAAAAAACACTCTACGTTCCCGGTACTGATCATGCGGCAATCGCTACACAAAATCGCGTCGAGAAAATAATCGCTCAAGAAGGAACAACACGCCAAGAAATGGGTCGTGACAAGTTCATTGAACGAACTAAACAATATGTAGCTGAAACACAAGGGACTATTAAGAAACAAATTCGCGCTGTTGGTGCAAGTTGTGACTGGACACGTGAACGTTACACCTTTGATGAAGTTTCTTCCCGTGTGGTTAACGAAGTTTTTGTTCGTTTGTATAACGACAAGTTGATTTATCGTGGTGACAGAATCGTTAACTGGTGTCCACGTTGCGCTTCAGCTTTGTCTGATGATGAGGTCAAATACGTTGAGCGTGAAAGTAAATTTTATTATCTGCACTATGGACCGATAGTGATTGCTACCGCGCGGCCGGAGACGAAGTTTTTGGATAAAGTGATCATCGTGCATCCTGATGACCAGCGCTATGCTCAGTTCGTCGGCAAAGAATTTGAAGTAAAGTGGATCAATGGTCCGATCAAAGCCAAAGTTATCGCTGATCCAATCGCTGAGATGGAGACCGGCAGTGGCGCTATGACGATCACGCCGGCTCATAGCTTCGTGGATTTCGATCTGGCGAAGAAATACAATTTAGAAATCGTCCAGATTATCGGACCGGATGGTAAAATGACCGCGGCAGCCGGTGAGCTAGCGGGACTGCCGGCAGAGGAAGCACGCGAGAAGGTGATGAAGATCTTGGAGCGGGAAGGTTTAGTCGATCATATTGATGAACACTACAAACATAACCTATCTGTCTGTGACCGTTGTGACACGCCGATACAACCGCTTATTTCCAAACAGTGGTTCATTGACGTCAATAAAGAAATCCCGAATCGCGGAAAAAGTTTGAAGCAGCTTACTCATGAGGCGGTCAGCTCGGGAGAGATCACTATCGTTCCTGAACGTTTCACCAAAGTATATTTCCACTGGATTGATAATCTGCGTGACTGGTGTATCAGCCGGCAGATTTGGTGGGGGCATCGGATTCCCGTTTGGTATAGAGGGCAGGAAGTTAGAAGTGAGGAGTTAGGAGATAGAATAGCATCCCCAGCTCCCAGCTCCCAGCTCCCAGCTTCTAATCAAGAAATATATGTTGGTGTTACTCCGCCAAAGGGTGATGGTTGGATACAAGACGAGGACACCCTCGATACCTGGTTTTCCTCTGGCACGTGGACCTTCTCCACACTTCTTAGTAGAGATGAAAGTAAGTATAAAGATTTGGCAGAATGGATTCATAATTCTCCTGATCTGCAGTTTCATCCGACTTCCGTTTTGGAAACTGGCTATGACATTCTTTTCTTCTGGGTGGCGCGTATGGTCATGATGACAGAGTATGTGATGGAGACCAAGCCTTTCAACCAGGTATATCTCCACGGTCTGATCCGTGATGAGCACGGTAAAAAAATGTCCAAGTCTTCGGGCAATGGCATTGACCCGATCCCGATGATTGCCAAGTTCGGCACTGACGCCGTTCGTTTATCTCTCATTATTGGTGCTACACCCGGTAATGATTTGAGTTTGTCAGAAACCAAGATTGGCGGTTATCGTAACTTTGTCAACAAGCTGTGGAATATTTCGCGTTTCATCCTGACCAGCGTCGATGAGGTAAAATTAATAACTGAAGCACCGGAAGGGAAAAGTATGGCTGACCGTTGGATTCTACAGCGATTACATCAGACTATTGAAACAGTGACCGCAATGATTGAGAAGAAGCAGTTTTCTTTGGCAGCCGAGAATTTGTATAGTTTCACATGGTCAGAATTGGCTGATTGGTACTTGGAGATCGCCAAAGTTTTGAATCGTACTAATCCAGCAGAGAAAAAAATGCGTGATGATGTTATATTGTATGTTTTGCAGAACCTGTTGAAACTGTGGCATCCGTTCACACCCTTTGTGACAGAGGTGATCTGGAAACAGTTCGAGACAGGTGCGTTCCTGATGCTGGACTCTTGGCCAAAGAAGGAAGCTAGGAGTTTGGAGTTAGAAGTTGGGGAGGAAATGCAGCAACTTCAAGAAATTATTACTTCATTACGCAATGCGCGGTCAGAACACAAAATTGCACCGGCGGTGATTACCAAGGTCAAACACGTTGGTCAGCATGAAGACAGCATTGAAGACTGGAAGAATATTATTGAGACATTGGCTCGCGTGAAATTTGTTGACTCACTAGAATCCAAGCTAGAGCTGAAAGGCACGTGGTTCCGCCTGTTGACAGATATCGCTGCTCCGGTACAGGAGATCAATCATGAAGAGGTGTTGAAATATATCAGGACGTTAGAAGACAAACTGGCAAATAAAGAATTTGTTGAACGAGCTCCAGCTCAAGTGATAGCCGAGACGAAGAAGAAGCTGGTAGAGGCGAAGGGAAAGTTAGAATAGGGTCAGGGATAAGGGTCGGGGTCAGAGAGTGCGGAATCATTTCTGACCTGACCCTGTCCCTAGTTTCTGACCCTGACATATAAACCTTGACCAAAAGACTGTATCATACTATAGTAGCAGATACAGTTTTTCGTCCTTTTGACAATTGAGGTGAGTTTGACTATACATCCAACTGAAAGGGGTTGAACGATGAAAGGTCTGACCTATAAGCAAGCCGAAAGAGTGGAAGACGGAGCGCAGGTTCGGGCTGTATGCGATCTGCATCTCGCTAAGGGGCGTGTAGTGCCCGAAGGAACTGAGGGGATCGTTCAGTCCAGACAGTATCAGCCAGCGGCTGGGACAGTCGAGTTCCATGTGAACTGGAATGTCAACGGTGAAATCTATGCGTTGAAGGTCCAGCACGGTCAGATCAATTTGGCCGCGGCCATCGACTGTGAAGTTTCACGGGAGGTGTAGGCGTTGAATCCTACCATGCGCATCGGACTATTCATCGTCGGGCTCATCGCCATCGCTGTTGCCTTCACTCCGATTGCTCCAGTCGAACACGTTGATCTAGAGCTGGTACGTTGTCACTTGGACGCGACCGCCTTCGCTGTCATAGGAGTTCTGGCGATCGGTACCTCTATTCTCGGACGTGATCAACGTTCATAGCAGGAGGTGTCATGGACAAGCTCGTAAAGCGTTGCGAAGAATCAGCTCCCGTGTTCGCTGTCGTATTCAGCGTAGTTTTAGCGGTGATCATTCTGGGAGCAGCCATTGCCCTGACGATTATGGGGCCGGCTCATCGACACTGAAAGCCACAAACTCGGGAGGATGAATGCTGACGCGTAAGGAAAGAGTAAGGCTTCTCGTCTACTCTTTCGCTTGTTGGTGTTGGGCACTGTATTTGTCGGTGAATCCATCGCCTTCGATATCGGGTGATTCAGTCTTTAATGTGCTGCGTCACCTTAGCGATCAGATTGGAATTGTCGCCTTCTTCACGGCAGCAATCAGCCTGTTGGTTATCGTCTTTCGTCCAGGTTCACCACTGCCACACGCTCCGGGGGGAGTTAGAGAGCAGGGATGCTCTGGTTCGTTACGTTTCGGAACTACAAGCTGATCAACGTCAGATACTTCTGGGGTTTGAAGACGGAGTTTTTTCAAGCTTTCTCTGATCTCTTCCCAGGGGCTGAAGTGCTCATCCACGGCTGGATTGAAATCTCGGAGTTCGCTAACCGAGACGAAGATTCGCCCGGATGTTTCCTGGAAACCAAATCCGTACTCGATATCCTTGATCGGGCGCAGGCCTCCGGTAGAGAGGTGATCTACCATACTCACATTAGGAAGATGAAAGCTTCCTAGAATAAACGCCGCTGCGGGTCATCCGAAGCGGCGTTTTAAAATTAATTTAGTAGCGCTTATTCAGTTTTTTTCAAAACTTCTTCTATCGAGGTTACACCTTCCATAGCTTTCAAGATACCATCCTGTATCATCGTGATCATACCCGACTTGATGGCGATATCTTCCAGATCGTACTCTGAAACATTGCCGGAGAGGATTAGCTTCTCTACAGCCGCGCTCATCGTCAGGAGCTCAAATAAACCGACGCGTCCTTTATAACCCAGACTATTACACTGTTCACAGCCGACGGGTCCGTAGAAGGTTAGATGATCGAGATTCTCCGGTTTGTAGCCTGACTCGGCTGTGATTTTATTCAGCTCATTCAGAATAAGTGTCATAGTAGTGTTGTCGAGCTCAACTGGTTTTTTACAATTTTGGCATAAGCGGCGCACCAGACGTTGAGCTTCAATAGCATTGATGGCTGGAGCGAGTAAGAACGGTTTGACACCCATGGCCAGCAGACGAGGCACTGCTCCGGCGGCGCTATTAGTATGCATGGTTGATAGCATCAGGTGTCCGGTAAGGGCGGCATTGATAGCTACTTCAGCCGTTTCTAAATCTCGGATTTCTCCTACCATGATGATGTCGGGATCTTGGCGCAGGATAGAGCGCAGTCCATCAGAGAAGGAATAATTACCAGCAGTGTCGATTTGGCTTTGGTTGATGCCAGCGATTTTGTATTCTACCGGGTCTTCCAGAGTAATTATTTTTTTCTCACTATCATTGACCATATTCAGCACTGTGTAGAGCGTCGTGGTTTTACCGGAACCAGTCGGACCGGTACAGATCACCATGCCATTAGGCTTCCTGATTTGGGATAATAACTCACTGTACGATTTACCTCGCAGACCAAGTTTATTGAAATCAAAAATATCAACGCCTGATTTCAGGATACGCATCACTACAGACTCGCCATAGGTGGTCGGCACCGTGGAGACACGGACCTCAATCTTTTGTCCGTCAAGATAGATAGTGAAGCGTCCATCTTGAGGGGTAGTAGCGACGTTAATCTTTAGCTTAGCAAGTAGCTTGATGCGGGAGATTAATTTTGGCCACGAAGCGATAGGTAGACTGGCAGCGTCATGGAGAGCGCCATCAATACGGAAGCGCACCTTGACCGTTTCTTCTTCTGCTTCAATATGGATGTCTGAAGCGTCAGACTTGAGCCCGCCGGCCAATATGATCGTGACAACATCAGAGAGGACAGCTTTTTGCACTGATTTATTGAGCTCTGCAAATGAGGTGAAGGACTGTTGGAATTTTTTGATATCGTCTTCAGTGATCTCGATACCACCACTGATACTTTCTGATAATTTTGGCAGGCGGGAGTATTTCTCCAGAGCTGAGTCGAGACTTTGTTGTGAGACGAAATACAGCTTAACGTCAGCAGTGCGCTGATCTTGTAGCTCTTTGACCTTGGCCTGCAGCTGAGGATTCTGTGGATTGACCGTAGCGATACGGATTGCGTTGTCCAAGACAAAAAAAGTCACTGCCTGCAGGGCTGCAGATTGTTCCTCGGACATGACGAAGAGTGCTTCTTGTGAAATCGGTATTTTGCGCAAATCAATATAGGGCAGATTGAAAGTATCAGCTTTCAGCTTAGCTTCTTTTTCTAAATTCTCAGTATCTATTTCGGCGATTTTTTTGTTCAATTGCGATTCAACCTCGTCAGTTGCCAGACTGACATGATCACTGGCCACATGTGTCGTTTGTAACGGTGCAGTCGGTACGATCAGATGAGGTTTGGCGCTGGGATCATTATGTTTGAAGAGTGACATATAGGGATATTATAGCTGGTAAAAAGGGGGAGAGCAATATTATGGATTTAAGTTCTAAGCTCTAAGTTTTAAATTCTAAACAAGTTCAAATAATAAATCATAAATTTCAAAACAGCGACCACGCTCTACCAACTTGGTTTCTGCGAGCCGCACTGGGCGAAGCCCGCCTCGACTCGCCGAGGCTCGTTGCGGCGAGGCGGGCAGTCTAGTCTGTATATCGAGTAGTTTTCTATAAAGAATCTATTAGAGATTGCTTTCCCTCGGCAAGCGCGGGACAGGCTACCTCGAGTACGAGTTTCGCAATGACCAAGAGTCGAAGTTTGTTTCGGACTTAAAGTTTATCAGTAAAAGCCCTGTATTTTTGATACAAGGCTTTCTGTGGAAAGGTTAGATTGATAGATTAAACTATTTTTTTATGCAACCACGGTGCGAAGCGGACAGCACGGTGAATTTTGCTGTAGTGAACTTCCCGCTCCAGACGCTCAAACATACTGGTCCAGATTGCTAGATAGAAGGTGGTGAAGATAACAAACGAGGTGACAACAATAGCCGTCATGATAGCGAGTCCGGTGAAGAGTGTCACATAGAATGGCAACGTGCCGGCTGGCATCAGTCCGGCGAAGAAGATAAAGAGGTAGAAGAGTAGATTCAGAATTTGGATGACAATGAAGGTGTAGACGAGAAGCAAGACCATGACCATCAGAGCGGTCTCCAGACTGATCAACCAGTTGGCTTTGAATAGGTCATAGGCCTGTTTCAGAGCGCTTGGTACAGACGCCTTACGCAGGGTTATAAATGTCACGGTGTAACGAATCATGATATCCAATACTACAATGGTTGGTACGATGATTAGGTAAATACCGATAGCACTCAGTAGTCTGACGGGCGCAGACATCTGATCTACCAAAGTAGCAACCGGCAGGATGATGATACCGAGGAAGATAATATAGAGTAAGCTGTAGAAGAAGTGGACGATAAATAACTGCCAGAATTTATTCAGCCCCAGCTGCAGGCAATTGAACATAGAAGTCTTTTTATTATTCAGCACGCTGGAGATTCCCGAGATTAACCCGGCTTCAGAGCTGACCACCATGATGATGAGTGTTATGAACACCACGAAGACCAGCAGAATAAGAGCCAACAAAGGTGCGGTCGATAGATCAATATTGCTCCAAGGGATACGATAGAAACCCTGACTCCAGCCGACAAAATTGGTAGTGAAAAAATCAGAAGAAATAGTATTGTTGACGGTCACGACCAGACTTTGGCTTGATGGTGCGAGATCAAAAAATATTTTGAAGGTCGTTGATAGGCCGAGGAACGAAGCAAAGAAAGCGAGTGGCCAGAGCCAGCGTTGGTTGATGGCCAGCTTCCAGGCTTTGGCAACAGTATCGCGATAGAATGATTTCATTTTGGTTTGGATGTTTAGTTGTGTACTTGCCATTATTATACAATAAAGATTCCTTTTCTGTCTATGAGAGAGAAAAGAATCAAACTCGAAATGCCAAACACACAATAAGTTCTAAGCTCTAAATTCTAAGTTCTAAACAATACCAAAATTCAAAGCTCAAAGTCTAAAACGCGTAACTTGATACACTGTTTTAAATTTTGAAATTTGCTATTTGAACTTGTTTAGGATTTAGTGCTTAGAACTTAGGATTTTCTTCGGATTTCGTGTTTCGTATTTCGGGTTTGGCCTAGGCCTTGAGATGTAACAAAAAATACCGTCTGATTGAATGAATCATACGGTATTTTATATAAAGATTTTGTCTCAGGCCTAGGCCAGTAGTGCTTCAAACTCCGCGCGTTCCAGTGTTTCTTTCTCAAACAGCGCGTTAACGATTTTATCAAGCTTATCTTTGTGGTCTTTGACAGTTTTCTCAGCTGTTTTATAAGCCACATCGATGAATTTGGATACCTCGCTATCAATCTGCTGAGCTACATGTTCACTATAGTCACGACGTTCATGAATCTCGCGTCCGAGGAAGACCATTTCTTCTTTCTGGCCATAGGTACGCGGTCCGAGGACGTCACTCATACCATAGCGGGTGATCAGCTCACGAGCCAGAGAGGTGGCGCGCTGCAGATCACTGGAAGCACCAGTCGTTATATCGCCGAAGGTAGCTTTCTCAGCGGCATAGCCACCGAGCATGACAGCTAGATCATCGATGAATTCAGCTCGGCTATGAAGACTGCGATCTTCTGTCGGTAGTTTGATGGTATAGCCACCGGCGCGTCCACGGCTGATGATAGAGATTTTATGTACCGGATCAGCATTGGGTAGCTGATGAGCAACCAGTGCATGGCCGGCTTCATGATACGCCACAATCTTGCGTTCTTTTTCAGAAATAATTTTACTTTTGCGTTCAGGTCCGAGCATGACTTTCTCGATAGAGTTGAGAATAGTATTCTGATCGATAATTTTCTTATCTTGACGAGCCGTTGAGATAGCTGCTTCATTCAGGACGTTAGCCAGATCAGCGCCGGAGAATCCTGGAGTACGTTGTGCTACTACGTCGAGATTAACGTCGGCTTCTAATGGTTTATTAGCAGCGTGAATTTTCAAGATGGCCCCGCGGTCTTTGATGTCAGGCATATCAATGATCACTTGTCGATCAAAACGACCTGGACGCAGAAGCGCAGGGTCGAGTACATCAGGACGATTAGTCGCTGCCATGACGATGACGTTGGTCTGATTATCGAAACCATCCATTTCAACCAAGATTTGGTTCAACGTTTGTTCACGTTCATCGTGAGAACCGCCCAAGCCGGCACCGCGTTGTCTACCGACTGCGTCTATTTCATCAATGAAGATAATGCAAGGAGCTTCTTTGCGAGCTTTTTTGAATAAATCACGTACGCGAGAAGCACCGACACCAACGAACATCTCGACGAATTCTGAACCGGAGATATGAAAGAAGGGTACGTTGGCTTCACCTGCGACCGCACGAGCTAGTAATGTCTTACCTGTTCCAGGAGAGCCGAGGAGCAAGACGCCTTTCGGGATCTTGGCGCCGACATTGATAAACTTCTGAGGGTGTTTCAAGAAATCAACCACCTCGACTAATTCCTGTTTGGCTTCGGTGGCACCAGCCACCTCTTTGAAAGTGACTTTCGTTTTGTCATTCGGTACGTTCTGCTTGGCGCCACTCTGGCCAAACATCATAGCGCGATTATTGGCACCTTGCACCTGACGCATCATGAACCAGATCAAAGCACCGAGGATTAGTATCGGTAAAACAAACGGTAAGACATTGGCTGCCCAGAATCCTACACCATTATCTTCTTTGACTTGGATATTCAGAGTAGCTAATTTATCTGGAGCCACACCGAGGTTGTTCAATAACGTACTGAGTGATTCAGTTGGCTCTTTGTGAGTCTCGGCTTTTTTGCCGTCATTGAGATCAATCTTCACCGTGTCACCTTGGACCGTTAGCTGTTTGACTTCACCGGCGTTGATCTTTTGGACCAGCGTGCCGATATCCGTTTGAGTGGTTATGCCTTTATTGGCTTGCCAACTAGCTAGTATCGCGCCCAAGATTAATAAGATACCGAGATAGAGAGCAATGTTTTTGATAATTTTATTCATAGGCCAAGGGCCTATTAGTATAGGCCTTAGTAATGTGATTGATAAGATGTACTACTCAATCTATTATAGCGGGAGCGTGAGATAAAAGTCTACCGTTAGATTTAGGCTTTTGGCTCTTCGACAGGTTCAGTGGCAGTTTTAGTCTTTTCTTCGGCAGCTTTTTCTGGAGCAGCTTCTTCGCTCGTTTCTTTCTTTACTTTAGCTGGACGAGGAGCACGCAGAGATAGACCGAGTCTGTGCTCTTTTGGTTCGATAGTTAGGATACGGAAATCATACGTCTCACCGGCGCGGACGATTTCTTCTGGATTCTTGATGGGCTTATCACTTAATTCAGAGATATGTGCCAAACCATGGATTTCCTGATCGAGCTCAACGAAAGCTCCGAATGGATTGATTTTGAGAACCTTACCTTTGACCTTCTGGCCAATGGTGTATTTGGCTGCGACTTCTTGCCAAGGGTCCATCTTCAGCTTCTTCATAGAGAGAGAAACTTTGGTGTCATCAAGGGAAATAATTTCGGCTTCTACGGTATCACCAACCTTCACAACCGTTTTTGGATCGTCAATTCTCTGCCAAGCTAATTCTGAAATGTGGATCAGACCCTCGAGGCCTTCGCCGAATTCGATGAAAGCACCGAAGTCAACCACGCCGGTAATTTTACCTTTGACCTTGTCACCCATTTTATAACCAGAGAGGGCAGCGCGCTGCTTCTCATCCCAAGCGGCTTTCTCAGAGACGATTAATTTCTCATCTTTTTCTGACACATCAATAATCTTGGTGCGCATGATTTTATTCGTAAAGGTCTTGAGATACGATAGGATTTTATTCTTATCGCCACCTTCAATACGAGGATAATTTTCGGTTGTTAATTGTGACACTGGCAAGAAACCAATGACATTACCGACTTTGACCATCAGACCGCCTTTATTGGCATCGATGACACGAGACTCAACGATCGTTTCGTCACGCATGAGTTTTTCCAGACGATCCCACGCTTTCTGATGTCCGGCCATGCGGAAGGACAGTTCCATTTCACCGCGTTCGTTCTCCATGTCGAGGACAGTAGCAGAGGTGACATCACCAATAGCTAATTTTTCTGATTCACCAGACTCATCATCGATTTCTTTACCGCGGATGACACCGGTGGTCAGGCCTTTGAGGTCCAGGTACACTTCATTCTTACTAACGCTAATAACGGTACCCTCAACGAGGTCACCGATTTTCGGAATCTTCACGAGATCTTGCTGTTGCAGCAGTTCATCCATCATATGACCTTTGGTCACTGACAGTGTCTTGTCTGCGGTTTTCTTGGTAGGCACAATAGTATTTCTTTCTAAAAAATCCTCACGACCATAAGGCTCGCAAGGGAGTTGATCGTTAACCGTTTGTAGGTTGGTAGCGTGGTAGGTTGGTAGCGTGGTAGAGGGCAAAGCCCGCCATCAAACTACTAATCTACGAATCTACTAATCTACGCCCAGTGGCCTAGGGAAGAGCCTTTTCTCTGGCTCATATAGACCGTTATTTATGTGGGATGAGTATACACAGAAGTAAGTAAAAAGTCAAAGGTCAAAAGTCAAAAATACAAGTAAAAAGCAAAAAATAGCACCCCAGACTGTCATTGCGAGGAGCAGAAGCGACGAAGCAATCCGTCATTATAGTGACAGATTGCTTCGGTCTGATTACAGACCTCGCAATGACATTAGTGGCTAATATTAGCGGAGATTACTATTATTAATAGCTTATATTAGCCAAATTTGACTATAATACTATTGACAATTATATAAATATATGTTAATATAATATTATTAAGTTCATTTCATCTCAATTCCCTATTTCTCGAACCGAGTCTTGTGTCCGCCAATCGTTGGTGGCAACAAGTTCTCGGTTGGAGAATCTACCGCACATGGAGGATATCATGACTGCTACGCATGTTATTAATCTCGAGGCCGCACCGTACTGTCCTTACAGCTGGCCGGTCGAAGAGCACGTCTCGGGTGATTGCGACTTTGAGTGGGATACGACCAAGGTCGCTCTTTACCTGGACCAAGGTCAGAAGTACGGCAGGGTCATCATGGGCACCGAGCTTCGTGAGAAGCTTAAGGGTCGGCCCGTCATGAACGCCAACCTGATGGACTACCTTCTGGCGCATCAGGAATTGATCCCCGACGACTGGAAGGGTAAGGGGATTTGCTTCTGGGGGACAATCTATCGCGCCCCTAATGGAGACTTCGGTCTTCGCTACATCTACTGGGATGGCTTGGGGTGGGCATGGGTCTACCGCTGGTTCGCTAATGGTTTCGACTCTAACAGTCCTACCCTCGTCTCCGTAAGTTAGTTCTCAGGGCTAAGACACTGTGTGCTTCTTTAGACACTTTGGTAGTAGTCCTCCGAACCTCGACTCAAATTCATTATCGCGCAATGCGGTGATGGAGGAGAGTCGGGGTTCTTTTTTTTGTAAAGTCAAAAGTGATGAACTCAATCGTTAAACCATTTGCGAGTTTTGTACTCAAGGCGAAGCAATCTAGTTTATGAGAATTGACAGGCTGGACTGCCACGGCCGAGTACGGCCTCGCAGAAGGATAGAAGTAGATTCCACTGTCTATAAATTGCTCTTATTTAGCCTTTACGAGCATAGGTAATTGTGCTAATATTGTAAGGTTAAAATTGATAATTTTTGAGCTATATTTATGCAAATTTCCTGGTCTGGCTACGGCTGTTTTCGACTAACAGAAGGAGCTGCTACTGTCATATTCGATCCGACGTATGATGCCTCTGATTTTAAACTGCGCAAGACGAACACTGACCTCTTATTACTCAGTCACGAGAAGACCAAAGAAGATCTGGCCTGTGTCGGCGAGGAGACATTTGTCATAGATTCTCCGGGTGAGTACGAAGTCAAAAATGTCTTTGTAAATGGTCTGGGAGATAGTCTATCTGCTTCGGTCTATCGTCTGGATATGGAAGGCATCACTGTAGCTTGGATCGGACCGGTGAAAAGTAAAGATCTGAATGCAGCTGTCATCGATGGCATCGATGGCGTGGATATCCTGCTCATCCCGATCGGTGGCGGAGAGATGATGAATGCCAAAGAAGCGGCCACTCTGATCAATCAGCTGGAGCCGCGCATCGTCATTCCGGCGTATTACAAGATTAGCGGCAGCAAAGGGCTGGAGCCGTTAGAAGCTTTTTTCAAAGAATACAACACAGCCCAAGAAACAGTTGATAAGTTTAAGATCACTAAGAAGGACTTGATGGCGGAAGATACTAAAGTCGTAGTACTTACTGTATAAAAATAATCAATAATCAAATTACAATACATCAAACAATAATTAATAGTAAATAATAAATAGCAAAAAACAGCACTGTTTAGAAATTTAATTATTAGATGTTTATTATTTATTGTTTGAATCTTGATTATTGAATATTGAAACTTGAAATTTATTTCCATGCCCAACCAACAAAAGCAATTATTTCTCATTATCCTCTTAGCCGCGATATTAGTAATCGGCGGAGCAGGAGCTCTGTATTATTGGTTTAATAATGACGCTGCCACTGCCAAGCGCGAACAGGTATTGAAAAATATAAATAAGTCGAACCAAGACTTCTTAGATATTTTAGAGCAGAATCGTACAGTATTGGAGGCGCTCAGCACTACTACCCCGACAACGACATCAGCCGCTCCAATTTCAAAACCAAACACGGCTACCAGCAGTGATCCATCAGCACCAACATTATAACTATGGCAAAATCAGATAAAAAATTAACTACCCAAACACCGGCGCTTCAAGGTGAGACGCTGGTCAATCAGTCCTTGGTGGAAGAAATGCAGACGTCCTATCTGGACTATGCTATGAGTGTTATCGTCGCCCGTGCTTTGCCGGATGTCCGTGATGGTTTGAAACCGGTACATCGCCGCGTACTCTATGCCATGTGGAATATTGGTTTGCGTCCAAGTGCGAAATTCCGTAAGTCCGCTACCGTAGTCGGAGAAGTGATGGGTAAATATCATCCTCATGGCGACAGTGCGATCTATGAAACGATGGTGCGTATGGCACAGGACTTCTCCATGCGCTACCAACTGGTCAACGGTCAGGGAAACTTCGGCTCCATGGACGGTGACAGTGCTGCTGCTATGCGGTATACCGAAGCCAAGCTGAAACCAGTTGCTGAAGAATTACTTTTGGATATAGAAAAAAATACCGTAGACTTCACGCCGAACTATGATGGCTCTCATATGGAGCCGTCAGTCTTGCCGGCAAAATTACCGAATTTATTGTTGAACGGTAGTGTTGGTATTGCTGTCGGTATGGCGACCAATATTCCGCCGCACAATCTGACAGAATTAGTCGACGCTATTGTCTATATTTCTGAGAATCCTGACTGCGCCGTGGAAGATCTCTTACAGTTCGTCAAAGGACCTGACTTCCCGACTGGCGGTGTCATCTATGGACAGAATGATATCAAAGCTGCCTACACAACTGGTAAAGGCGGTATCGTCATGCGTGGTGAGGCCAATATCGACGAGATGTCCAATGGCCAATTCCGTATCATCATTAGCTCCATCCCATATCAAGTGAACAAATCTACCTTGGTGGAAGCTATTGCTAACCTAGTCCGTGATAAGAAGGTAGAGGGTATTAGAGACCTGCGTGATGAGTCCGATCGAGAGGGAGTGCGTATCGTTATCGAGCTGAAGAAAGACGCCTATCCGAAGAAAGTTCTGAACAACCTTTATAAATATACCCAGTTGCAGGAGACCTTCCATGCTAATCTCTTGGCTCTGGTCGATGGCATCCAACCTCGTGTCCTAAATCTGAAAAACATCCTCGACGAATATCTCAAGCATCGCGATGTGGTTGTCCGTCGTCGTACTGAATTTGAATTAGAAAAAGCTAAAGACCGCGCGCATATCCTTGAAGGTTTGAAAATGGCCTTGGACAAGATCGATGCCGTCATCAAAACTATCCGTGCTTCCAAAGATAAAGAAGTAGCCAAGGAAAATTTGATGAAAAGCTTCAAGCTATCTGACCGTCAGGCCACAGCTATCTTGGAAATGCGTCTGCAGAGTTTAGCGAATCTGGAGCGTCTGAAGATCGAAGGCGAGCTGAAAGAAAAACATGCTTTAATTGAAGAGTTGATTGATTTACTGAAGAGTCCTAAGAAGATCTTAAAGATGATCATCACTGAGTTATTGGAAGTGAAAGAAAAATTCGGTGATGAGCGGAAGACCAAAGTTATCAAAGCTGGTATTGGTGAGATGTCGGCTGAAGATTTGATTCCGAATGAAGCAACCATCGTCACTATAACTCATGACGGCTATATCAAGCGCGTACCACCAGAGACCTTCAAGACGCAATCACGTGGTGGTAAGGGTGTCATCGGTCTGACAACCAAAGAAGAAGACGATGTCGAACATTTCTTCTCGACGAATACTCATGATGATCTGATGTTCTTCACTACTAAGGGTCGCGTCTTCCAGCTGAAAGCCTACGAAGTACCGCAAGCTTCGCGCACTGCTAAGGGTCAGAATATCGTCAACTTCCTGCAGCTCGGACCGGAGGAGAAAGTTTCTTCTATTCTCCAAGGTACTGACATGGGATTGTATAAATATCTCGTCATGGTGACGGAGCAGGGTTTGATTAAGCGAGTAGGGGTAGATAAATTTACTAATGTCCGCCGTTCTGGGCTGATCGCTCTGCGCTTGAACGATGGCGATCGTCTGCAATGGGTTAAACTTTCTTCCGGCAAAGACGATATCATGCTGGTCTCGGCTCATGGACAGGCTATCCGTTTCAAAGAAAAAGACGTCCGAGAGATGGGACGTAACGCTGCCGGTGTCCGTGGTATGCGCCTGAAAGGTAAGGACTCTATCGTTGGTATGGATTTGTTGCCAGAAGGTGAGATTCAGAGTGGCGAACAGCTATTAGTCGTCATGAGCAAGGGCTACGGCAAACGTACGCCGGTGAAAGAATACAAAGTTCAAGGACGTGGCGGCTCTGGTATCAAGACTGCCAATATCACCGACAAAACCGGTGAGATCCGCGCTGTTCGTATCGTCAGCAGCAAGCAGGAGGGTGATGCCATTATCATTTCCAAGATGGCTCAAGTCATTCGTATGCCGATCAAGTCAGTATCTATCCTCGGCCGCGCCACACAGGGTGTACGTCTGATGCGCTTCAAGGAGAGTAATGATGAGCTGGCGTCGATGGTATTGCTGTAAAAGTAAAAATTCAAAAGTCAAAACTGAAAACTACAGCTTAAAAGTAAAAAACAGGGGACTACGGTTCCTTGTTTTTTATTATGTACAGTATAGAAGCACGAATACCTCCCCTTGCCAAGGGGAAGAGCGGTGGGGTCATTCTCACCTCCCCTAAATCCCCTCCTTACCAAGGAGGGGTAAAACTCCATATAAAAAACATCAATCAAAATTTATATGGCAGTACTATATAACAGAATTCAGCAAACAGCGCTGCGTCGAGAACAAAGGGCGAATCAAACAAGAGCAGAAGCTATACTTTGGAATGAGCTACGTAATAAACAGCTATGTGGGTTTAAGTTCAGACGACAGCACGGAGTTGGACCCTATATTGTAGATTTCTATTGCCCCAAGAAGCGCCTAGCTATTGAAGTGGACGGTGACTCACATTATACAGCAGAAGGTGAGTTACACGATCAAATTCGTGAAGAATACATTAGTTCGTTTAATATTATCACCTTACGTTTCGATAATGATGAGGTTTATTATAATATTGACGGGGTGGTTGAGGAGATAATCAGCTATTTAGATGCCGAAGAAGACAATTAGTTTATTGACGAGGTTAATTAGCATGATTTTACCTCCCCTTACTAAGGGGAGGCGAGGTGGGGTGCCTGTTCTTTAGTTGTTATTGTTAGTAATAGATCAACACCTCCCCGTACCCCTCCTTGTAAAGGAGGGGTAATACTCCAATAGTTTTGACAAAAGCAAAAAAATATGCTACAATACCTTTATAAATGATGATTTTCCTAAGAAATTCATCGAAATCCCTCAAAAATAGAGGGGCTAAAACAAAAATAAAAAACAATCTATATGAAAAAGAGCGCCTTCTCGATCTTTGGACTCACAGTTATGCTGATGGGTCTATTTGTTTTCTTTAATTATACGATGGCCGCCACTTCTAACATTGAAGATGGTAGTACTGGTGGCGGAGGCGGAACAGGAGGAACTTCAACATTAACAATATATGACATTACTAAGGAAGTTGGTATAAATGGTGCAGGTGTGCATTGGCGTACCAATCAGCCGACTACTACCTGGATCGCCTATAAAAAGGTCAGTGATAGCGACTGGATAATGATGCAGAGCGGATTGGACACTACGCTGGTTTTAGAACACATCAGCGGTACCAACGAATTAGTACCAGGACAAGAATATGAGTTCTATGTCTCTGGTACTAATGCAACCGGTACTACTGTACGTTCATCGACCATGACCTTCACGTCTACAGCGTCGATACCTGATTATTATATTCCCTATATTAACGCTAGTATCAATGGTGGTACAGAAGCACTTTATTCTACAGATACTGTCGCAGCGGGAACAAAATTTGAATTCAGAATAGCAGTCGATAATCACGGCAACGCACCGTCTCCTGCAACTACAGTCGCTCTATCCGTAGATGGACAATTAATTGGTAGTGCTGTTATGGGAGCTCTTGATGTCTATGGACGTGGTCGGGCTGAAACACGAATACCATGGGTGGCTACAGCTGGTCAGCATATAATGAAATTTACCGTTGATCCTCAAAATTCTGTAACCGAGTTCGATGAAAATAATAATTCGTGGAGCGGAAATCAGTATGTCTCAGGAACACGCGATGGCAATACTATTGAAATTAAAGACTTAACTGCAACTGGTATTACGTTCCAAAGTGCCGTAGTCAAATGGAGAACGAACATAGAGTCCAAAGGGGTGGTATATTACATGCCGATGGATACTTCAAGTTCAACTCACATTTCTTTGATTGCTACTTCAACCTCAAACTGGTTGAAAGCTTACGATGAAAAAGTTCGTACCAATCATGAAGTAAATTTGCGTAATTTAATTTCCAACAAAAAATATCGTTACTATGTGATTAGTACAGCGAAAGATGGCTCTGTAGCGCGTTCTGAGGTGAAAGATTTCGATACTCGCGGCGTAGGTAGAAATTCTGAAGGAGACAAAGAATTTGAAACACCTCACGCTGATGATACTACACCAGTGATCTTGCCCGATGGGACCAAACCGACGGATGATAAACGTCCATTACCGAAGAAGCCACTTCCTGTAACCTCAGATGAGCAGGCTCTGCGTGAGCGTATTAAGAGATTAGAGCTGAGAATATCTGAGCTCGAAAGTAAATTGATTGAACGGGAAAAAAGCTTGGCTCAACCAACAGATAAGAGATTAACCGATCGTGTCAAAGGTGAGCTTTTGCTCCAAGTAGAAGGTAATGGAGAGGTCTGGTATATCGACCCAATTACTGGTAAGAAATATTATTTCAAAGACGGTGATAGCGCTTACAAAGCCATGCAAGCTTTCGGCCTTGGTATTTCTGAAACAGATTTGGCCAAGATCCCTGTTGGCACAGATCCAAAAGTTATTGATATAGATACTGACGGCGACGGCATTGCTGATAGTACTGAAACAGCTATTGGAACCGATCCGGCCAATCCCGACAGTGATAACGACGGCTTCAAAGACGGTGAGGAAGTAACTAATAATTATTCGCCTCTGGGTCAGCAAAAAGTTGCAGTTGATCCTACATTACAAAAAAATCTTAAAGGACGTATTGTCTTGAATGTCAAAAACGGTAACTCATGGTATGTAAATGCCAAAGATGGTAAACGCTACTTCCTCGGTAATGGAGCGCAGGCTTATAAGATAATGAAATATTTATCTACGGGAGCGACTAATAATGACTTGCGTAAGATTGATGTGGGAGAATTACAGACAGACGCTGCTCAATAATATATAACACTCTAAAAATTAACTAACCTCTTGTAGGTCGCTCCTATGAAACATATACTTGCGCGCGTCAGTGGTCTGATACTGTTGTTCAGCATGATTTTGACACCGCTGGCGGCAGGAGCGACCGGGATTCCGGATTTGAGTTTGGTTTCTTTAACCATTGACTCAGAGACAGCTATACCGCAGGTATTTGCTCTTACCTCTTTCTCTCTGAAAGGACACTATGCGAATGGTGATCCTGCGGCTAAGCTTGCTGACGCCAAAGCCGCAGAAGATCTTAGTAAATCTTTGCAGGATTTTGTCCTAGTAAGCTTTATAATCCCTGGGGGTGAATATAATACCATTGGTGCATCATCCACTGATGCGTCATTACAGTCAGGCGATGATTTTGAATTCAGATATATTGGTTTCTTTACCAGTACCGGTTCCAAGAAACTAACGTTCACCATTGATTCGCAAAATTCATTGGCTGAATCTAACGAGGCCAATAATACGTTAACGCAGGATGTCATCGTAGCTCCTCTTGATCCTCTGTATCAGACACTGCCGATTACTGATATCTCTGCTTCTGAAATCAGCAAGGAGTCGGTGGTACTATCATGGAAGACAGCAGACCCAACCCAGAGTTTGCTGTTTTATTGGCCTGACAAAGTCGGTGCGGTAGCCGAGGTGGCAGGCCTTGATCTCGACAGTCTATCGGTTCTGACAACGAGTAACTCACTTTTTATTCCTAATCTTTCCGCGAATACCGATTATAAATATCTGATCATGGCTGGTAATACAAACACCACAGGAGTTTCTGCTGTTCAAAATTTCAGAACAAATAATCAGGAGATGTCTCCTATCCCAGACAGTGAAAAGATTATTTTTTCTGATATCAAGACCACAATCAAAAATTCTTACAGCGCAACAGTTACTTGGAAGACTAATATCCCGACTGCCAGCAAGGTCAGCTATCGACCAACTAAACCCTGCGTGTCGAATTTTCTCTGTGACATGGATCGCGCCCAGACCTCAAAAGATTTAACAATTGATCATAGTGTTATCTTGCCACTTTATCCGGCTGACACTTATACGTATCACATTGAGGCCCAATTAAATCTTAGTAAACCGATACAGAAATCAGTGACATTGACGGTAGTCACGACAGATCCGGTTATTGATGTCACTCCCTTACCAGTTATAGAGCCGGATCCAATAGGTGATGTGGATCCTAATATGATTTCAGATGTAAAAGTTGATCAAATAACTAGTAATTCGGCTGTTATTTCTTGGACTACAAGCAGGGCCGTCTATAGTGATTTAGATTATAATGTAACGCCCTGTTTTGAAACTGAAGGGTGTCTATTTAGTGCTCGACAAGTATTAGGTGATACAGCTAGTACGAATCATCAGGTTACCCTAACAGACCTGAAGCCAAGCACAGACTATCAGTATAATTTTTCTACGCGAGAGACAACCGACAGAAGTATCGGTAATATTTATGTAAGAGCATATTATTTTAAAACCTCGTTCGGACCAGTTCCAATAGAGTTAAACAATCAAAAAGAGATTGTAGAGCGCAGCAAGGTTAGAAACGGTGTGCTCGACAGAGAAAAAAATCGTCTGGCCAAGACAGATTCTTCGCTGGTGAATAAACTCCGTGGACGATTATTGTTGCAGATCGAAGAAAAAGGTGAAGCTTGGTATGTGGATCCTGTCGGTGGTCGACGTTTCTATATGCAAGATGGTGTGGGAGCCTATGAAGCGCTGCGTAGCTTTGGCTTAGGAATCAGCAATAAAGATTTGGAGCAGATTCCGGTCGGTGTCCTGTGGGATGATATTTTGAAAGGAGACATTGATAGTGATCATGACGGCTTAGCTGATAAGCTGGAGTCGGCTCTTGGTACTGATCCGTACAACATAGATAGCGATAATGACAGCTACACTGACGGACAAGAGGTTCGCAACGGCTACTCACCACTTGGTTCGCCAAAGGTGAAAGTAAATGCAGCCTTGGTAAAAAAATTGGCAGGTAGAATTCTCATACAGGCAGATCATAAAGGTGAAGCGTGGTATATTAATCCTGTTGACGGACATCGTTACTTCCTTGGTAACGGCGATCAGGCTTATCAGCTGATGCGCAAGCTGGCGCTGGGGATTAGCAATAGTAATTTGAATAAGCTACCGGTGGGGAATTAATCCACGGCAATAGTAATAAACAAAAGGGGTCACGAAATGGTGATTCCTTTTGATTTCACCCCACCTGTCCTCCCCTTGGAAAAGGGGAGGTAACAATTCTGCACAACACATCATAAGGTTGAAATCAGCCCTATTTAGTGCTAAGGTAACCGTATTATGGCTGATATCATCTCAAAATTAAGTGTCCATGAGCAACCTGAGGATAAGACGTGGGATTTGACGTTGCGTCCACGCAGCCTTGATGACTACATCGGTCAGACTCAGGTCAAAAGTAATTTGTCTATTTTCCTGCAGGCAGCCAAGCAGCGCGAAGAGCCGATTGAGCACGTCTTGATCTACGGACCTCCCGGATTAGGCAAGACGACCTTGGCGAATATTATTGCCAAAGAAATGGGTGTTAATATTAAAACCACTTCCGGTCCGGCTATTACTAAAGCAGGAGACTTGGCTGCTATCCTGACCAACATGCAGGCCGGTGATATTTTATTCATTGATGAGATTCATCGGTTGAATAAAGTCATTGAGGAAATACTATATCCAGCTATGGAAGACTGCGCTATTGATTTAATATTAGGCAAAGGACCAAGCGCGCAGACAGTGCGTTTAGATTTACCACGCTTTACCATCGTTGGCGCGACAACACGATACAATTTACTTTCTTCGCCACTTCGTGATCGTTTCGGTGCTACCTATCGCTTGGATTTTTATCGCAAAGATGAGATTGCTGATATCGTCAAACGTTCGGCGCAGATATTAGCGCTTGATTTGGATGAAGACGCGGCCTTAGAAATTTCCCGTCGTAGTCGCGCTACTCCGCGTGTGGCTAATCGTATTCTGAAACGTGTCCGTGACTTCTCCCAAGTCAAAGGCGACGGTGGCAGAGTGACGCTACGTCAAACCCAAGAAGCGTTGGCTTTGCTGGGTATTGATGACGCTGGTTTAGAAGAGCTTGATCGCCAGCTGTTGACCAATATTATAGAAAAATTTAGTGGCGGACCTGTCGGCGTCACGACGCTGGCCGCTGCCATGCAGGAAGACATGGGGACTATTGAAGAAATTTACGAGCCGTATTTAATGCAGTTAGGATTTCTCGCTCGCACACCGCGTGGCCGGGTCGTGACAGAGCGTGGCTATGAGCACATGGGTGTAGAGATACCAGCGGATATTACGCAGAAGTTGTTATAACCTCCCCGGCCTAAAGGCCACCCCTCCTTAAAAAGGAGGGGATTTTTTTAAAAAAAGACCGAGTTAAGATGCGGGCCAACGGCAATCCTTGGGGGATTAGGTCCGCTGACGTCCGATCTTAGCTCGGTTCGGAAATGACGCTGACGCGCCACGTCCTAAACGTGAGTAGCAATAGACCCCGACAAAGCATGGAAGTCGGGGTCCGCGAATGTCTGATCTCTGGATGAGACAGACTTTGATTCAGTTGTACTAACGTGTCGCGTGTGCCGCAACGAATTTATTTTTGATCCCGTAGCCGAAGCTAGAAGGGATGATTGGTTGGGTTGTCGACTGTTCTAAAGAACGAACTACATACAGTTTAGCACAGAAAAAGGCTTTTGTCAACCACGTTAGATGCAAGCTATCTAACGTGGTCAATATTTTGGTAAAGAAAAAGGCCTCACGTGGAGGCCTTGGTTGAGGGTTTTGGTTTTGCGCTGATCACGGTGAGCTCGGTAACAGACAGTCCGGCGTGAAACCCGCCATCGTCCCAGTCGACCCTGGCCAGATAGATGGAATACCCAACGTTGACGCTGTATTGTCCGTAGCACAGTTTGCGACGGACAGTGAGATACTTCACAACTCCCTGTCTGCCGGTTTTGGTTTCTACGACCCTTTTTCCGATCCAAAGAGCTTGAGTTTTCTTGACCTCAGCAACGCGCCGAGACGGTCGAACTTTATTTCGACTGACTTCTGGTTGTTGGATGTAGTCTGCCAGATTACCAATTGCCGGGTCAGAGGGAGGAATGATGATACCCCGTTTTTCCAAATAAGCCCGTTGCTTCGTCATGTCACCGATAGCGGCTCGTCTCATAGTTGTCACCCCTCGATGAGAGTAGATTTTATATCAAAGAACCGAGGTCTTTGTACTCCTGACAAGTTAAAATGTCAATCAGCTATGCTTCTGTAAATAGCCAGTGTCGACATGTTTTGATTATTGCTGAAGTTTCTAATCCACCCCTCGCCCCTCCTTTCAAAAGGAGGGGATTCAGGGGAGGATTGAAGCGATAGAGTCTTGCTATTTTTGAGAAAAATGAAAGTGTACCACATCCCCATCCTGCATAACGTAGTCTTTACCTTCCATGCGCAGCTTGCCAATATCTCGTGCACCGGACCAACTGCCAGCAGTTAATAGCTCTTGCCAGTTGACTACTTCAGCACGGATGAAGCCGGCTTCAAAGTCAGTATGAATAACGCCAGCTGCCTGCGGTGCCTTAGTCCCGACGGTGATCGTCCACGCTTTGGTTTCTTCTGGCCCGGTCGTTATATAGGTCTGCAGGTTTAGTAGCTTGTAGCTGGTAGCAATGAGATCGTCCAAGCCTGAAGCGTGTAATTTTAATTCCTGTAAAAATTCAGCGCGTTCTTCATCAGATAGTTCTGCCAGCTCTGATTCCAGTTTGGCACAGATACGGATAGCATCAGGAGGTAAATCCATCGGCTGCTGCAGTTGTTCTTGATCGACGTTCATGACATAGAGCATGGGCTTCAGTGTTAGCAGGTTTAAACTTTTGATAATCTTACGCTCTTCGTCAGTTAGTTCCAGTGAACTGGCTAAGTTATTCTCCTCCAAGTGTTTGACCACGCGTTCAAGCACGGCTATTTCAGCCAGAGCTTCTTTGGGTACAACGCCTTTGGCTTGCGCTTTAGCACGGGAGAGACGATTGGTGGCGGATTCTAAGTCAGCCAAGATTAATTCTAGATTAATAACCTCTTGGTCGTTTTTCGGATCGACCTTGCCGTGCACGTGGATGACATCAGCGTGCTCGAAGCTTCGTACCACCTGCACGATAGCATCGACGTCTTTGATATTATTGAGAAATTTATTGCCTAATCCTTCACCTTGTGACGCACCTTTGACCAGACCGGCGATATCCACGAATTCAATCGTCGTTGGTACTACTTTGGCGGATTTGGACATGACGGCTAATTTGTCTAAACGTTCATCAGGTACAGCCACGACACCGACGTTGGGATCGATGGTACAGAAAGGGTAATTGGAAGCATCAACCTTTTTTTTGGTTAAGGCTTGGAAGAGTGTTGATTTGCCGACGTTGGGTAGGCCGACGATGCCGAGAGAGAGGGACATGTGGAAGTTAGTAGTTTGTAGTGAGTAGTTAGTAGAAAAGGGAGATGCAATTAGAAAATAGAAATTAGGAAGATGAAGCTGCTTGTAGGGACAGGGCTTGACCTGTCCTTTTAAATTTGTGCCTCCGTAGTGTAGCGGTAAAAAAGGTGGGCTGCAAGTCTCTGGCGAGACCCGCAGCCCGAATAGTTGCCCACCCGTTTGAGCCGTGTTGTCGCTGGACGTAGCTTAAGCGTTGTTCAGCTGGTGACAAATCACGTACTCAACGGGCGGGCAAAGAGGAAAACTAGCATAGGATATTTATCTTAATTGGTCAAGGTTGGAGTGGAGTGTTTGTGAGCATTGAATAATCAGCCTTGCCTGCTATAATGGGGGAACGCTATAACAGAAATGGAAAAATCAATCATCAATTATTCTGCAGAATTGAACGAACAACAGCTGGCCGTGGTGGAAAGCAAACCCGGGCCGGCTTTAGTTTTGGCTGGCGCAGGATCTGGTAAGACGCGGACCTTGATCTATCGCTTGTCGTGGTTAATAGATAATGGTTTTGCCAAAGACAGAATATTACTATTGACCTTCACCAATAAAGCGGCCAAAGAAATGATGTCACGAGCTGATCAGTTGCTCCAAGGACGCGGCGGTCACAAACAGTTTTGGGGCGGGACCTTTCATTCTACTGCCAATCGCCTCTTGCGCATGTACAGCAAGCTCTTGGGCCTGAAGCCGAACTTCACCATCCTTGATACTGATGATAGTCATTCTCTGATCAAGACGGCCATGAAAGATCTAGTTGGCAGCAAACCAACGGTGAAGAAGCCGAGTGCTGCTCTGGTCCATGATGTCATCAGCTTCAGCCGCAACTCCGGTCAGCCGATCGAGAAAGCGATTGAGATCAAGTATCCGGAGCTGGTGAAAGAAATTGATTTCATCGAGAAAGTCGCCAGTGAATATGAGAACAAAAAACGCGCGGCAGGCTCATTAGACTTTGATGATTTACTGATCTTCTGGTTGAAGCTTTTACAGAATCCGCAATGGCGTCCGATCATCACCAAGCATTGGGATTATATTCTCGTCGATGAGTATCAGGATACCAACTGGATCCAAGATCAGATTGTCCGTCTCTTGGCTGACGAACATCACAACTTATTGGTAGTGGGAGATGACGCACAGAGTATTTATTCTTTCCGCGCAGCGCAGATAGAAAATATTTTACAGTTCCCCAAGCAGTTTCCAGACGGGCAGGTCTATCGTCTGGAGCGCAACTATCGCTCTACACCGGAGATTTTGGAGTTAGCCAATGAGGTTATAGGAAAAAATACTAAACAGTTCCGTAAAGAGCTTTTTACCAAAGAAGATTCGTTCGTCAAACCAGAGCTGGTGGTAGCCCAAGACCCGAGTCAGGAGGCCGGCTGGATTGCCGAGCGGATCCTGGCACTAGAAAGTGAAGGCGTAGACTTGGCAAATATTGCGGTGCTGTTCCGAGCTGCTCATCATTCACAAGAACTAGAATTACAATTAAATAAGCGCTCTATCCCGTATGAGATGCGCGGCGGTTTGAAATTCTTCGAGCGGGCGCATATCAAAGACATGCTGTCGTATTTGCGACTTTTTGCCAATAGTCAGGATGAGGCTGCTTGGCTGCGGGTGTTACTACTGCAACCGGGCATCGGTGATGTGGCGGCGCAGAAGATTCTGAAAGCCGTCCTGACCTCCGAGACCTTAACGGGCTCACTCCAAGCGAATATGTCTTTGTCAGCTCAAGCTTCAGCTGGCTGGCAGTCGCTGGCGAAAATGTTGCATAAGATTTTGGATCAGCCACAAGACACGACCGTCGGTAAGCTCATCCGTTCATTACTGCCGGACTATGGTCAGTATCTGTCAGCGGCTTATGCTGACTACCGCCAGCGTATCGATGATCTGGAGCAGTTCGCGGTCTTCGCGGACAATTATAAAGATCTGCATGAGTTCTTGGCGGAGATGAGTCTGCAAGAGAACTTCGCTATTCGCGGATCCGATGATATCAAACATGAGAGCAGTGTAGTCTTGTCTACGGTGCATCAGGCCAAAGGATTGGAATGGCACGCAGTATTTATCATCAACGTCTCGGACAAATCCTTCCCCCATCCGCGGGCGCTGCGTGAGCCGGGTGGCGTTGAAGAAGAGCGGAGATTATTTTATGTAGCTATCACCCGCGCCAAGCGTCGGCTGTATCTGTCCTATCCTATTTCTGGCTCATCGTATGCCTTAAGTCTCAATCAGCCATCAGATTTCGTCCGTGAGATCAATCAGAAGTTGCTGTCGGGGGATACCTATTCCAATGAGAATGATATAATACAGATCGGTTCGGATGGGGAGCGGAGTTTTTTGCCATCTATCCACGAATTATAAGTAGTTGTAAGTATTAAGTTGAAAGTTATATGCCGGATAAAATTGTCCTCGATTTAGAAACCAAGAAAACCTTTGATGAGGTCGGTGGTCATCACAACAGTCATTTGTTAGAAGTTTCTGTCTGTGGAGTATATTCCTACGCCCGCGATGAATATCGTGGTTTCAAAGAGCACGAGTTTGGCGAAATGTTAGAATGGTTAAAAGCTGCTGACCTAATTATCGGCTTCAACAGCAAGCATTTTGACTTCACTGTCTTGCAACCGTACTACCCGAATTTTAATTTAGGCCAATTACCCCATCTGGATATTCTAGAAGAGATTACGAACGTGCTGGGTCGCAGGTTAAAATTAGATACCGTTGCTCATGAGACATTAGGCTATGGCAAATCAGGAGACGGACTGGACGCCATCCGCTATTTTCGGGCAGGTGACTGGGATAGTTTGATCAAATACTGTCTCGATGATGTAAAGGTTACCAAAGAGGTCTATGATTACGGTTTGGCGCACGGCAATATCTGGTATAGCACCGGTGGTAAGAAGGAGAAGATCCCGATCAGCTGGCAGAAAGGCGAGCTGGTAGGCGATGTGGTGAAGAAAGCCTTGTTGCAGGGTCGTCAGTTGGCGATTGATTATATCAATGATGAAGGCAAGACGATCCGTGATCTGATTGACATCCAGAAGCTGGAAGGAGACAAGGTTACTGCCTATACCCACACCGCACGTGAAGTGAAACAGTATGATATCAATCGCTTGAAGTCGGCCGAGGATGTCGGACCAATGCAGAACTGGCAGAGGGGATTGTTCTAACTGGTTTCTGCGACCCTGTACCAGAGCTACGCGATCGGTACAGGGGAAGCAGTCTAGCCTATCTATTGAGTAGTTTGCTATAAGGTAGGTATTAGAGATTGCTTCACTCGAGTACGAGTCTCGCAATAACCAAAAAAAATAAAAAATGAAAAAACCCCGGCTCGGTGTGAGTCGGGGCTTCTTGTTGGTGACTGATTACTGTCACCGTTCTGGAGGTTGTGAGTGTTCTAGCCACGAGGTGCGAGATTTTTCTTCCTCTTGATCGCTGACGACTTTGTCGGGTTTCCAGTCGAAGTGGTAGGCTCGTCCTGGGCGATGTCTCTGGGTTAGAATGGCCCGAGCAATGGCTCGAGCAGACTGCTTGCCCGTTATGGGAACGACTATGAAAGTCTCAGGGATGGGTGGCTGGCAGGAATACCAGCTGACGCGGACAAGCATTAGGGTACCTCCTGACGTAAAGGGTACAGAATGTAATATCTATATTTTACTCTCTTTTGCAGTATTTGTCAAGTTCTGGGCTAAAACAACGGTATTATACAGAAGCATGGCCACCGTCATAGGGCCGACACCTCCGGGGACAGGAGTGATATGAGAGACAAGAGGCAGGACAGCAGCGAAGTCAACGTCACCGACGGTGGCTCCGAATTCATCCTTGTTGATACCGATATCAATGACAATAGCGTCAGGTTTGATCATCTCGACAGTGATGCTTTTGGCTTGGCCGATGGCAGTGATGATGATGTCAGCTTGTACAGCGTGAGCTTTCAACTCGGGATCATCAGGAGCGATAGTTTTTACAGCAGCAACTTTTGAACGTAACACGTGAGCCAGAGGTTCGGTGAAGATGGGGCTTTTGGCGATGACCAAGGCCTGTTTTGACGTTAACGTTTCTCCGGTGGCTTCAAGTAATTTGATGACACCGAGGACCAAGCCGGGGATCAGGCGTGGAGTGTCTGCCAGTAGCAGCTTGATATTTTCTTGGGTGAAACCGTCTACGTCTTTGTCTGGTTTGATCCTAGTCACCAGCTCATCCTCTGACAGATGAGCAGGCAGCGGTAGCTGCAATAAAATAGCGTCGACCTCTTCGTCGTCATTAAGCCAGTCAATCGTGTGATGTACTTGTTCAAGCGTGGCTGCTTCTGGTAGGAGATATTTGTGGAAGGTGATGCCTACCAGCTTGCAGGCAGCCTCTTTCATTTTGACATACAGATGTGAAGCAGGATCATCACCGACGAGAATGACGGCCAGATTTGGCTCCAGCTTCTCGGCGAGGATGGTAGAACGCAGTTCCGCTTTGATATCCTCGGCCAGCTTCTTACCGTTGATAATACGCGGATCCGGTAATGGTTCCGCGACGGCGGTGAGGTTTATTGGAATGGGAGTAGACATTGGGATAGGTATTAAGTATGGGTAGTGACAGGTCGCGACCTGTCACTACGGGTGCATTACAAATTAGGGTAGAGTGGAAATTCTTTGATCAGATCTTCGACGATACCGGCGGCTTGATTCGGCGTGATGCTTTCTTTGAGAATTCCTAGAATTGTTTCACCGATAGTTTTTAGCTGAGCTTCTTTCAAACCGCGTGTTGTCAGAGCAGCTGTACCGAGACGGATACCGGACGGGTCCATTGGTTTACGAGTATCAAAAGGAATCATGTTTTTATTCACAAAGATATTACTTTGTTGGAGTAAGGTTTCAGCTTCTTGGCCAGATAGTCCTAGAGAACTGACATCGGCGAGAATTAGGTGATTATCAGTACCCCCTGAGATTAAACGTAAACCGCCGGATAGAAGTGTGTCAGCAAGAATTTTACAGTTAGTCAAAACTTGTTTTTGGTAATCAACAAAGGATGGTTGTAGCGCTTCATTGAGGGCCACTGCTTTGGCGGCGATGATGTGTTCTAATGGTCCGCCTTGCATTCCGGGGAATACAGCTGAATCGATCTTCTGCGCTAGATTCTTTTTACCTTCAGTATCTAGACGGTCATTGGTTTTCGACAGGATCATAGCGCCACGCGGACCGCGTAAGGTTTTGTGAGTGGTGGTGGTGACGATATCGGCTACACCGACCGGATCAGGGTGAAGCTTGGCAGCTACGAGTCCGGCGATATGAGCCATATCTACTATGAAATAAGCGCCAACTTCATCAGCGATGGCTTTGAATTTGGCAAAATCGATAATACGAGAGTAGGCCGAAGCGCCGGCTAAAATAATCTTTGGTTTATGTTCTAACGCTAAACTACGAACCTGATCATAATCAATTAATTCAGTATCTTGTCGCACTCCGTAATGGACAAATTTGTAGAGCTTACCAGAGAAGTTTACTGGATGACCGTGGGTTAAGTGTCCGCCATGAGCCAGACTGAAGCCGAGAATAGTTTCTCCGATTCCGGCAACTGCCATATAGGCTGCTATGTTGGCTTGGGAGCCGGCGTGCGGCTGGACATTGACATGCTCGGCGCCGAATAATTTTTGCGCCCGTTCAATAGCTAAGCTTTCTGCTTGATCAATAAATTCATTGCCGCCATAGTAACGTTTGTTGGGATAGCCTTCGGCATATTTATTGGTCAGCACTGAGCCGGCAGCTTCGAGGACTGCTTGCGAGACGAAATTTTCGGAGGCAATCATTTCAGCACCGTCGCGTTGGCGGTTTAATTCTGCGGTGATGATTTTGGCAATCTCGGGATCTTGTTGTTGGAGAGTAGGGTTCATGAGATATAAATTTACAGACAGTTAATTTTATTCATCTGCGAGGCTGTACTCAGCCGTGGCAGTCTAGCTTGGGTTATATGATGAGCTAGATTGCTTCACCCCGTGAGTACATCAGGTTCGCAAAAGGTGCTTTTTTCGAGTTTCGGATTTCGAGTTTCGGGTTTTTATCTTATATCATAATGGCTAGAGAATAGCCTATTTCCTGCGAGTCGTAAAGTTGCCCGAGCCGTCCTTATTCCACTCCACGATTTTGCCATAGGCGATCTCCACCGGATCAGCTGAACGCAGTCCTCGGACCATAGCTGGAGTGAGGAGTTGATAATGCTTGGCTTGATCCAATGCAGGGGAGATATAGGTAGTATCTGTCTCGGCTGTCATCCAACCACGACGATCAAATTTTGACAGATCAAAAGCTATGGAATAACTACGTAAGGTCTTACGTCCGCTGTGCAGGAAATATTCATGAAAAAAAGACATCGCCAATTCACGTAACGTTAGATAAACCGGCTCACGATAGCGCAGGACAGCGTGATTAGTTTTAGTAATTCCACCCCACCGACCGCGCAATTTAAATAAAGCCACCACATGATCGTCATCGATACCATTGATTGATTTCAAATCCATCAGCAATGGTTTGTGTCCTTGGAGTCGTAAGGCCAGCGTTGCCAGCATTGCTCCTTCTAGACAGTGGGCAGTGCCGCTCTGTAGTACCTGACGCGGAGACTGGCAGGTATCTCTGTCTAATTCAAAGTTAAACGGTAAGGTATTCAAAAAATCCTGTATCTTGGCAGGTGTTGATAATTTCTTGAGTTGTCGTAGTTCGGAAGCGGAGAGATTATACATACAATATGACCACAGTATTTTACCACGATTTTCTGTGATATACTCATTCTTGCTAGATCTTTTCACATTCGTCAACTACTATGGGGCATATCCGTCCCACAGTCACCTGTCTCAAAGGAGTGTATCGCATGGTGATTCCGATCTTTTTCGTCGCCCATTGGATCTCCTCTGTCTTCATGCAGAGCTTTTTCCTGCATCGTTACGCCGCCCACAAGATGTACACGGTCAACAAGTTCTGGGAGAAGACCTTCTATTTCCTGACCTGGTTCCTGCAGGGCTCGTCGTATCTGGTCCCTCGCGCCTATGCAATCTTGCATCGCGAGCATCACGCCTACAGTGACACGGAGAAGGATCCTCATTCGCCTTCCTGGGTGGACAATCCTTTCACCATGATGTGGCTGACCAAGACGCGATACTCCGGTATCAACAATGGGCGTATTAAGCCGGAGGCTCGTTTCGACGATGGTACCTTCCCTGTCTGGCCGGCGCTGGACAAGCTCGGTGGATCTGCCATCGGACGTCTGCTCTGGATCGGGGCCTACAGCGCGTTCTACTACTTTTTCGTCTCGGCTCCGTGGCAGTGGTTTCTTCTGCCTCTGACCTGGACCATGGGACCGCTGCACGGTGCCATCGTGAATTGGTGCGGGCATAAATACGGCTACCGCAACTTCGACACGGACGACGACTCGCGCAATTCGCTGCCGGTGGATGTGGTGACGATGGGAGAGTTGTTCCAGAACAACCATCACACCTACAGCCGCAGCGCCAACTTCGCCCAGCGCGCCTTCGAGATCGATCCGACGTATCAGATCATGCGTCTGCTGGACTTCGTGGGCATCATCAAGCTCCTGCGTCCGCGCAAGACCGAGCAACTGGCCGCCTGACGAAATATCTCCAACCTAGCTTCGGCTAGCAAAAAGTCCCGTTCCACTATCGCATCGCGCGGTGGAGGACGGGACTTTTTTAAACTTAAAACTAAAAAGTCAAAAGTAAAAATTTCAGCCTAAAAATTTTAAACTTTTTACTTGCAGTTTTGAGCTTTGACTTTTAACTTTTAAGTTCTTTCACCATATACGTCCCTTCCAATCGATACCCCAATTTCTTATAATATTCCCTGACGCCAATCCCTGAGATGACGGCGATTTTTTTATATCCTGCTTCAATAGATAGACGTTCCGCTTCTGCCATCAGCTTTTTGCCGAAGCCCATATGCTGTACCGGACTGTCATCTCGCGCTACTATAGTCATCTGACCATAGACATGGAGTTCACGTACTAATGAAGCTCCTTTCAACTCAGGCAATAAGTCAGCCTCTGGTGCATCATTAAAACGTAAACGTAGAAACCCGTAGATAGTTTTCTCGTCAGGTGTTTCAAAGCTGACGAAATGTTCTGTTCCCTGTGAAGCACGATAGGTGCGATGCTTGAGCTCGGCTGTCAGCACATCTTTTGAATCAGCTCGCGGCTCACGGCAACGGATACAGCGGCAGAATTCACCTTGCTCGGCTAATTGTTTTTGCAAATATTGTCGTAGGTTAGTAATACTGTTACCGGCAATGATACTCTCTTCTGGAATATCACGGATCAGACGATTGATACGCACGTAGGGAGGTGTGATGCGTTTGATATCCATTAACAAATCATATAATTCCTTTTCAGCATAGGGTTTATACTTACCGTTTTTGAACCAGTGCCACAGTTGAGCATACTCGTTGACGACGCAGGGATAAATTTTCACTTGGTCTGGTTGCAAATCTTCACTGGAGTACACATACTTAAACATTTCCAAATCATGCTCAGGTGTTGAGCCTGGGAGATCCGGCATATAATGATGATCAACTTTGAAACCGGCTTCCTTCAGCAATCTCGTAGCCTTGATAGCATTCGCGAGAGTATCACCACGACGAATTAGTTCTAAGATTTTGTCATCAGTATGTTGGACACCGAGTTGCACACGAGTACAGCCAAGATAGCGCAGACGTTTGACTTCATCTTCATCGATATGATCAGGACGAGTTTCTAATGTGAGACCGATGATTCTATAGCGGGCAGTTTCGTTGATGGTTTGTTCTTCGGACAGGGTCAAGGGTTGAGGGTCAGGGTCAGGGGCTGAGTCCGCGGTGGATTTTTCCTGATTCCTGACCCCGATTCCTGACCCTGCCTTATAAACATTCGTCGCATAAAACAAATCACGAATAAACTTTTCCTGATAGTCTTTGGTATAGGCTGACCAGGTACCGCCGAGGACGATCAGTTCCAACTTATCAACTTCATGGCCGTTGTTTTCCAGCGCCCGTATACGTCCCTGAACCTGATTGATGGCGTCAAAGGTATTTCTGACGGCTCGCTGGGCCGCTGGTTCGTTCGAGAGATAGCTCTTGGGCATATTCGGCTCAGTAGGACAATAAACGCATTTACCGGGGCAAATAAAGGGCTTGGTAAGGACCGTAATGACCGTCACACCGGATAAGGTGCGGACCGCTCGCTTCACCAGCAGGTGTTCTAGAGCTTTGTTTTCGGTCAGAACGTTCTGACCCAGAAGTTGACGATAGGTCGCGATCAGGGTAGATTTGGGCAGAGGCTCAATGCTGAACTCGCTATACATCTGGCGCAAACGCGAAGACAGCTCCAGCTGCGTGGTGGGAGTATCGCTATGAATTCTTTGAACTATAGTTTCAACTGTGGACATGAATAAAAAAAATTGGATCAAACAATTAGTACGAGAGAGCTATAACGCTATCGCTCCAGAATTTCATCAGACGCGTCAGAAACGTGTCTGGCCGGAGCTGGAGATCTTAGCCAAGTATATCCGTCCGGGAGACCGTATTTTGGATCTCGGCTGTGGTAATGGCAGGTTACTAAAAGCCCTATCTACTGTCAATGTATCGTATCACGGTATTGAGGCTAATGGATATCTGCTGGCACAGGCCCGAACTCACTGGCCGGAGCAGATTTTTGATCAGGGAGAGTTACCGAATATGACGCTGCCAGCGAATGAGTATCAGGCTGTATTTATGATTGCGGTTTTTCAGCATTTGGTGGATCGCTCTGACCGCTTAGAAACGTTGAAAAAGATTTATGACGGTCTGAAGCCGGGTGGTTATCTGCTGATGACGAATTGGTGGCTGTGGCAGTCGCGCTATCTGAAGAATTATTTTCAGTGGTTCAACCGTAAGCTTGCTTGGAATGATTTTTTTGTCTCTTGGGGAGTCGGCGAGAAGAAACAATGGCGCTATTATCATGCTTTTACTACTGGTGAGCTGAAGGGATTATTATCGTCAGCTGGTTTCACGCTTGAATCACAGACGAAAGTAGGTTTTAATATTGTGACCGTTGCGCGCAAAGCCTAGATTTTAGTTAATTCGCTTGCTATACTTATAGTCGTATGAAGCGGATTTTTTTTATCTTATTGTTGACGATTTTTCCTCTCACTGGTTTTGTGCTGCATCCTGTCCGGACAGAAGCGAAAGCCACTCAGCAGACGTCCGGTACGGTCGTCTTGTCGCGATTGGAGAAGCATTTCGGAACTATGTATGTGACCGGTAATGTTATTCAGATTGATGGTGAGGTTATAGGCGATCTCTACGTGGCTGCCAATCATATTATTATGAATGGGTCGGTGAGCGGCGATATTATTGGCCTTGCCCGCCGAGCTACAATCAATGGAAGCGTTGATGGTGACGTGCGTTTGTTGGCGCAGTCAGTTGAACTATATGGTACGGTCAGCCATAACATTTCTTTCATAGCAGATCAGATAACTATCCGTGATACCGCACAAGTCAAAGGGTCGATCACAGGACTGGCTACGAATTTGACGGTACTGGGCCCCGTGGCAGAATCAATTGAGGGTAAGTATACCAACCTGCTGCTAGCCTCTGATGTCGGCAAAGATGTGAATGTTTCTATTAACAACGACTTTAACAGCGGGCTCCATATCCTCGCTACGGCCCGTATCAATGGCGATGTGCGCTATCAAGCTTTACAACTGGCGCAGATAGCCAAAGGAGCTGTTATTTCTGGCAATCAAAATTATGACTTGTTATCGGCTGGTAATGAGCACATGTGGCTGATTAATTTTGGTGACTCGAACTGGTGGCTGGCACGGCTGGGATATTTTGCCAGTTTATTATTAACAGCATTAATCCTGTGGCGACTGGGAGCTAAGCGCTGGCAGGAAGTAGCTGATAGTATGCTGAGTCGTTCACGCAAAAGTTTGTGGTACGGCTTGCCTTGGTTAGTCTTCGCTCCGCTTTTGGCACTCATGCTGATCATTACGCTGATAGGGTTACCCCTTGGTTTGGTGCTCGGTGCACTCTATCTGGCTTCATGGTATTTTTACCCTGCTTGGGCTTGTCTCTATGTCACGACTGCACTTGGTTTGAGATTCAAGTCAGTCAAAGATTTGCCGATACCGTGGCAGATCATGTTAGGACTGATCATAATCATCATTTTGCAGCAGTTGCCTTTCGTTGGATGGTTTTTTTCATCGGTGCTCTATCTATTAACCGTTGGTGCTATTATCGAGAGCTGGCTGCGTTGGCTAGCCAGTAAAAAATCATGACAGTAGATTCAACTATTTTTAAAGCTTATGATATCCGTGGGGTCTATCCTACTCAGGTGAATGAAGAGGTGGCCTTTGCTCTGGGGCGGGCTTATGCAGTCTGGCTGAAAAAACAAAGCAAGAAGGAGCATTTGCAAGTTGTCGTTGGTCAGGATATGCGCGTGTCGTCGCCAGCCCTAGCAGAACGTCTGATGGCTGGTTTGATGGATCAGGGGGTGGAAGTCATTGCTGTTGGACTGATCTCGACACCGACATTTTATTTCGCTGTCAGCTATCCCCACTATGACGGCGGCATCATGATCTCGGCTTCACACAATCCGGCTGAATATAACGGCTTCAAGATCGTACGCGAGTCCGCTAAGCCTGTCAGTGGCACCAGCGGTTTGCAGGATTTACGCGTTTTAATCGAGAAAGACAATTTCAAACCAGCACCACAGCCCGGGAAAAAAATTCACCATGAAAATATGGTACATGAAGAAGCCAAGGTGCAACTGGGAGGTAGCGACGTAGTGACGATTAAACCATTTAGCATTGTAGCAGACACGGCTAATGGCATGGGAGCACAATATTTAGACGAACTTTTCACCTACCTGCCCTGCAAACTGCACAAAATGAATTGGCAGTTCGACGGCACCTTCCCTGGACATGATCCTGACCCTTTGAAAGAAGATAATTTGAAATATTTGCAAACTGAAGTTTTGGCACAGAAAGCCGATCTTGGCATTGCCACCGACGGCGATGGTGATCGTATTTTCTTCGTGGACAATGAAGGTCAGACCGTACCGCCAGCAGTTCTGCGCGGGATTTTGGCCAAAGTTTTCTTAGCTGAGCAGCCCGGTGCGACGATTGGTTATGATATTCGACCGGGTAAGATTACGGAAGATATGATTCTGGAATACGGCGGCAAACCCATGCTGACCAGAGTTGGTCATTCGCTCATCAAGGAGCAAATGTTGCAAGAAAATTCCTACTTCTCTGGTGAAAGTTCTGGGCATCTATTCCTCAATAAAGACTACGGCTGTTTTGAAATGCCGATGATCATGATTATTAAATTCCTCCAAGAACTATCTGCCAGCGGACAGACCTTGGCTGACTATGTCCGACCGTTGAAAAAATATTTCCCTTCTGGTGAGATTAATTCCACGGTCAGTGACGTACCGGCGGTCTTAGCACGTTTGAAAGAAACCTATCATGATGGCCAGCAATCAGAATTAGACGGACTATCGGTAGAATATCCTGATTGGTGGTTCAATGTCCGCGCGTCGAACACCGAGCCGTTGATACGATTAAATTTGGAAGCACGTTCTAAGGAAGTAATGGAGCAGAAGCGGGATGAAGTGTTGGAAGTTCTAAATCCTAAGCTCTAAGTTCTAAACAAGTTCAAAATAATAAATTCAAAATTCAAAACGTTTAACACATTAGAACTTTGATATTTGAACTTGTTTAGAATTTAGGATTTCGAACTTAGAACTTGTATTATGATTGGTGTTTTTGATTCTGGCCTCGGTGGCCTGACAGTTCTCAAAGAATTCATTCGTCTGCTGCCGCAGTACGATTATTTGTATTTGGGTGATAACGTGCGTGCGCCGTATGGCGATAAGGATCAAGAGACGATTTATCAGTACACCAAAGAAGCGGTTGATTATTTATTTACTCACGGTTGTACTATGGTGGTTCTGGCCTGCAACACAGCTTCAGCCGACAGTTTACGCAAACTGCAGGCAGACTATCCGGAGCGTAAGATTTTAGGTGTCTTAATCCCACTAGCAGAAGCTGCCGTAGCTACCGGAGCTAAGCGAATTGGCGTGATTGCAACGACGAGTACCGTGCAATCAAAGAGCTACCGTCGGGAGATACAGAAATTAGGACCAAAAACGGATGTCATTCAACTAGCCACCCCACTTTTAGTTCCGCTGATCGAAAACGGTCAGGAGCGTAGCGTGTCAGCCCGCCGAATTATCAAGAAATATATTTTGAAATTGAAATCCTTCAATGTTGAAACTGTTATCCTCGGCTGTACTCATTACAGCTTCGTCGCTCCTACAATTAAACGATATTTAGGTAATAATATTAAGTGCTTAGACTCGGGAGCTACTGTTGCTACCAAATTGCAAGACTATCTGCAACGCCATCCAGAAATAGAGCGCACATTAAGTCAGAATAAAGCAGTGAAGATTTTGACGACCGGTGCAGCAGACTGTTTTAATCGCTCGGCCATGAAATTTTTTGGTGCTCATATCGAGGCAGAGCGGGTTAGTTTGAAATAAAAAACAACGCGCGAGCGAAGCTCGCGCGGCAAGATGCGTTGTTCGGTCGTCCAAGAATCACTCGGACATTTTGGCCATTAGCATCTCCAGCATTGGTGACTCGCTGAAGCGGCGGTCGATCTCCAATAGAACATCATAGAGGATTTCGGGGTATTGTGCTCGTACCAGAGCCAATCCGACGGCGGCGTCTAAATTCTCTCTTAGTCCGTCTACCGAGAGGATCAGATCGCGGCTGGGGACACGTACAGCTCCTCCTAGGCGACCTCTTGTTGGGTCTCGTGATTCCCAGCTGGTGAGATGACCTTCGTTCTTACCCAGACGGTAGGCTTTTTCGTGTGCTCGTTTCCAGCATTTGAAGAATCTTTCCTCCCGAATCTTACCGACGGCAAAGCTTAACAACGGGAAACCTTCACTGTTCGCTAGTACGAAGTAGAGTCCGATCCGGTTACCAGTGTTGAATGATCTGGTGACAACATCAAGGATCTTCTTCAGGTGTTGGTACAGTGCAGTAGCGTCTTCCATCGTGTTAGTATAGCGATCTGTCATATCGACGAATGGCATTAGACACCCTCTGGTTGGAGTCAAAAGCGGACAAAGGACGGAATGAATAGTGTAGGTTTACTTCCGAGCGATTGATTTGTCAAGAAGTATGTAGTAGTAATTTTCTCTATTCAGTTGTATACTATCGCTGTATGAAAATAACATTTTTTGAAACAACCTTAGAACAGGAGCAGTATCTCAAGACGCGACTGAAGAAGCATTCACTGCGTTTTTTTCGTGACAAAATAGAAGTCAAAAGCTTGAAGCTGGTGAAAGATACCGAAGTGCTGGGAGTCTTCATCGGTAGTACTGTCGATGCGGAGGTTTTGAAAGCTTTACCGAAGCTGAAGCTGATCGTCACCATGTCGACCGGTTACGATCATATTGATTTGATAACCTGTAAGAAACATAAGATAGTCGTCGCCAACGTACCGTTCTATGGGGAGAATACGGTTGCGGAGCACGCCTTCGCGCTACTCTTATCCATTAGCCGTAAAATTCATCAATCATATCTACGTACGTCACATGGTAATTTCTCCAACGACGGTCTGCAAGGCTTTGATCTCAAAGGCAAAACAATTGGCGTCATCGGCACCGGACACATTGGTCGCCATGTCATCCGTATGGCTAGAGGTTTTGAAATGAATATTCTGGCGTTTGATATGTATCCTGATAAAGCGTGGGCTAAGAAGCAGGGGATTAGCTATGTCACCTTACCTACGCTGTTAAAAAAGTCCGACATAGTCACCCTGCATGTGCCGTATATGAAAGCAACGCATCATTTATTGAATAAGAAGAATATTGCTTTGATGAAGAAGGGTGCGGTGCTGATTAATACCGCCCGTGGTGGTTTAGTTGATACGGTCGCCATGGTCAAAGCGCTTCAGACCGGTAAGTTGCAAGCCTTAGGACTTGATGTCTTCGAAGGCGAGCAGCAAATCAAAGAAGAAGCCCAACTGCTGACGAAAGATTTCACCCGAGAGGAGCTGATCGTCAATATAGAAAATCATCTGCTGATGCACTCGGACAAAGTCGTGCTGACTCCGCATAATTCCTTCAACAGCAAAGAAGCTCTAGAGCGGATCCTAGCCACAACGGTGGACAATATCGATCAGTTCGTGGGGAAGAAGAAAATAAACAATCAGGTTAAATAAAAAAATACCGTGGCGTGCCACGGTATTTTTTTCCGGTAGTGACAGGTCGCGACCTGTCACTACAGATCCTGGGCGCTAAACAGCGATCAGCACAGGGAGAATCATCGGACGGCGTTGCGTCTTGGTATAGATGAATTGACCGAGCTCGTTACGCAATTTTTCTTTGACGTATTCATCATTAATTTCCATCTTGATCTCGGATTCGTTGATGATGGATTTGATCTTAGCGCGGATCATTTCTACTAATTGCTTATTCTCACGCATGTAGATGAAGCCGCGAGAGATGATATCTGGAGAAGCTGTAAGTTTACCCGTTTTCCCTGCGATGGTAGCGATGATGACGATCATACCATCGGCGGCCATCATTTGTCTGTCTCGAAGTACGACATGAGAGACGTCACCGACACCGAGACCGTCCACGAAGACGTATTCAGCGTTGACTTTTTTGTTTGTCAGCTTGCCACCGGCTTTGGTGAATTCGATAATCTGGCCGTTGTCAGCCACGAAGACATTTTTCTCCGGTACACCGCAGGCTTTGGCAATTTTCGCGTGGAGTTTCAGTGAGAAATGATTACTGTAGATTGGGATGTGGTATTTCGGTTTGACCATTTCGATCAATTCCGCCAGATCTTCCTGACGCGCATGACCGCCGGCGTGGACGTCCATCATTTGGTAGTGAACCACTTCAGCGTTCTGACGATAGATCGTATCTTTGACGCGTTGGACAGAGCGTTCATTACCCGGAATGACTGAGGACGAGAAGACAACCAAGTCGCCTTTCTCTAACTTCAAACTGCGATGTTCACCAGTCGCGATACGCATCAGTACTGCTTGGTCTTCACCTTGAGCACCAGTACAGATGATAATGATACGGTTGTCCGGATATTGGCGCATATCCTTCAGTTGGATAATCGTGCCTTTCTTGACGGTGACGTAGCCCAGCGCTTGAGCCAGCTCCATGTTGCGTTTCATACTGTAGCCTTCAATGATCACTTTTTTGTTCAAGCGTTCAGCGGCCCAGATGATCTGTTGGATACGATTGAGCAAGGATGCGAACGTACCGAGGATGACACGACCAGTAGCATTGGCCAGGATCTCATCAATGTTGCCTTGGATATCGCCTTCTGTCAGCTGACGACCTGCCACGTAGGCATTGGTGGAGTCGGCCATCAGAGCGAGAATACCTTTCTTACCCCATTCTTTGACTTTGCCAATCTCAGCCGGTGCAGTACCGGAAGCTTTCGGATCGAGCTTGAAATCTCCGGTGTGCATGATAGCGCCCACTGGAGTTTCTAGTACCACGCCGACTGCAGCCGGGATGTTGTGGCTGACGCCGAAGAAAGAAGCACGGAATTTACCGAGGTGGAGAACAGAATCAGTTTCGATTGATTGTAATTTCAGCGGAGGAGTTTTGTAATCTTCCTGACGGTTAGCGATGATACCGAGCGTTAATGGCGTACCGTAAATAGTCGGATTGCCCAGCTTCGGGATCAGATGAGGGATAGCGCCGATGTGGTCATAGTGACCGTGGGTGATGATGACACCGCGGATGTTTTTTTCTTTGCCTTTCAGACATTCGATATTCGGGATGATGTAGTCGATACCCGGCATGTCTTCTTCTGGCCATTGCAGACCCATATCGATGATGACGATGTCATTCTCGTATTCAAAGATCGACATATTGCGACCGACTTCTTCATTACCACCGAGTGGAATGATAGTCAGCTTACCTGGTTCAGCCTTGATGGTATTGACTGTTTGATTGGTACTGGGCAGTTCGCGGCGGCCGTAGCGTGGGCGACGGTCATTGCGGGGTCTGCGGGAGTTGCGTGAGCGCGGCTGGTGCTCACCTGTGGTGTTTTGTTTCGCCTGTGGCGCGGCTGGTGCAGCGCTTGCGGCCGGTCTCCCGTCATTAAAGCGGCGAGGCGGGCGAGGACCGCGTTGGTGTGTGTGTTGTGTGTTCATAGTTCTTAGTTAGACCAGGAGCGAGAAGTCTTGAGATACCAATTGGTAATGTCAGCGAATCTCTCAGCCGGCGTATTAATTCTAGTTAATTGTTCAGTCCCCTTGAGATTTTTGGCCACAGGATAACTGTAGCTGGGGTTGTACAGGAAGAAAGCGAAAACTTGTTCCTGTAGTTTATTTTGAAAGATTTTATATTGCTCAATTTTGGTCTGATCACTGCCGTTGGTACGAGCCTTATCCAGAGCGGCATCAATATCGCGATTAGCCATGATACTCAAATTCAATCCTGGATTTTTCGTTTGGCTGGAATGCCAGAAAGGGTAGGGATCTTGGCTGGGTCCGATCACCTGACCAAAGAGTAATAGTTGGTAGTTGCGGGGTTCGATGACATCTTTACGGATTGATCCTCTATTAATAATTTCTACATTTGTTTTGACTCCAACCGCTTCCCAGTATTTTTTTATCAGATTCGCTACAGCAATAGTCTCTGGTTGATCAACAGTTGTCAGGGTCAGCTCCAGTGCCTTATCATCTTTATCGAAACGAAAAGTATCACCATCTTTGATCTTATAACCAGCCTGATCCAATAATTGTTTGCCGGTGTCGAGCTGGAAATCGTAGGATTTGACATTAGCATCGTAGCCGAGCATCCCCGGGAGAATTGGGGAATTAATAACACTACTTTGTTCGTTATTGGTGTCTTTCAGCAGCTGCTCACGATCTAGAGCATAGGCCAAGGCTTGTCGGATCTTCAAATCTTTCAGCACGGTGTTGGTCTCGGGGTTTATAAAGACCGCAGTATACTGAGGAACGATCAAATTCAGAATATTGGTCTGTTTACTGATAGCTGCCTGTAGCGTGGAGTCTTTCGGTAACAGGCTGAGTCCATCAACGTTCTGATTTTTTAGCGCTTCTACTCCGGAGTTGAAATCAGGATAAAATTTGAAATTCAATTCACTGATAAAAGCCGGACGCTGATAGTATCGCTTATTGACCTCCAAAGTGTAGAATTTGATGGATCCTGATTTGGAGTCCTTGGTCAGTGATTTAAATTTGTACGGACCGCTGCCGATGGGTTTAGTCATTGCTTCAGCCAGTGGGGCGTTGGAGGCTGGTATTGAGTACCAGATGTGTTTCGGGATGATACCGACTGTTAGACTGTTGATGAAAGGAGCGTAGGCCTGGGTCAGCTGGATCTTTATCGCCGTGTCATTCAGCGCTTCGACTTTGACACCGCTGAAGTTCAGGCGTAGAGGACTTTTCAACTCCGCATCCTGTACGACGGTCAAGGTATAGACGACGTCTTCGGCTGTCAGAGGTTCACCGTCATGCCACTTCAGATTATCTTTCAGCTGGAAGGTATAGGTTTTTTTATCATCACTGATAGTATAGCCGTCCGCCAGATCAGGCACGAGCTGACCCTTGGCATCCATTTTCATCAGTCCAGAAAAGATGACAGCGGTCAGATCGCGATCGACGTCGTTCGAAGCGAGGAGAGGATTGATATAATGCGGCACACCAATTAGACCTTCGGTATAGCTACCACCAACTTTGGGTACAACATGGGTATGACGCAAATAGTTTTGAACAATCAGTCCAGAGGTGGCTACTACAATCAAAGCAACCGCAATTAAGGCTCTCCGTTTTTCTTCGGGCGCCAGGATTTTACTCAGTTGCTTCAGCTGTTGCCAACCGGGAATTCTCTTTTTGTTTAATGAAGTGACGATCTGGAGGTCGAGCTGGGTGTGGTCATCAGGGGAGATGCTTTTTTTCGGTCGTGACAATACAGCCTGAAGACCTGACCTGAGATCGGTCAAAGTCGGGAAACGAATAGGAGTGTCTTAATAGTAAACTAGGCTACGAATACGCTAGCCAAGGTAGTAATCATGAAGAGGGCGATCAAAACAATGGTCGCACGGAAAATGATTTTCTCAGCGCCACGTTTGGTGCGGTAGACGGCGCTGTCACCGCCAAAAGCGCCACCCAAACCGGCTGACTGATTTTGAATCAAAATTACCCCGATAAGGAGTAAAGAAATGACAATTTGAGCAATGTAGAGAATAGTCTGCATACAGTATTTAAGTATCATAGCAGGATACATGCCGTGCGTCAACTAGGTGTATAATCATTGACAAAAATAGTACATTAAGCTATAGTATTTTTCTACTCAGCGCGGGTAGATTTTTTTGCTCTTTTCATGGAGGTATTGTGAAGCAGCGTTTCACGACTTGGTTCACTGCGATCTTACTGACCTGTATCATCCTGGTGGGCATCGCGCCCGCCAAGGCCATCGCGTCCAAGAGTCCCGATCCCGTCGGTGCCATCGGCCAGGCCAACCACCTGCCTGCCCTCGACGGCAGCTGTACGCGTGTGCCGCTCTGTGTCACCACCCGCCAGCTGAACGGCGAAGAGTTCGTCTCTGGCGGAGCCAAGCTCTGGCAGACCAACTTTGGAACGAGCAACCTGGAGCTTCTTGATCTGACCACGTGTCAAATCATCAAGACGTGCCCGGCTCCCAATCCGGTCGCACCAAGCGAACTGGCCATGTACAATGGTCTCTTGGTCGAGTACGACTTCGGTACTGGTATGTTGTCCGCCATCGATACGGCAACGTGCGCCGTCGTCTGGACTTGCAATGCCCCAGGCGATGATCTGGCTGAAGGTCTGGCAGCGGCAGGAGGCAATCTCTACAAGGCCGATTCGCGCGGAATAACCAAGTTTACCGTCGACAACCTCGGCAACATCACCTTGGACGGCTTCTGTGCCAACGTCCCCGGCGATTCGTATGATGGTCTCACCTTTTGCAAAAACAACGGTGAAACCATTGTCGCTCTCGGCTACAGCGGTACGCTGTACCAGATCGACTTCAACACCTGCCAGGTATTGGCGTCGTGTCAGCTCAATCTCGGTGCTGATGGCAACGGTTTGGCCTCCAATGCTGTTGATCATGTCTACGTCGACAACATCAACGGCAACGTCGACGAGCTTGATGTCGGTTGCAGCTTGCCGCCGGTGCCGGTGCAGAAGACGACCTGGTCCTCGCTCAAAGCGCGATATTAACACGGTATCGTCGCTTCAGCTCATCGAGTCCTTCCTTTCGGGGAGGGGCTCGTTTTTTTTAAAAAATAATTGAGGATCGGGTAATAAAGCAAAAAGGAAAATGCAAAAATATAAGTTAAAATTTAAAGATACAGACTGCAGTAGATTTTTTGTGGAACTGGACGTAATATGTCATTCGTAATAGGCGCAACCTTCGTTGTTTATTACGAATTACGTATTACGCCTGTATTCCAACATTGACCTCTGTATATAGGTATGCTTCACTATCTGCATGTCACAGACAAGTATTAAAAAAGTAGCCGTTATCGGTGGCGGTGCAGCCGGTATGATGTGTGCTGCTACTATTAATGAACTCAATCCTACTATTGAAGTTTTTTTGATTGAAAAAAATGAATCATTAGGGAAAAAAGTTATTATATCTGGTGGTGGACGTTGTAATGTAACGACGGGTATCACCGATGTTGATTTGTTATTAACGAAATACCCTCGCGGACAGAAATTTCTCGCGCCTGCTATGCATGGCTTCCCTCCGGACGCTGTTGTCAGCTGGTTCGAAGCTCATGGTGTACCGCTGAAATGCGAAAGAGATCTGCGAGTATTTCCTGTCTCGGACAAAGGCAAAGATGTTGTCGGAGCTTTTGAAAAAGTATTTGCTCAAGGACAGACAAACGTTTTATTTCAGCACTCTGTCCAGGCAGTAGAGAAGCGCGATGATCAATTTAGTATTACCTTTCGCGCGGGAGATCCGTTGATGGTTGACGCAGTCGTTTTCGCCGTCGGTGGTCAGGCCTATCGGCAGACCGGCTCTACGGGTGACGGCTATACTATGGCAGAGAGTCTAGGTCATACTATTACCGAGTTGGCGCCGAGTTTGAGTTCATTATTAACGACTGAAGCTTCTAGCCGGGATATTTCCGGTGTGTCATTTCCGAAAGCCACCTTCACAGCGCACAGTGTTGAGAAACAACAATTCTCCGGCCCGTTTATCTTTACTCATTTTGGTGTTAGTGGGCCGGCTGTTTTTGCTTTATCGGGCCTCACGGCTTTTGAGAAATTTGATGCCGAGCACCCTTTGAAAATTACTATTGATCTGATCCCCGAGGTACCGCAGGCCAAGGCGCTGACGGTGCTAAAAACGTTCATGAAGTCGCAGCCGAAGAAGTTTTTCGCTCATACCTTGCATAAGTTCGTACCGATGTCCGTAGCTAATGTCATTATTAAAGAAATAGACATGCAGGCCTACCGGCAGAATAGCGTGGTCACTGACAAAGAAGTAGTTGCAGCTGTTGATT
>CAZFBK010000004.1:0-63894 GCA_964517065.1 uncultured Gammaproteobacteria bacterium
GCTTGAAGGATTGGGTAATGAGACAGTAAGTGTAGGTCATTGAATAACTCTAGCACTACGGTAGAGGGTGTCAAGATTAGGAAGTTCGAAGTTCTAAGTTCGAAGTTCTAAGCAATATCAAAGTTTCAAAATTAAAATATCAAAACGTTGCTCCCCTTGGGTTTCTAAAATTTGAAATTATTAGATTTGAACTTGTTTCGAATTTAGAGCTTTGGATTTAGAACTTTTTTTACTGATTGTGCTATAATAAACCCAGTATTAAGCAGTAAGTATAACGTAAAAAGATATGCCATCAGCAAAAAAGATTCGTGTCGCTATCAACGGATTTGGTCGGATCGGACGGGCGGCTTTCAAAATTGCCCTGCAGAATAAACGCTTAGAAATTGTGGCCATTAATGATTTAACTGATGCGGCTACTTTAGCTCATTTACTGCAGTACGACACTGTCTATGGCAAATACGGCAAGAAAGTCACTGTCCGTGGTTCATCGCTGGTCATCGATAGAGGAGTTTACCCTATTATCGCGCAACCTGATCCGACGAAGTTGCCCTGGAAAAAATATAATGTCGATGTAGTGCTGGAGTGTACCGGACGCTTCGTCAAAGATGGCGCAGCTATGGCGCATATCAAAGCCGGCGCCAAGAAAGTTGTAGTTTCAGCTCCGACCAAAGGCGGTAACGTCATGACCTATCTGTTCGGTGTCAATGCCGAGAAATATCAAGGAGAGAAAATTATTTCCAATGCTTCCTGCACGACCAATTGTATTGCACCAGTAGCAGAAGTGATGCATCGTATTTTTGGAATAGAGAAAGCTATGATGACCACTATTCATTCCTACACAGCAGAACAAAACTTAGTCGATGGTCCGCCACCGGGAGGTAAGTCCGGTGATATGCGACGAGCACGCGCTGCCGCTGCCAACATTATCCCAACTACAACCGGTGCTGCTATCTCCACGACAGAAGTCATTCCGGAATTAAAAGGCTTATTCGACGGCTTATCACTGCGCGTCCCAACCTTCTGTGGTTCATTAGCCGATTTCACCTTCGTAGTGAAGAAGCGCACAACAGTCGAAGCGGTGAACAAAGCTTTAATCTCAGCCAGTAAGACCGCGAAGATGAAGGGCGTCCTGATGTGTACTGATGAGCCGCTGGTTTCTTCTGATGTTATCGGCAATCCGTATTCATCTATAGTCGATCTGTCCTTGACACAGGTGGTTGACGGTACCATGGTGAAAGTAGTAGCCTGGTATGATAACGAGTTTGGCTATTCCAATCGTCTGGTGCAGATGATTAGCCACGTGGCTTAAGCAAGTATCAGGTAGTACGTATAAGGTATTAAGTATTGATGTATCATACATAATTATGAATCAGGTATTAGATTTAGATACTCTGTCGGATAAAATTGCGCCCGGTAGCTCTGGTGATGATGAGGCGAATCAACGCGTAGAGAATTTTGATTCTTTGGGAGAGTCTGTGGAGTTGTCGGATGCTATTCACGATGCAGCCACATTGGAAGAGCTGGCTCGTGTCGTGGAGCATCGACAGGATTGGGAAGAGTCGAATGGTATGTCTATCGATAGCACGATGTTGGCTCATCAGCTAAGAGAATTAGACCATCTAATGGGACTTGATCCGAGCGATGAGGTTCAATCCCACATTGATAATCTCATTGCGCTCCTGCCACTACTACCTGATCTGCAGGATACGGTGGCGAGGATTATGAATAGAGGAGAAAATTAGTAGGCAGCCGACCACTTGGTTTCTGCGAGCCGCACTGGGCGAAGCAGTCCAGTCTATATATTGAGTAGTTTTCTATAAGGAATCTATTAGAGATTGCTTTGCTCTGAGTACAGAGCTCGCAATGACCAATTGCGAGGAGGTTACTTTTTGTGTTAACCTGAACCTATTATACCTATGATTACCTTATACAACAGTTTATCGAGAAAACGCGAGGAATTCGTTCCAGCTGATGGCAAGACAGTCAAACTCTATACCTGCGGTCCGACCGTCTACGATTTTTTGCATATTGGTAATTTACGCGCTTATACGACGTGGGATGTGCTGAAACGTATCTTGCGCTACGAAGGGTTTACAGTGAATCATGTGATGAATATCACCGACGTTGGTCATTTGGTGGCTGACTCGGATGATGGTGAAGATAAGATGGAAGTAGCGAAGAAACGTGAGGGTAAGACAGCTTGGGATTTAGCAAAGCTATACACCGATTATTTCAAAAAAGACTTCGCAGATTTGGGCATACAGTTGGCTGATCATCTCGTACCAGCTACAGATACTATCAAAGAACAAATAGCCCTGGCTTTGAAGCTTGACGAAGCTGGTTTCTTGTACAAAACGACTGATGGCATGTATTTTGATACTAGTAAATTCCCGCACTACGGAGCTTTGGCACGACTTGAGAATGTTGATCTCCAAGCAGGTGTCCGTGTCGAGATGGGGGAGAAAAAATCGCCGACCGATTTCGCCGTGTGGAAATTTTCCCCAGTCAAAGACAAGCGCGACCCTTCGGCTGGCTCAGGGCGTGATATGGAATGGGAGAGTCCTTGGGGCAAGGGATTTCCGGGTTGGCATTTAGAATGTTCTGCTATTGCGATGAAGTATCTGGGTGAGACGTTAGACATTCATTGTGGTGGTATCGATCATCTGACGATTCATCATCCGAATGAGATCGCCCAATCAGAAGCAGTGACCGGCAAGCCGTTTGCCCGCTTCTGGATGCATAACGCTTTCCTGAATTTCGGTGAATTGAAAATGTCGAAATCAGCCGGCACCTATATTACGCTAAAAGATATCAAAGATCGCGGTATCAGGCCGTTAGCCTATCGCTATTGGCTACTGCAGACGCACTATCGCAAGACATTGCAGTTCTCCTGGGAGGCATTGGAAGCAGCTGCGACTGGTTTGGAGAATCTCTATGAGCAGGTAGCCTATCTTGATGAGCCAAGTCCAGATGTACCTGATAGTCTCTTGGCGGAAGCGTGGTCAAGCTTGTCTATAGATGTCGGTACACCGCAGGCCTTAGCGCAGATTCCGAAAATTCTGGCTTCCCATCAGACATCAGGAGTGAAGATGGGAGCGCTGAAAGTATTGGATGAATTATTAGGATTAGGCTTAGTAGCAGAACGTATGCGACGTCGTACTATCCCGCAGATTGCACATGGATTACTGGAAGATCGGCGGAAAGCCCGCGCAGCGGAGGATTGGGAGCGATCTGATCAGCTACGTGATGAGCTGGATAAATTAGGCGTGACGGTGAAGGATACGAAGGAGGGGCAGGTTGGGGTGTTGAAAAATTAAAAGTAAAAAGGCAAAACTAAAACATGAACTGCGAAATATAAATTAGCAGTTCTTTTTTTGTGCATCACCAAAGAAACACTATCATTTTATTGTATTGTTTGTTAATATTGATAAATAAATAAGCCGTCGCTTTTCTATAAGCCGTCTATTTTAAGTAAAAAACGATGAAAGTAAATAAAAAGATATCAGGTTAGCCAATAAGTAACAGCCGTCGCTTTCAAGAGCCGACAAAAAATAAGTGGATAAGTAATTAATCCTATTATGAACAGACGCAGAGTCTTCAATACATCCCCTGACAGGAATATCTTGCCCATAGTGGCAAAGGTATTGAATGATAGAAGAGGGTATATAAGTAAGCTTCCTGAAGCAAGGAAAGCGGTTATTATTATATCCGGCGGGTTAGATTCGATCGCAACTTCGGCCTTTCTAATCCAAGAGTTAAAAATGGAATTATACCCACTTCATATACGAAGAGGACAAACCAATCATGTGGCGGAAGATAGATCGGTTGATTTTTTTACCAATTTTTTTCAAAAGAAATATGGATCTGATAAATTCCACGAACCCCAGAAGATTTCAGTAAACATACCTCCGTCTGAGATTAAAAGTGGTTTAATCAACCACATGAAACAATACGGATACCCCATGAGAGATCCGGTCATGCATCTTTTGGGAGTTCAGTATGCCATAGCTGTATCAGACAAGATTAGATCTGATATACGGGATGTATATTGCGCCATTGTCCCAGAAGACTATTTCCCTCACAGTAGTCTGGCGGGGTTAAGAGTTAATACTCTAAACACCTGTATTAATATGAATGACTGGAGGTGGAATCTAAGCGCACCGAATATTGATCCTTTATTGTTGAATAATACCTTTGGCAAGAAGGAAGAAATTATGTGGTCAATGACAAATGATATACCGATTGGTGAAACGATTTCATGTAATCTGGCAAATAGTGATACTAATTATTTGGCTTGTGGTACTTGCTCTTCATGTAGCAGAAGAAGTAAGTCATTTTTAGATGCGGGCTTTGATGATCCGACGAGATATTATAAAGAATAAGATGGAAATCTCTCAAGCAGCACAACGATTCTTTGAATTTAAGTTGGCTCCCTCAAAAGCTTCAAAAGGCAATGAGGATTTGCTTAGATTTGATTTGGCGGAAGGGTTATTAAATTCTGATAAAAAGTACTCAGCTCTTCCTGATAAGAATCCGCAGCATCTGAAAGAAATTTTGGCGGAATTTGTTTCTTGTGATTCAGACAATATAGCTTTTTTTGCTGGCGCGGATGAGATTATAGAGATTGTGCCTCGTTTATATCTTAATTATGGAGATGCATCACTTATCGTTACCCCTGTTTTTAGCAGATTAATAGATACCAACGTTAAGGTTGGTGCTGAGGTAATTACCTATGCTCTCAGTGAGGATCATAACTTCAAATTAACAGACCAAGATGTGGTAAATATTGTTGAAATCGTTAAGCTTAAAAAAATAAAGGTTATCTGGCTTTGTTCTCCTAGTAATCCTACTGGCGTTCCGATCGCCGTTTCCAAGATAAAGAGATTGTCGACACTATGCCCGGACTCATTAGTTGTTGTCAATGAAGTCTACCAAGAATACTATAGTCTAAATCCTAAAGAGTCCGCTGGTTCTCTTATCGATTCCTGTAGTAGTTTAGTTGTAATTAGATCCTTTTCCAAAGCCTTTGGCTTAGCAGGCTTGAGGATTGGATACGCGGTGGCATCAAAAAGAATCATAGAAAACTTTACTAGGTATAAGACCATGTTTAACGTCTCTGCAGTGGCTCAGGAAGAGGCCTTACGGGTGTTAACAACCAAAGCGGAAATAGAGAAATTAATAAGCCTTACAAGTTTATTGAGAGATCAGATTCAGGAATCGATAGGTATATTGAATAATTTTGAGTTTATAGAATCAAAAACTAATTTTATTTTCATGAGACACAAGACGAAAGATCTGTTTGAGGAATTATACCGGCGAGGAATATTAGTTTCCGACTGGAGGAATGCTAAAGGGGTTGAAGGTAGAGGTTTTGTTCGTATCTCGGTAAACTCCCAAAGGTTAAATACGATACTCATTGAATCTCTTAAAGATATTAATAAATCATAATATGAAACATATTGTAGCGAAGAACACAGGGGAAGCTTGGATTAAAGCATCTCAAGAAGTAATGCTTAATGGATTACCTGTTAAAGATGGGGAGGTTAATCTGAAAGAGTCGTTACATGTATTTTTAACGATTGAAGATCAGATTTCTAAAGATGCAATAACCGAGAAATACGCTGATCCAACAATGATTGACTGGATGAGAAGGAATTTCTTTGATTTTGAACCAGTTTTGGATTGGGGGTATAGTTATGGTCAGAGGTTTTTCAATTATGATGGTATTAATCAGATCAAAAACGTTATAAAAAAACTAAAGAAGAATCCAGAATCCAAATCAGCAACAATATCACTCATGAATCCCGATGGTGACAAACATCATATGCCATGTATTGTTGCTATAGATTTCAAAATCAGAGACAATAAGCTTATTACAACTGCTTTTTTTCGAAGTCAGGATGTCGGCAAAAAGATATACGCGGACATACTATGCATAGGAGAGATTGGTCAGATGATCGCTTCACAGTTGGATCTGCATTTGGGTGAACTACATATCCACATTGTTTCACTACACGTCTATGAGCCTGATTGGGATCGAGTAAATAAGATGATATATCAAAATGAAATACGTTAATCTAATAACTTCAAATAAGAATAAAGTCGAAGAATATGAGCGATATGTAAAATCTTTTGGTATTGATTTAGCTATTGAAATTAAAAACATCGAAGTGCTGGAGTTACAAAGTATGAATTCAGAGGAGGTTATAGCCGGTAAGGTTGAGTATGTTCAAGCAAGAACAACTCAACCATTCTTAATTGAGGACACATCATTTTTGACCGATAAATATCCAGACTTCCCGGGGACTAATACGAAATTTATCAACAAAACACTAGGGATCGATGGTTGGCGACAGCTTTTTGATGAAGGAGATAGGATACGTGCTCGTACCAGCTTAGCCTTCCACTATCTTGGCGAGACTCATATCTTTAGGGGAGAGATTGAAGGCGTTATTACTTTTAAAAATCTAAGTGATTTAAATACAGAAATGCTTTTGAATAGCCTATTCTATGTAGAATCAAGCAATGATTTACTTGGTAATCTAATAAAAAAAGATTCATTTCAGAATCACAGAAAGAAAGCTTTTGGTAAATTTATAGATTACATCAAAGTATCTGATCAAGAAGAATTTGAGGCTGTAGAGGGTATATCAAAAAAGTGGGGCGATCGAGCAAGTGATTGGGAAAGCGAATTAAGAAATCCTAATTCTTATGTTAATTACGAGCAAGGGTATGATAGGTTCTTAGTTTTGATTAAAAAATTCATGCCGGAGATTACTGGAGAGGTATTGGATCTAGGTTGTGGTACGGGTTATATTGCCAGGCAGATTGCCGAGAAAAAAGATGTTAACGTCACGGGGATTGATATAAGCTTAGAGATGATACATACAGCAATGCCCTATGAGAAGGAAAACTTAAAGTTTCGTCAAACTAGATTGAATCAAGTTTTCAAGGAAGATTTCTTTGATGTTATCGTTTCACGGGGAGCAATCATCTCGCAGATCCCTCAACTGAGTGTTTTTGATTTTATAAAATCTATTGACTGCATGGCTAAAGAGGGAGCTTATTTCTTTTTTGATTTTATTCAAAACCTTGAGAACGGCGACTATCCCACAAAAAATATAATAAACCAGTTTTCATTAGATCAGATTACACGGATTATGGAGGAAATGGGTTGGGTAAAGATCTATGCTGAAGAAAGTGAGGTAGCTCGAGTTAGAATAGTCGGATTTCACAAATCAATGGAAAAGGGCGTGTATTTTGTTACAAGTAACCCCGCAAAAATAGAAGAATTCAAGGAAGCTATAGGAGAGTCTGACATTACCTTATTTTTTTGTGGCCTGACTATCGAAGAGATCAAATCAGACTCACTAGAAAAGATAGTGGCGGATAAGTTAGTGAAGAGCTTTGAAGTAATCAAGAAACCTGTTATCTGTACCGATGGAGGAATATTTATCAACGCACTCAATGGTTTCCCGGGCGAAAATTCTAAGCAGGCAGCTCAAAAGGTTGGAGCTCATGGTTTGTTGAAACTTATGGAGTCCGTGCAGGATAGATCAGCAGTCAGAAGAAATTGTATCGGTTATTATGATGGTGAGAAGATGGAATTTTTCACATCGGAGATATTGTGTGATATAAGTAAATCCGTTAGAGAAAAATATTCGTCGTATGAGTTAGACAAGATACTAATACCTCTGAGTAAAAGGAATCCCCAGCTCTTAACCTATTCAGAAATTGATTTGGCATCACGAGTGGCTTTAACTGAACTTCCTCAGTTGGCCGAGTTCATTCAAAAAATACTCAGGGGGTGACAAAGTGCGGAAAAACGTCGTTGTGTTGCTTGGAATCAACGGGGTGGGAAAATCAACCATTGCAGAAAAGTTGATTTGTCGCGTCCCAGGCTCAGTCGCTCTTTCGGGTTCTAAGATTCTGATGACGATCTTTGGCGGAGTAAGCAGAGAGGAGCTGGAGAAGCTTTCTGCTACAGAAAAGATGTCAATGATGGAGCTTGCCTTTGTTGAGATATTCGAAAGACACTCTACGTCTCAACTCGTCGTACTTGATACTCATCTTGTCGTGCCCATCAGAAAGAGCGGGACTCTGGTCTTAGAGAACATCTGGTCTCCTAGATATGCCCCCTACGTGCGGTCAGTTTGCTTCATATGTGCCTCTCCTGGTGACATTAGGCAAAGACGTCTGACTGATGAGAGGCTGACCGGACGCGCTCGCGATACAAACCTCGGAAATATCCGCTCTGACCAGGATCTTAATTTAGCCTCGTTCGAAGAAATCATTGTGCCAGATTTCGAATCAATGATTCTGCAGAACGCCAACGGGCAGGTTGATCTGGTTGTTGATAGGATAGCTGAGGATATCTGGGACAGCCAGACGCAGGCTGTTTAAAAAACAAGACCGCTCTATCTACACGATAGGGCGGTTATTCATTGAACTCACAGCCTTTATTTGTGAGATGAGAAGTCCCTATCGGGGACTTACCCTTTGGATAACTGAAGTATCCAAAGGACAAAACTTGACTATTTTCCATCATTCATCTAGTATTAAGACGGCTCTAATAAATTAGACGGCTTATAATATGAATTTATACCCTTTCTCCCTATTATTAGTGGCTTTCATAAATTTTACCCTCGGTATCTATATATATTTCCGAAACAGAAAAAGCAATTTATATAAGATATTTCTAGGATTAACAACTTCGCTTGGTTTATGGTGCCTTGGTACTTTTTTTACGGTTCTTTATTCTGGAGATCTTAATCTATTTGGTTTCTTTGAACGTACTACATTTGTCAGCGGTCTGTTGATCTCTCTATTTTTTTATATATTTTGCATCAACTTTCCCTATAAGAGCGCCTCATCTGGTAAATACCTCATTAGTTTATATGGTGCTATTATATTGATTTATACATACGTAATCTTTTTTACTACTTGGTTTGCACAAAACACAATATCTATAAACTCCTACACGACTTTGCAGCATAATGATACATGGTTTATTTGTTGGGTGATTGCTTTTCTTCTACCACTTGTTGCTGGACTGCTTCAGCTATTTTATAAATTTAAAGCGACAGATGGTATTTATCGTGAATATTTATTAACCTTGTTGTTGGTCGCCGCCTTACCCATCCTTTTCAGCTTGTATTTCGATGTTTATCTGGTAGGATTGGAAAATTATCAATATAATAGTATATCTCCATTTTCATCTTTGCTTTTTGATTTTGCTATTTTAAGAATGATTTTAATTAAACGTCAATAGTTTATATGGATCAAAGTATATTCGCGCTACAACTAATCGGTCTTGCACTGGCAACTATCTTAAATTTGACTCTTGGGTTATTTGTTTTTTTTCGAAATCCAAAGGATTTAATATATAAGATTTTTTTAGCTCTAGCAGTTTCATTGGCTATTTGGTGTGCATCTATTTTTTTTGATTTATACTTTTACAATATTCCAGATCTATTGAATTTTTTTGATAGATTGCCATTTATTAGTGGCCTATTGATAGCTTTATTTTTTTACTTGTTTGCATTTCTTTATCCATACAAAAGCTCATCTATTTTTAAGTCAGCAATTTTGATTTATAGTGGAGTCATATTAGTATTTACTTACATTATATTTAGCTCGCTTTTTTTTATAGAAAATACGCAAAATTTTAATTTACCATTGCGTGCACCTAATCCAGCAACCTATATAATTTATTCCGTAGTACTTGTAACTCCATTTATACTAGGTCTTTGGCAGCTTTATAGAAAGATGCGTGATGGTGACGGAGTATATCGCCAGGGTTTTCCTTTTTTTATTTCTATTGTTGCTATTGTAATTGCTTTGAGTTTCTTTTTTAATTTATTTTTGGCCGGGGTAAATAATAATTCCTTCATATCTGTAGGCCCTATTTCATCCCTGCTCTTTATTTATGCCATCATGCGCATGATAATTTCTAAGGAATAAAGTCATGTTGATACAAGATTTACTAATAATTTTTACAGCTGGCATTAGCTTTGCCGTTGGGTTACTAATTGTTATGAGGGATAGACACGCGATGGTCAATATTATGTATTTTTTATTGACTATTTTCATGTCTTCTTGGGCGATCTCCCTGCTTATGTTTCGAACATACGAAGCTAACGATGTTGCTGAATTATTTGGTCGCTTCAGCTACATAGCAGGATTATTAATGGTCGTCTTTTTCTATATATTCACCAGATATTTCCCATATAGAGATCGTATGATTAGTAGAATAACAATAGCTTTCTTAGTGCTGATCTCAGCTATAACCATCTATATAATGTTGTTTACTGATGTTCTAGTTAGTCGAGTGGTTGTTATCAACGGTGTTGTCTCTATGGTGACAAATCCATTTGTGCACGGCGCGTATGGTTTAATGCTACTGACACTTCTTATTTTGGGTATTGCGAACTTATTTCTCAAAAAACATAACAGCGGCGGGGATCACAGGAAGCAAATAGATTCGCTTTTAAGGGTGAGTTTAGTGGCTGGTATTTTTGGTGCAGTGTTTGATATTTTTCTGCCTATATTTGGTGATTATAGTTGGAATTGGTTAGGGCCGCAATTTTTAGTACTACTATCCGTAGCGGTTGGTATGATTATTTATTCTCATAAGTTCACAGTACATGGGTAAACGTAAGAAAATAGCTTTAATCTTCGCCACGGGGACGGTTCTGTCGTCATTGAAGAGCCGCAGTATTGTTTTTGTTGATTCTGATACTGATATGTCGAAATGGTTGGAAGCTATTCCGGAGATTGGGTTGATCGCTGATATTCAACCTCATTTTTTCTTATCTGAGTCAGCTACCTTCGGATATGACCAGACATTAGTATTATCTGAGAAGATTCAGCAGTTGACTGCAGAGGTGGACGGTATCGTTATTCTGATGCGAACAGAAAGCATTGTCTCACAGTCGGTATTACTGAACTTCCTTAATCAAAATCTAGCTATTCCCGTTATACTGACTGGTGCGGTGGTTTCACCTCAAGCTCTGACGGAAGGGGTCTTGTCAGAAGTATTCAAAAAAAGTGTAGCCTTGAGTTTGAAAAGTAATGTCATTAACGCCATTCAGGTAGCGACTCGCGATTTTCATGGTTTTGGTATCATGTACGGCAACCGTTTGATCGAGCCGGTACGTGTCAGACGTGAAAATATTGAAAGTCTTAATATCTTTGCTGCTGCTGACGGCAAATACGCCGGCCGTGTAGAGTTCGGCATTAGTTTGAATCAAGGCAAAACAACAAGTAGACAGCCCAAACATTATCAGGCTTTTTCACGTCGGGTAGCTATTTTAGACTCATCTTTATTGACTGTAGATGATTTGAAAAAAGTGACAGCCGAAGCTGTTATTATCAAAATTCGAGAAAATGAACGTCTAGCAGACGATATCCATCAGGCCATACGTCACCTGAAGCAGCCAGTGATGCTATATAACTTCTGGTATGTATTGGAACATTCCGGTCTCGTGACCGTTGCGCGAATGACAGAGGCTAGTCTGCTGGCGAAAGTTATGTGGCTTCTGGCGTTGCGTCCGTCCAAGAAAGATTTCGAACGTACGATCACTGAGAACGTGATAGGGGAGATATTGTCATGAGAATCTATTATTTCGCTAATGTGAAGAATCCGACTCAACTGCTGATCTTCCAGGAGACTTCTCAGCTTTTGCGTAAATACGGTTTATCCATAATTGATAACGTCAAATCAAAACCAGATTTTGAGATGGGAGAGCAGGGAGGGATTGAGCAAATTGATGCTGTTGTGATCGATTCCAGCGGATTAGACGCAGAAGCAGGCTATTTATTGGCCGTAGCTATCGCTCATAAAAAGCCGGTTTTATATATGCTACCCACAGGATCTAAGCTTGATGATTCGGTTAAGGCTTTGACGCTTAATAAATCGATTAAAGAATATTTGCGGGTGGAGTTTTTCCTACCCGGCAATTTTGGCGCTAAGGTCAAAGAATTTTTACATTTTTTGGATCAGGACATTGGCAAAGAAGCGCATTCAGTCAAATTCACTCTGCGTCTGACACCGAAGATTGAACGCTATCTGAATTGGAAAGCCGAGCAGAAAAAATCCAACAAAGCTGATTTTGTCCGTCAACAGTTAGAGGAGATGATGAAGCATGACGAGGATTACCGCAGCCGGTTGAGTTAGTCTGTCATTGTGAACCACCTCAGGTCTTGGGGACCTGCCCCTCCTTTTAAAAGGAGGGGAACGGGGTGGTTGCATTTTCTCCGGATTTGTACCATAATTCTGCCAAGTATAGACTATGAATGGTGTAATAGCTCAACCAGCCAATTCTTCAGTGCTCGACTATGCCAGCAGGACAGACCTGAAGGCTAACGGCCGACCTTTTTTTTACGCCGCTGCTGACGGTAATCAAAAAACACTCGTAGTGCTGGTTCACGGTTTTAGTGGTTCGCCTTATGATCTGAGTGAATTAGGTCGTTACCTAGCTGATAATAATGTTAACGCTCGGGGAGTACTCTTAGCCGGTCATGGTGGTGATTATGCCACCTTTGCCCCGACGAGTCATATTGATTGGTGGCATAGCGTCAAGCTGGAGATAGATCGCTACAAAGACGGCTATGATCAGATCTTTCTCATGGGCTATTCCTTTGGTTCCAATCTGGTCATCGATATCGCCTGTCGCTTCCCAGAATTAGCCACTGGCGTAATCTGTATGAGTCCTTCGGTCTACATTCGCAAACACAACAGGGTTCGATTTTTGAACGCTGTTTTTTCTTTATTCACTGACCACGTAGACAAACGCCGTATGCCTCGCGAACGGCGCGCTATGTATGAGGCCGGCGGACGACATATCACTGTCTCGACGCGTAGTCTTGGAAGCTTTTTTGATTTTATTGAGTCCTATACCAAACGTCAATTACCATTATTTCGTTCACCAATACTGTTGATTCATTCTCGTGATGACTACGCTTCTAGTCCGCGGAGTTCAGAGTACATTTTCGAAAAAATTGGTAGCGATGACAAAGAGCTCTTCATGATCAATGAGTTTGAACACAATCCATTGAACAGTAATAGCCGAAACGTTATATTTTCTAAGATTTTAGAATTCATCGTTGAACATAGCTGATGAATACTATTTTTCATAGATTCAGAGACATAGCAACTGCCCATAGCTCACGTATCTTTGTCGGGGACATTGTTGATGGTCGTATACAGCGTCAGACGTATGCTCAGATTTTGGACCAAGTGCAGTGTTTGGCTGCTTATTTTGGTTCTCTGGGTTTGCAGGCCGGAGACCGTGTAGCCTTGGTAGTGCCAAACTCAGCCGACTGGATTATTATCGATCTAGCCTGCGCGCAGCTTGGTCTGATTGATGTCCCGATCCATACAACGTATAGTTGGAATTACATTCGTTACGCCGTTGAGCATTCAGGAGCTTCTGTTCTTGTTGCAGATAGCGTCCAATGGCGCAAGCACCAGACAGAGATTATGAATTTGGGATTACAGCAAGTGATCGTTCGGGGTGTCGACGACGTTGCTGCACCTGCGATTAGTTTGGCCACCTGCCTACAAGCAGAGCCGCTGAAAGAGTCAGTGAAAGTTTCTGAACACGACGTGCATACCATTGTCTATACTTCTGGTACTACAGCAGATCCAAAAGGTGTGATGCTGACGCATGATAATATTCTTTTTGATGCTGATGCCTCTCGACAAGTCATACCAATCACACCAGCTGACAGCTTTTTCTCTTTTTTGCCCTTGTCACATATGTTGGAGCGTACCGGCTGTTACTACACCGTCATGTCAGTCGGTGCCTCGGTATATTTTGCCAGCAGCAATGACAAGATTGGTGAAGAAGTGACGCTTGTCCGACCGACGATCATGCTCGCTGTGCCACGTATGTTCGAGAAAATGCATGAGAAAATTTTTGATACTATCGATAGCGGACCGGCTTGGAAGAAGCGATTATTTTTCAGAGCCTTACGAAGCAGACAAGGAGCACATCCTCTGGCACAGTGGTTCTATGAGGTACTCGTATTCAAAACAATCAAAGCCAAGTTGGGCGGTAGCTTGCGCTTTGTGGTCTCGGGTGGAGCATCACTGGACCGCAAGATAGCCAAATTTTTCCAAACGATCGGTTTGCCAATCCTCGAAGGCTATGGTCTGACCGAGACTGCACCAGTTGTGGCTGTGAACCGATTGACCCAGACAAAAATAGGCACGGTTGGATTGCTTTTACCGGGCGTAGAGGTTACAATAGATAAAGAAAAGCAGATCTTGATCCGCGGTCGCAACGTGATGAAAGGATATTATAATAATGAAGTAGCGACGCAGGAAGCGATTGATAGTGAGGGATGGTTTCATTCCGGTGATATGGGCTTCATGGACAGTGAGGGTTACCTGACGGTCGTTGGCCGGATCAAAGAATTGATCGTGCTGACCAACGGTAAAAAAGTGAATCCTGTTCCATTAGAGATATCACTGAACCGAAGTCGCTATATCAGTCAGAGTATGGTCTATGGCGATGGCCATAATCATCTGTCAGCTATCATCGTGCCTGATTTCAAAGAGCTGAATCTGTGGTTAGAGTCAGAGCAAATCATGAAGACGGGGATAGAATCACTAGTCATGTCACAGGTGAAGGAGCTCTTTGCCATGGAGATTAAGGATTGTTTGAAAGAGTATAATAGTATCGAGCAGGTAGTTGATTTCACATTAATAAGCGAAGAGTTTAGTCAGGAGAATGATTTCGTGACTCCAACACAAAAATTAAAAAGGAAGAAGATACAGAATTTTTTCACACATTAGTATTTATGAGATCATCATCGTCTACAGCGCTAACCACAAAATTTTACCTTGGTGATCAATTAAATGATCTATTAAGTCAAAAAAATAAAGGTTTATTAGATCAGATTATTCAATGTTATATTGAGGTTTTTAATGAAAGTTGGGGTGAGAAATGGGATTACGAATCTGCGTCAAATGAGATAACAAGCAGTTTTAAAAACAATAAAAGTAGAATCCCATTAGCCGTTTTTTTATTTGATAAATCTCGAGTAGTTGGGTTTGCATGGGCCATAATTACAGATATTATCCATATCGAGTCTGAAAAAGACATGCCTTTTAATATTTTAAAAGGTGAGAAAAACGATGGTGTTGATTCTTTGAAATTTTGGATGAAAATATGGGGCAAAAAAAGTATTTTAGTTTTTCGAGAAATGGGAGTTCTCAAATCATATAGGGGAGGACATGCTCTCTCGTTATTTTTACCAATAATTAAGTCAGCTAGGGAAAATAATTGTGACTATATAAATTATTGGACATCTCCAGAAAGTGCGACTTTTAAACTTGGATTGTCAATTGGTTTTTGGCCGATTAAGATTTTTAATAAAAATGACTTAATATTATTGATGGGAAATATGAATTATGTATTCTCCTTATTAAAGAAATATAAAAGTCGTAACATATTAAGTAAGATTGAGTTCAAAGGGCGGTTAAGGGGTAATATTATTAAATATTAAATATAGTTAGCACTCATGAATTTAAAAAAAATAATGTCAACTGAGGATAATTTTTGTGAAGGTGCGTTGTTATCAAAATCGGGCCACTACTTACTCGGTATTAACCTGTCTGTTTCAAAGGTGACAAATAAGTTTTCTGACGAACACTCTCATGTATTAGATGAGATTAATGCATTCGACAGAGCAGAGGTTGAAAACTTCAATATGGGTCAAATTAATATGATTGTAGTTTCATCATTCTCTGGTCCAAAGGGTGCCATTTGGGGGTTTGACTTATGCTCGACTCCGCTAATTAAGAATAACTATTCTATAAATTTAAAGAGTATCGATGTTTATGATCTAGATAATCTAATCGATGCACTTAAAAGTCTTTTTGGCACAGTTAGTAAACCTAGATTTCCTCTACTCCCAGGTTCACACGTTCCTTGCGCCTCTAAGTCAATTTATAGAGAAGGTCCGGGTATTCTTTATTCCGCGCTTGCTCTTGGTGTGTCTGAAAATAGAAATAATGCCTGTTTACTAATGGAAGATGTAGGAACTCTGAATTTAAAAGACAGTGTTAGAAATCAAGAAATAAAAATTACCAGCAGACTTGTAGATAGTGTCGTCGAGATTGGTAAGAATCAAAATTACAAATTTAAGAAAATATTTGTTGGAATGAAAACCATTATATTGCATGAAGGGGAGACGGGTTGTGCCTTAGTAGCTTGTCCGTATTTCTTGCTTGCAAAGAAAGCGGTGAAAAAAAGTCACAATTTGGCTAATATATCACTTGAAAAGTGGGAAAACATACAAAGATTTAAATAGACTAAATGAATTTGATACTATATCTTTTTCCGTTTTTAGCAAATATTGTCCTTAGCTTCATTGTTCTTGCCAGAAATAGACATGTAAAAGTAAATTTCTACTTTTTTCTGGTAGCTTCTAATATGGCTTTTTGGATTCTTACGTTATATTTTTTTTACTATGCTCACCGAGATGTAGTTTTATTACTTGGAAGATTAAATTTTGCCTTTGCTGAATTAATTGCTTATTTTGCCTTCTATTTTGGCTATTACTTTCCAAGAACGACGTTTAAGCTTAGTAAAATTACTAATGTTTGTTTAATAGTATGGTTATCAATTCTTATATATATTACACTTTTTACCAATTTGATTGATGCGAATGAGATTATTGGCGCTGATGGAATTACAACCGAATTTGGTCCTTTATATTTTTTATTTATATTTCATTTTTCGATTTTAACCATCTTTTTTATTAGTTTTTTGATTGCAAAATATAAAAAGGTTGAAAGATTACAGAAATACCAGTTACGATATTTGGCTACAGGAGGATTGCTTTCTCTGTTGATCATTTCGACGACAAATATTTTACTTCCATTTGCATTCGGATTTTATGGTGTTCAGGATTTTGGACCATTGGCTACACTTTTTTTTGTTGGCTCTGTGACATATTCAATTGTTAAATATCGTTTGATGAACATCAGGCTGATATTGACCAAAAGTATCCTCTACTTCCTCATGATCGCTCTAGTTTCCAGCTTCTTTGTCTTTACAACTTTCTTAACAACCGATGTATTATCTTTCAGTAAAGGGGGAAACATTGGCTTCAGTTTACTGGCATCATTTATTATCGTTGTTTTCATTGAGCCACTGAAGAAATTGCTGTCAAAATTAACAGACGATATTTTCTATAAAGGCAAGATTAACTACGACAAGATCCTAACCAAGCTCGGTCTGATCGTAGCCAAAGAAATTGACCTAGAGATCTTATTGACCCAGATCAGTCAAGGATTATTGAATGAGTTGAAGCTCAAACGGGTGGATCTGATTCTTCATTTGAAGCAGGATTTTTTCACGCTGAATAGCTCCGGCCTGACCAAAAGTAATATTGCCCCAGAGGTTATCAGCTATTTGCGTGAAAGCAATGAGATTACCATTCTCGAAGAGCTCCGTCGCAAAGCCTACGACATGCCTGAGGGTATCGCTCGCAAACAGTTGGAAACTATTGCTACTGCTTTTGAGACGCTCAAATGGGAGATGGTAGTCCCGATTATTATTGAGAAGGAACTTTCTGCTATCATCGGCTTAGACAGCAAGCTGTCAGGTGATATTTATAATAAAGACGACGTCAATTTCTTCACTATCCTCGCGCCACAGGTTGCTGTCGCGATCGAGAAATCCAAAGCCTTCGAAGAAGTAGATCATCTGAAAGAAGACCTCCAAGGCAAAGTAGAGCGACGTACGGCCGAGCTGAAGAAAAAGTCACTTGATCTGGAAGCTCGCAACAAATTCCTGACAACCACTCAGAACATCAGTAACCTGATCAGCCGTTCTTTGGATATCAATCACATCATTCAGATCATTGCGGATAGTATCGCTTCGGAGCTTGGTTATGTGGGCGGGTTGCTGAGCTTCGTCGGGCCACAAGGCAAATATCTTTATCCAGCCGCTATTACACGCTCACCGGCAGCAGATAAGGCTCTCGCACTCTTACCGAAACATCCGAGCGAATACAAAACGTCACTGACAACCAAAGAAAATTTGGGAGCGCAGTGTTTTATATCTGGTAGCGCTATCACCAGTGATAAGTTGTCTGATTTCATCTGCCCACCCGTACCGAAGGAAGCAGTAGACAAGATTCAGCACATGCTGGGCATTCAGACCGTCGTCGGTGTACCAATCTATACGGAGAATCAGATAATCGGTGTCATCGATTTCATGCTAGCAGCACCGGAGCAGGAAATCACCCAGTTGGATTATGAAATGATGAAAAACTTAGCTGATCAGATCGGTATTGTCTATCGTAACGTTAAGCTGTATCAGGAATTGCAGAATACTAATGCCGAGCTCCAGCAAGCCAATGCCCATTTGAAACAATTAGACACCGCCAAGTCGGAGTTTCTTTCTATTGCCTCTCACCAACTACGTACTCCTATTTCCGCGGTCAAAGGGTATCTGTCTATGCTATTAGAAGGCGACTTCGGCAAGTTGCAGCCGGAGCAGACCAAGATTATCACTGATGTTTTCGAAAGTTCCTCGCGTCTAGCACGTTTAATCAATATTTTCTTAAACGTTTCACGTATTGAGTCTGGACGGTTCAAGCTGACTTTAGCTCCGACCGATATGAATACTATTGTCGAGGGTGTAGTGAAAGAATTGCAGCAGCAGGCTAAGATTAAAAATTTGAAGCTTATTCTAGAATTACCGAAGAAGCCGGTAATGATCAATGTCGATAGTGATAAGATCCGTGAAGTGGTATTGAATCTGATCGATAATGCCATCAAGTATACGCAGCAGGGGAGCATCACTATATCGCAGGAGCTCCGACCGAATGAGTTCCATTTCCAGACCAAAGATACCGGTATGGGAATCTTACCCGAAGAAGTCGGCGGTTTGTTCAAGAAATTCGTCCGCGGTACTGGTGTGGCGCAGGTGAATACCCAAGGCTCTGGTCTGGGATTATATATTGCACAACGGGTAGTAGGAGAGCATGGTGGTAAGATCTGGGTGGAGAGCGAAGGCGTAGGCAAAGGCAGTACTTTCCAATTCACCTTGCCGTTGGAGCCGATCGTCAAGCCAATCGCGACAGATCAAATGCAACAACAAGAGCCAGCAGCCGAGGCTAAGATAGAGAAGAAAGCAGAAGAGTCAGTAGTAAAACCTGAGAAAGCCGCCAAACCAGCCAAACCCAAGTTGATCACGAAAAAATAAATCTAGACAAAAACCTACTCGTTAAGATCAAGTAGGTTTTTGTCATCTAAATAATAAATAATAGTATCTAGTACACCTCCTATATTCTCATAGACATCCGTATTAGTAAATCGCAAGACTCTGAGACCAAAATCCTCGATAAATTTCTGACGACGTTCGTCTCGCTCTTCAGCTCCATCCTGAAAATGACTATCACCGTCGAGTTCAATTACCAACTTAGCCTTAGGACAATAGAAGTCAACTACGTAACGACCAATACCGTGTTGTCTACGAAACTTATAGCCAGATAATCTTTTACCTTGAAGGTACGACCAAACAATAACTTCTGCATCCGGCATATCTCTGCGCAAATATTGGCGGAGTTTTTTAAATTCTTGTCTATTATAGAGCAGGCTCATAAAACAGGGAGATAGTTAATTAGGACCACCCCAGGTCTTGAGGACCTGCCCCTCCTTTTAAAAGGAGGGGAACGGGGTGGTCGATCTCCCTGTTTATTACTTCCACTATGCCAGAGATTAAGATATTTGAAAAGCTTCAAGAGATCTTGATTTTCTGCGTAATTTTGATAAAATAAGCGTATTAAATAGCCGTCCTTTATCATACAGCCGTCGCATTTGTACTCAAATGTGACTCAAAAATAAAAATAGCTACCTAGTTAGCCAAAAACAAACAGCCGTCGGTTTCAAGAGCAGACAGAATAAGAGTGTATAACTAAGTATCTATTTATGACTAAGTATAAAATATCATTATTTCGAGTTAGATCAGAGTATCGAGAGATAATCTGCGGTCTGGGTATTCACCGAGCTTCATCAATTCGAGAAGCGGTATCGTTACTTGATGCTGATCCCTTGATTCGGGAGACACGAGTGTTATTTACGATAGATAACGAATTATTTCTGGGCATGTGGACTCCTGTTGATATTCTCGGTAGGCCGGTATTACTACTACTTGAAGGTTCTCAAGCGAAAGTTTTGCAACGAGCGTTGGTATCAAGTTCATATTCGTTGGAACGATTGTTACGGGAGGAGTCTGGCAGTATGGGTGTAAGGTGGGAACAGCAGGAAGCGGAGGGTTAAGGTTATTTAAAAAATGACGATTGTGCTTGTCTGTTCGCTCCCGGTCTCGCGAGATGGGAGCGATCAGCTAAGCATGGTGTTTAGCTGAAACTCCTCTTTATGGGGAGAAAGTGAGTTCTTTGTATGTTGAACATGGGCGGTACCAACTCGGGTGGTCACGGCGGCGGCAATGGTGGTTCCGGCGGTCAGAGCGGTGGTCACGGTGGTTCCTCGGGTGGCGGCACCGGAACGCGCGGTCAGTAGTACCCCAGTTCGTTCATGAACGAAGGCCGGACTTCTTACGAAAGTAAGAAGTCCGGCACAAAGTTATATATGAGGTTTAACCATAAAATTATCAGCGATACTTTATCATCAGGTGACACGCTTGTTACTATTGTTGCTCCTGAAATTGCTATCGCCAGTATTGGTATCTTTTTTGAAGCTGGTGCACGCTTTGATCCTATTGGTAAAGAGGGCTTAGCTCATATGTTCGAACATCTTTTGACCAAGGAAACAGAGAAATTTCACCATCAAATCGACCGTTTACGTGCTATAGAATCTCTCGGTATCTATGCTAATGCCTTCACAGGGTATGAGACAGCTTTTTATTATCACCTCCAACCTACAGACCAAATTACACCATCACTAGAGCTTTTATTAGATGGTGTTTTTGGATCAACTGTCAGTGAAGCGATGCTAAACAAAGAACGAGCTATTATTTTGGAGGAAGAAAGTCGTAATCGACAAGATCCATTCGCCTATATGTGGAGACTTAGTCATCAAGCATTATGGTCTTCTGATACACTCGGTAGAGATTTGATGGGCTCATCAGATAGTCTCAAATCTATTTCGATTGAGGATGTACAGGCATTTAAAAAGAAATATTATGACTCAGCGCCTGTTACGTTCGTCCTCATCAGTGACAAGTATTCGGATTTACCCAAAACAATAATTGACCGTTATCGACAGCAGCAGAAAGCTGATGTACATAAAATTCAAAGACGGGTTTCTGTTATCAACACTAATCCTACTGCCTTACAGTTCAAAGCAGATCATAGAGACACAGAGTCTGTTACCATCGGTGTTCATTTTAAAACAGCTGAGGCAGAGTCCTTAGATGTCATAGGGTTGGATTTATTGGTTCATATTTTAGCCAACCATTGGGTTTCAATCTTGAATCAAAAATTACGCCTTGAAAACGATATTACTTATTGGGTTGAGGGAAGTAGTATATATTATTCTGATAGCGGATCTTTGAGCTTAATGTTTAGTTGCCAGAAAGATAAGTCGAGCCGAGCAATTTCTTTAGTATCACAGGCGGTTAAGCAACTTCGAGACAGTTTGATTGATGATGAGCTTTTAAATACATACAAACAGGCAATGCTGGGCGATACGCTGCGACGATTTACCAACCCATTCGCCTGTTTGGAATGGTATGGTAGCGAAACGTATAAGAAGACGATTCTATCTATCGCCGATTATTGTCATCAGATTGAGAAAATTACAGCTCAGGAAGTCCAGACAATAGCAATAAAGTATTTGCAAAAAGAATCTAGTGCAGTAACCAGTATTGGACCGACAGATGATACATTGAATTTAGATATCTAGTTTGTCCTGCTACTTTGCCCCAGTCTCGCGAGATCGGGGAAAGTAGCTGGACAAGGTGTCGAGCGAAGAGTACATTCTAACCGGAGCAGAATATGACCGAGTATAAGTTCCCGTGGCCCTATAAGGGCTAGCTAAGGGTAGGGAGCGGAGAAATCTTCTCCCTACACATAATAAGGTTTATATGAAAGACGAAACAATAGACAAAATTCTTGACTGGATACTTAACCACATCATTATGGTGCCATTTATTATCGTTATTTGGTTAATGTTGTTTCATCATTTTTCAGGTTTACCTTCGGCTTTGGTCACCTTTGGAGACAAGAAGCCTCCAACCGCCCAATCAGCTCCAGAGCCTTACATCTTCCGAGCTGTAGAGCCTATTAAATAAATTAATTATGAACCCTCTTATTAACCAATCACTTACTTCTATGAAACGCAGCAATCAGACTCTGCTTCGTGTCAGTATTTCACTGTTCGTTGTCTCGTTGATCGTTATGCCTTTGGCGCCTGTATGGGCGAGGGAGGCTACTACAGCTGAGCCGGCTGTAGTAGCAAATGATTCTGCCCCGACTGTGGCAGAAGTTGCCGCTCCAGCAGTGGATACGACTGAATCAGTGAAAACAACTGACGGTCAACAAAATCCTGGTGATGAAATAAATACAGGCGGCAGCGAGCAACCAAATCCTGGTGCTGCTATCTTTTCAGCTAAACAACCAAATAAATTTGAAATTGGAAAAAATGGACAAGCGCAGGTTGTGGAATCAACCGGCGCTTTTAGCTATTCCTACCCTCTAGAGATTCCCAAAGGCAGAAATGGTTTACAACCATCATTAGCCTTAACCTATAATAGTCAGCGCAATAATAAAGATTCGCTATATGGTTTGGGTTGGGATCTTGATATTCCTTATGTTGAGAGATCAGCACGGCAGGGAACAGAAAAGAGATACACAAATTTTGATTTCACTTTAAATTTTCCCGGTGGGGGAAATTTAGTGCCTCTCTCTGTTGATGTTAACGGGTATGGTACCTATGGTTCTGAAGTTGAAAGCCAATTTAATAAAATTGAATGGCTCAGTAGTAAAACGTGGAAGATTACGGACAAGAGTGGTATTGTCTATACCTTTGGTACGGACGCAGCTAGTCGTCAGGATGATCCGAATGACAGTACACATATATATCGTTGGATGCTGCAGGAGGTGCGTGATACCAACGATAATTTTGTTCGTTACGAATATTTGAAAGATTCCGGCGCGATCTATCCGAAAGCTATCTATTATACGGGGAGTGGATCAACTGATGGTCTCTACAAGGTTATCTTTGATCCCATATACTCTGGACCAATAGCCACACGTCCCGATATTACAACTAGTAACGATGCGGGCTTTGGTATTACTACCAAATACACGATTAATTCTATACAAGTGCTCGTCGGTGGAGTCGGAAAGAAGAAGTATGATGTAGAAACGATACAGGGAGAGGCTGGTAAGACTGTGGTCAGTAGGATTAAAGAAGCGGGTAGAAATGGCACCACCTGGGACTACTTACCAGCCACAGATTTTGAATATGGTACGTCATCAAAACAATGGACCACGGATCCTAATTACCAAGTGCCTTTTGAATTTGAATTCTATGGTCAGCAAAATAGCCAGCAATACAATATCTTTGCTTTTCTCTCTATGGACGTCAATGGGGATGGGTTAACTGATCTGTTGTACAGTAGTCAAGATTGTCCTTGGGAAATTGACTTAAGGACCTATATCAATAATGGTAACAACGGGTGGTCTACGACAACTGATTGGCAGTTGCCTTTCGACTTTCCTCTACGGGGAAGAACTTGCACCGGTTATAAGTGGAATTATCAAAACCGCTTTATGGTTGCCGATCTCAACGGTGATTTACGAGATGACTTCGTTGTTTCATTTGTAGTTTCCGAGGTTGAAACAAAAAAAGTATATATAAGCAATGGCGAGAATGGCTGGACCTTAGATCCAAACTGGACCATACCATTTAATTTTGGGGACTTCTATTATGACGGAGGGACAATTAAACTTTATAGCCCGAAATATAATCTTTTTGATGTGAATGGTGATAAGCGAGCTGATTTTGTCGAAGCTTATTATAATGATGACACCCATCAATTCATTCATAATGTTTATATTAATAATGGTGTAAATGGATGGACTGTAGATCCGAGCTGGACCGTACCTATTGATTTTGCAATGTATGGACAGGGTAATGTTAAAGATTATAGTGCTAACTATCGCTTAGGAGATGTTAATGGTGATGGCTTAACAGATATTATGTATTCACGTTATGAGCAGACTATTGATTCTGATGTGCGTCAAGTATTTATCAATAATGGAAAAAATGGTTGGACTCTTGATCCTAGTTGGCAGATTCCATTTCTTTTCTCTCAGTACTCCATTGGAGGCTCAGAAACGGATTTCGGATTTAGATTTAAAATGTTAGATATTAATGGAGACGGTTTGAGCGATTTTATTGAATCATATCATAGTTATTGGGCAGGTGATTCTGATATTAAAAATGTCTACATCAATAATGGTCATGGTGAATGGGTAATTGATAGTGCCTATAATATCCCTTTTGTATTCGGGGTCTATGAAAGTAATAATAGTACATCTGATCATAATCCACGTTATCGCATGTTTGACGCTGTTGGCAATTTGAGTGTGAATTATCTAAGTTCCTATGTTGATGAATATCGTAATGATCAGGGCAACTCTGTGAAAGTTCTAGATCAAGCTCCCAGTTGGAATAAATTAAAGAGCATTAAACGTCTGAATCAAACAATTATTAGTGCCGACTATGCAGCTTCGGCTCAACTCAAAGATCAAAATCAAAACCTGTTGAATCCTAAAGCCGTTGTGAATGTGCCGGTGGTTTCAACTGTCACCTATAATGACGGTCTGGGTCATCAGCAGACTAGTAATTATAGTTATGAAGCTGGCAGCTATTATATAGGTAATTCTCTTAAGCAGAATAAATTCACCGGTTTTGGCAAAGTGACGAAGACAGAGAGCGATAATAAGATTACAACGTATTATCATCAAGGTGGTGGTCTCGATGGTGCTGCTCTCGGTGAATATCAGGATAGCTATGCTAAGATTGGACAATCATTCCGCCAAGAGATTCGTAATGCTTCAGGACAATTATTACAACAAAGCGTTACCAAGGTTGACTCTGCGACTTTAGCTGATGGCAGACAATTCCCAACTGTCGCACGTACCACTCAAACAATATTTGGTGCTACGACAAAATCACAGGCTACCCAGTATCAGTATGATGGTGTTGGTAATGTTTTACAGGAACAGAATTTAGGGTTAGTGACGGCCAATACTAATACTGGTGATGTCACTGATACTCTAATGGGCGACGAGAAAACCACCACCTATGCCTATGCTCTGAATACCGGCAAGCATATCCTCGGCGTACCAAAGACGAAGACTATCAGTAACACGGGGGAAACTAAATCTCAAGATTTCTACTATGACACCTATCCTGAGCTCGGAGCGCTGGATAAAGTAAATCTGACCAAAGAAGATTTGAAAGTTAATGTTGTTGATATCGAGACTACGTATAACAATTACGGTTTACCTCTGACCAAGAAAGATCCGAAAGATACCACAGCAGTTAGTCTGACGTACGATGTGAATAATCTCTTCGTCACGACCACCACTGATGCTTTGTCTCGTAAGACAGTGACCAAATACGATCCGGCTACTGGACAACTATTGTATTCTCGCGATCCGAACGGCTATCAAGAAAAAAATACTTATGATGCTTTTGGCCGATTGACCAAGAAAGAAGTTTCTGATGCCACCAATGTTACTACCTTGAATACCAAGCAGGAAATAACCTATCAGGATACAACTTTCCCGAATTACACTGAAGTCAAAGATTATTTCAAAGCTGGTAGTTACACTACGTCACGGGAATACTACGATGGTCTTGGTCGGGTGATTCAGAGTGATAAGTCTGATGTCACCGGACAGTATATTGTTAGTTATAAGCAATACGATAGCCAAGGCAGAGTAGCGAAAGAAACTCTGCCGGCTTTCACCAGTACGATCAGCTACAACCCCGCACCAAGCTTCAGTACAGCCAAGACGTATACCTATGACGCTTTGGACCGCGTACTGACAGAGGTTACGCCGACCGGTACGACCAGCTATGCGTATGACGGTTTGGTGACTACTATCACCGACCCTCGTAATAAAGTGAAGAAATTGACTAAAGATGCTTTTGATAACTTAGTAAAAGTTGAAGAGTTTAATAGTGGCTCCACCTATACGACGGTCTACGAATATACACTGACCAATAAGCTGAAGAAGATCACCGACGCGCTCGGTAATATCCGCACCTTTACCTATGATGCGCTGGATAATCTAACGCAGCAGGATATGGTGCATAAGTCTTCTGTCGCCAACCCAGCTCACTGGACCTATACCTACGACAAAAATGGCAACGTCCTAAGTAAGGCTGATCCAAAGTCACAAACAACAAACTATAGCTATGACGCGCTCAATCGTTTATTGCAGGAGAATTTTACCGGCAAGACCGGTATTGAGTACGCGCTGACCTATGATCAAGGTAGTGGACAGCTGGGTCGTCTGACGCACGTTGTGGGCAGTGACGGTTTAATTACTGACTACACCTATGACAAGCAAGGTAAACCCTTGACCGTCACGCGTACTATCGATGGCACCAGCTATGTCTTGACCTATACCTACGATTGGAACGGTAATGTCACGTCTATTACGTATCCGGAAGGAGAGCGGGTGGATTATCTTTACAATTCTGCCGGACAGATCAATCAAGTGAATAAAGTGAAGAATGGTGTGACTACCGTTTTAGCTCAAGGTGTGACCTATTCACCACTTGGTCAGATTACCCATTTGCAGCGTGGTAATAATGTCACGACTGATTATACCTATGATGCCAATCAGAGTTATCGTCTGACGCGTCTACGCACAGTGAGCGGTTCTGTAGTGTTGCAGGATATCGCCTATACCTATGATGCGAATGGTAACATCTTGACACTCATTGATACTTCACAGACTGCACTAGCAAAGAGCGTGACCTATATCTATGACGATCTTAATCGTCTGACATCAGCTGCGGTCACTGGCTCTGGCTCTGGTGCCAACTATACCCAAACCTACAGCTATGACGCTACGGGTAATATGCTGACGAACTCCGCTGTCGGTACCTATGCCTATACCTTAGACAATCCACAACAGGCTCGTACTATGGGCGCTACCACCTATACCTATGATGGTAATGGCAACGTCAATTATATAAATTCTGATTTCCAGAATTACGACTGGCGCGATCGCATGAACTATAGTCGTTTGGCTGGCTCAGCTGATCATATGGAGTATACCTATGATCATACCAACCAACGGGTGAAGAAACATTCAGTTGTCACACCTCCGCCACCTCCAGGTGATTGTGAGAATCATCCAGACCAGTGCCCTGATCCAATCTTCGGTATTCCGGTAGGTATCACACCTCCGAATCCGAAGTTACCGACTCCGATTGAAGTGGTTCTTCCAGAACCAGAAGTTGGAAGTTTACGGTTACCCGCCTCGCCAGAGACGAGTCGTGGCGGGGAAGTTGAAGATCCAGCGACAGTGGCTTCTTCTACACCGGCGGTCTCTATTCAGACACTTTCCTCTACATCAACAGAATCTTTAACCTTAGAGCCGACGGAGATACTACCGGTAGGAGTTTTCGAGATATCTACGACTACGCCCCAATTTGCCTCCGATTCTAACTCCGATCTCCCAACTCCCAACTTCGAACCTGCTACTTCGACTGATCCTCTTGTTTCACCTGATCCCGTGATAACACCAACGTCAACTGAATCTAGCTTCGAACTCCCAACTCCCAACTTCTCCGATGCTACAACCACAGACGCCAATCTCTCATTAGAAAACCCAACTCCCGATACTGCGCCTTCAACTGGCGACGTCATTACCTACTACATCGACAAATACTACGAAAAGCAGTGGAATGGCGTAGCTCGTAATCACTACTTCTTAGGCAACATTAACCTCGCTGTCGATGTTTTGTCCGGTACGAATACTGGTGTATACTATGTATTGTCCGATCATCTTGGATCGAGTTCTCTGACAACTAACCCTTTTGGCAACATGATAGACCGTACGGAGTATGCTCCTTATGGCTCTATTGTAGCTACTGCTGCTACTCAGAATATTGGCAATAACTATAAGTTTACGGGGAAAGAAGCTGACGCAGAGAACAACCTTCAGTACTTTGGTGCTAGATATTACGATAACCGTGTTGGCAAATTTACTGCTATAGATCCTTATGGACTGCAAGTCAGTAAAGTAATAGGTATGCTATCCGACCCTCAGAGTCTGAATGGCTATGTATATTCTAGAAATAACCCCGTTATATTAGTTGACCCTGATGGTAGAGACTGGCATACATTCGGCCAAGGCTTAGCTAGTCCCTTTGTCTATGCATATCAGCATCCGTTAGAAACAGTAGCGACAGTTGCTGTGGTTGTGGCTGTTGCTTCAGTAGCTCCTGTTGCAGTTGCAGTTCTTGGCACGGTTGCTGGAAGTGTTGCTATCGGTACCGCTCTGGGGAACGCTGCTAATGCTCCCGATGCTAATACGAGAGACTATTATCTTGGAGCAGCTGTAAGTAATACAGCGTTGACCGCGGTTGCGGTTAAGGGCGCAGGAACACTTTCAACACCAAAACCAGTATCGGCAAGTACGGGTATTGCTGATGATGCCTTGGTTGTACGGGGTGGCGGTTTATCAAATCAGGCGGCTAATAGATTCAGAATTGAACCAAGTCGAACTCCGGGTGTAATTGGTTATTCCGCTCAGTGTAGTAATAGTTGTACTGATATTAGTCAATTGGGACAATTAGGAAAAAATCTTAAAAACCCCGAACTTTCAGTTGTAAAAGCCAAAGACATAAGAGCTTTTAAAGGAGATGTGATACCAACACCGGGACTAGGCGACCACGTTACTATTACTGGATTAGATGGTAATCTTTCCAGTAAATTACCATGGGAGGCATTTAAGAATCCTAATCCACGTAAATAATTATGGATATTTCAAACACAGAACCAATTTGGGTCGACTTTAATAACTCTGATGAAGATAGAGCTGTGCGATTATTTCTCCCGTTGAAGACTATGGCGTTAAAAGATATGGATCTTGAATTGGTTGAAGGATTGAACGTTTGGATTACAGATGGTGAAATAGAGGCCATCGGTACAACCACTTTTCGAGATGGTATTTGGGTGGCAGTATTAGACGAAGATTCGTTAAAATCCCTTGATAAGAATTCTCCTTATCATATTGATAACCAGAAATAGTTACTTCCTCAATACGATGAGCGATGATATCAGTTGTGGCTATAATATGGTGAGTTATGATAGCTTCCAAACCTCAAAACTGCTACCATTAAGCCCATGATAAAGCTCTTCAAGTCCCGTCAAGAATTAATGTTGTGGCTTAGTGTTGGTCTTTATAGTGTTATCTTCATCACAATTTCCTGTCTGCGTCACAATTTTTTCTTGACGCAGACGTGGGATCTGGGAGCATTTACCCAGATGTATTGGCGGGCGACGCATGGCTTGGGTTTTGGTACGCCTATTGAGCAAGCGGCGAATCATCTTGGTGTACATATGAGCCCTTTTTTGTATCTGCTGATACCTGGCTATTGGCTATTTCAATCTCCGGTCTATCTGCTCGTTGTGCAGACGTTAGCCTTAGCTTTGGGAGCTATACCACTGTACTATATTGGTAAGTTAGTGTTACCGCAGAGCAAGTGGCCGTTGACTGTCGCCATTGCGTATCTGTGTTATCCATCATTGCATTGGATAAATCTATTCGATTTTCACGAAGTGCCTTTTTTTATTCCGCTGGTTTTCACCGCGGTTTATTTTTTCTTGAGACAACGCTGGTGGTGGAGTGGGATATTTTTTGTCCTCGCGGCCAGTGTCAGTGAGAACTCCATTGTAGCTATCAGTGCCTTGGCTCTGTACTTGGCTTTCATGCGACGTCCACTCCATGGTTCAGCAGGACACTCTCGGAAGCGACAGATGTTGTTCGGACTGGGAGTATTTCTGATATCTCTGGTGTATTTCGTCGTAGCAGTGAAGATATTGATGCCGGCTGCGGGCGGAGGGTTCTTCCGTATTGACCGGTATACGCAGTTTGGAGGTTCTCTATCGGAAATAGCGGTAAACATGGTGACGAAGCCTTCGATCCTGTTCTCGACCATCTGGCAATGGAGCAGATTGCAGTATCTGGCAGGGTTATTTTTGCCGTTATTATTACTGCCGTTTTTTTCTGGTTGGGGTATCATAACGCTGATCCCGGGGTTGGCTCAGAATGTACTCTCAACTTTTAGTTTTCAGACGTCGAGTTATTACCAATATGACGCTACGTTACTGCCGGCTTTGTGGCTGACGGTCCTGATCGGACTCCAACATCCGTGGATAGCCAAGGTGCGAGAGAAAAAATGGTTTTACTGGATATTCTGGTTTGCGATCGTGCTCGCTTTGGCAGTACGTTCGCCGCTCAACCCGTTCAGCTTATCGTCTCTGATCTCGCAACCAGCGGAGCGTCAGACAGCTTATCGGGATTATATTGATCTTGTGCCGGATACTGCTTCAGTCACTGCACCAACGAATCTAATCCCACACCTGTCAAATAGGCCATATGCTTTCATGCTCGGCAGGCAGCAATTTGATACCGATATTATTATTGTCGACACTCATGATTATTTTGGTTATGACACCCAAGAGAGCTTTATTGCCTATGTTCAGAGTATTGGTCAATCAGGTACGTATGAAGTCGGGAAGGTAGCAGACGGCTATTTGTTGTTTTATCGTAAAGGCACGCAATTAAAAGAGAGTAAGTAAAGAACAGCTTTTGCAGTCAAAAACATAGCCACCAAATCCCAAAAATGCTATACTAAGGTCATCAAAAGGCCTTTTTATGGTACACAAATTTATATATCATCCGGCGCTCGCTTTTTTCTTGCTGATATTGGTATTAGTAGCTGCTTTATGGTTCTGGGCGCCTGCTACCTTCCATCCTTCGACCCAAGCCACACTACGCGATCGGCTCAGCTGTCAGACTGACAAATTTAGCTCAGCTATACTCAATACAACCTTGGCGCAGAGTAGTGGTCAGATCAAATTACTCGTTTCTTTCGATACTAAACCTGATAATGAGGCTATTGCCCGTTTCACCGCTGCCGGCATTCAGCTCTATCCTGAGTCCTGGGTCTTGGATTATCTGGTCGGCGAAGCGTCTAACGAACATCTGTGCACGTTAGCGACAGATAGTCAGGTCACATTTATTGATATCGTACCGTCGTCATGAAACTACGAACATTACAAAGTATTCCGGTGAAGAAGCTACGTGGCAGTCGTGTGCTGGTGCGTTTGGATTTGAACGCGCCTATCGTCAATGGTAGATTGGAGTCTGCTGATCTCTGGAAGCTGAAGTCATCAGTCAAAACCATCGACTATCTCCAGCGATATGGTGCGCGGATTATTATCGTCTCGCATCTCGGACGTCCGGACGGCAAGAAAGATCCTCAGACCAGTCTGAAACCGATTTTGAAAAAGTTTAGTCAAATGATCGGACAGAAGATTGAAGTTTGGACGAAACATCCAGGAAAGTTGGAAGTTGAAAGTAGGAAGTTGGAAGAAGGACAAGTCGCTGCTCTGGAGAATATCCGCTGGCACAAAGAAGAGGAATCTTGCAATCTGACATTTAGTAAACAATTGGCCAAGCTGGCAGATATCTATGTCGATGATGCTTTTGGTGTCATTCAGCGGCCACATGCTTCAAACTATGGCGTCACGAAATACCTACCAAGCTATGCCGGTTTTTTACTTGAATATGAAGTGAAACAGCTGTATAATCTAATACCCCGAGCTGATAGACCGATCGTAGCTATCATGGGTGGTAGTAAGATCAGTAGCAAAATGGTGCTGATCAAGAAACTGTTGAAACAAGTTGATTATGTGCTTTTCGGCGGAGCTCTGGCCAATAATCTCTTGCAAGCCAAAGATATCGGTATCGGTAAATCTCTGGTAGATAGTGATGCCAAAGTGTTACATCAATATCTGGTTAGCAACAAAATCCGTCTGCCAGTCGATGCGCGAGTGGCCACCAGCCTTGATAAGCCAAGTAAGATCGTAGCCATTACCAAAGTTGCTTCACTGGATCATATTTACGACATCGGACCGGATACGGTGGAACTCTATAGCCAGATTATCCGACAAGCGAAAACAGTGATCTGGAATGGCCCATTAGGATTGTTTGAAGATCCACGCTTTGGCAAAAGTACCCGTGAATTAATCCAGATCTTGTCAGACAGTAAGGCTAAGGCCTATGTCGGAGGCGGGGAGACGGTCAAGGCGGTGTTGCAAAGTAGACTGGAAGACACCCTGCACTTCGTTTCCACCGGAGGAGGAGCAATGTTGAGCCTGCTGGAAGATACTGACCTGCCGGCCTTGCAAGCCTTAGTTATTAAAAAATAATCTAAACATTAAATAATAAATATATGGATATGGATAAATGGTTCGTAGCAGAGTGGCGCAGAACATTGTTAATTTTAGCTGCTGCTTTTTTCTTGATCATGGGTGGCGTCAATAAGGTGAAAGAAAATCACTACATTGGTAAATCACCCGATTTCCAACCGACGATCTATGTCAGCGGCGAAGGCAAAGTTCAGGCTGTACCGGATGTAGCCAAGATTACTTTTGGCAACACCGTGACCAAGCCAACAGCAGCCGAAGCACAGACGGAGAATACTAATACGATGAATGCTTTCATCGCAGCAGTGAAAAAGACAGGAATCATTGAGAAAGATATTAAGACGGCCAATTTCAACGTTTATCCGGAGTACAACTATGTCAACGGCAGGCAGGAACCTCGTGGCTTCACGGTAACGCAGAATATTGAGGTTACCGTACGCGATACCAACAAAACGCAGGATTTGATTCAGTTAGCGGGTACTAATAATTTGAATCAGGTCGGTGGATTGGTTTTCACCGTTGATAAGACTGACACATATATTGATCAGGCTCGTCAGATTGCTATGGCACAGGCTAAGGCGAACGCTGAGTCTATTTCCCGCAATGCTGGCTTCCGACTCGGACGCTTGACCAACTACAGTGAGAGTACTAATCCTAATGGCTATCCAACGCCAATGTATGCCACTGATAAGGCTATGGGTATGGGCGGAGCTGCAGTACCGACACCGACGATCAATCCGGGAACGAACGAAATTTACGTGCAAGTTAACTTGAACTACGAGATCCAACAGTAATATTTCCATGGCTGCCACCATCAAACGGATTACTGCCAATGAAATCTTAGACTCACGAGGTAACCCGACGGTTGAAGTTTTGGTTACCTTAGACAACGGCATTGAAGCTAGTGCTTCGGTGCCCAGTGGAGCTTCGACGGGAACGTTCGAAGCTTTTGAGTTACGTGATAATGATGAGCGCCGTTATAATGGTAAAGGTGTTTTGCAAGCTTGTCAGAATGTCAAAGGAGAGATTCAATCGGCTTTGGAAGGTAAAGGTATCACTGAGCAACGAGATATTGATCAGACGATGATCAAGCTGGATGGAACCGAGAATAAATCCCGTCTGGGAGCCAACGCTATCTTGGGAGTGTCACTGGCCTGCGCTCGGGCAGCTGCCTTATCAGAAAATCTGCCGTTATATCGTTACATCGGTCAGCTCTATGGTGCGAGTCAATTTCAGCTGCCCATACCGCTGATCAATATTATTAACGGCGGCTTGCATGCCAGTACAAACCTTAATATTCAGGAGTTCTGGGTGATCCCGACTCAAGACAGCAGCTTTCAGGAACGTTTGCGCTGCGGCAGCGAAGTGTTTCAACAGCTCGGTACTATTCTGCGCAAAGATTCGCGTGATACTGATCTTGGTAATGAAGGTGGCTATGCACCGAATCTAGACAATCATCGGCAGGCTTTCGACTATGTCTTGCGCGCTATCGAGCAGGCAGGATATAAACCAGCTGATAATTGTTTTTTAGGCTTTGACGCCGGCGCTTCAGTTTTGTTTGACCCGAAGACCAGTCTCTATGAATTGAAGCTGGAGCAGAGTCACTATACCAGTGCAGAATTTCAGAAATATATGATTCAGTTGTGGCGTGATTATCCCATCAATGTCTGTGAAGATCCGCTGGCCGAAGAAGATTGGGACGGGTGGAAAGCGCTGACAGTCGAGATGAGGAAAGATTTTGCCAAAAGTATCCTGATCGGTGATGATTTATTTGTTACCAATAGTCAGCGTCTGCAAAAAGGCATTACTATGGGAGCAGCCAACGCTATCCTGATCAAACCCAACCAGATCGGCAGTCTGACAGAAACTTTGGAGACTATTCGCTTAGCTAAGAAGTCCGGCTATGCTACGGCAATATCTCATCGCAGCGGTGAGACGATTGATTCGTTCATCGCTGATTTGTCAGTAGCAGTTGCCTCTGAATATATCAAAACCGGCTCCGTCGCTCGCGGTGAGCGTTCAGCCAAGTACAACCGATTATTAGCTATTGAACGTGAATTACATGGATAAATCTCGCACCAGTTTTAATTCTAATAACACTAGTCAATCAAATATGAGTGATAGTCTGTCTTCTGCTAAACTGGTGCGGGATAAAAAACCAACAGTCTTAATCATCATGGACGGTTGGGGCATAGCTCCGGCCAGTGCTGGCAATGCAATTACTTCGGCGAAATTACCAGTCTATAATAAGTTACTGAAAAAATACGCCTGGACAACGTTACGCGCTTCCGGTAAAGCAGTGGGCTTGCCGGCTGGGCAAGATGGTAATTCTGAAGCGGGTCATATGAATATCGGTGCCGGACGTCTGGTGGAGCAGGATGCTGTGGTGATTTCCAAAAGTATTGATAATGGCACGTTTTTCCGTAATCCGGCTTTCACCGGTGCCATCGCTCATGCCAAGAAAAATAAATCAGCCGTGCATCTCGTTGGTATGATTACGGCCAATCAGAGTGCACATTCTGATCCCGATCATTTGATCTCATTAATTATTCTTTTGAGTCGCAGCAAGGTCAAAAATATTTACCTGCATCTTTTCACCGACGGACGCGACAGCCCCAAATTTTTAGCGCAGAAAATTATGGACTCATTCAAGGGTTTCTTCGCTAATTATGTCACGGTGGCGACCGTCATGGGACGATTTTATGGCATGGACCGCAAGAAAGAATGGTCAAGGACGGAGCTGGCCTATAATGCTATGGTGCTAGGCGAGGGAATTCATGAACACACAGCCCAAGATGCCGTACTTCACGCTTACGCCCGAGGGGAGAGCGATGAGTTTATCAAACCGACAGTCATTGTTGATGATCAGGATAAGCCTGTCGGGCTAATCTCAGATAATGACTCGGTGATATTTTTTAATTTACGTTCTGATCGTGCCCGTCAAATGTGCAAACCGTTTGTGCAGGAGAATTTTGAGCAAGCCAACAAGGGTTCGTTCAAACGTCAGGTTAAGCCGAAGAATCTTTTCATGGTCGCCATGACTGATTTTGGCCCTGATCTTGGTGATCTGATCACCGCTTTTCCTAGCAGAGAAATACCTGATAGTTTACCTATGGCTCTGCGTAAGTATCGTCAGTTGGCTATTGCCGAGAATGAGAAGTACGCTCATGTGACCTATTTTTTTAACGGCGGCTACGCTGATCCCGTAGCAGGTGAGAAGCGGGTAATTATTAAATCTCCGGATATGAAAGTCTACGATGACGCTCCTGCTATGAGTCTCGAAGTAGTCACGAAGGTCGTCGTGGAAGGCATTGAGAAGCAGCAATATGATTTCATTACCATGAATATCGCTAATCCTGATATGATTGCCCACACCGGCAATCTCGGGGCAACGATCAAAGCTTGTGAATATACCGATGTAGCTTTGGGGAAAATAATCGACGCCACATTGAAGCGAGACGGTCTGGTCATCGTCACTGCTGATCATGGTAATGCTGAAGAAGTGATTAATATTGAAACAGGTGAAGTGGATACAGAGCATTCAAATAATCCCGTACCGTTTATCGTTGTCAAGAAAGGACCTTTGCCCAAACTGCGGGCTTCAGGTAAGCTAGGAGATGTAGCCCCGACTATTCTACAGCTTCTCGGTGAACCGAAACCAAAATTAATGACCGGTAAAACTTTATTAGAACGATCATGATAGAAACATCCACCAGACCAAAACCGTTAGTGCTGATTATCCTCGACGGCTGGGGTATTGCGGCGCCGTCACGTGCCAACGCTATTTCCTTAGCCAAAACGCCGAACATCGATAACTATCTCACGACCTACCCTGGATTGTCGCTGCAGGCTGCCGGTGAATCTGTCGGTCTGGCGTGGGGAGAAATGGGGAATTCGGAAGTCGGGCATTTGAGTATGGGATCGGGCCGTATCGTCTATCAGAGCCTGCCGAGAATTACTCACAGTATTTTTGATAAAAGCTTTTTTTCTAATCCGGCGCTGATAGCAGCCTGCCAGCACGTCAAGCAAAAGAAATCAGCGCTGCATCTGATCGGTATGGTCAGCTCCGGTGGCGTCCATAGCTATAATGAACATTTATACGCTTTACTAGAATTAGCAGCAGAACAAAAAGTAGAGCAGGTTTTTGTTCATGTCTTCTTGGATGGACGTGATACGCCGTTCAATAGCGCGGCGAATTTCATCGCCAAGCTGAAGGATAAAATGAAGCAGGTTGGAGTGGGTAAGATTGCCAGTCTGTCCGGCCGTTTCTATGCCATGGATCGTGATAATCATTGGGAGCGCATTGTGAAAGCCTATAAAGCAATGGTAGAAGGCGAAAGTAAAGCTTATTTCAAAGACGCCAGTGAAGCCATTGAAGCTTCTTATGCCGCTCAAGTATTTGACGAGCAGTTTGAGCCGGCTGTCATCACCGACGGTTCCAAACCGATCGGTCTGATCAAAGACGGTGATGCGGTCATCAGTTTCAATTTCCGCGCGGATCGCATGCGGGAGATTACCAAAGCCTTCGTCCTGCCGGGCTTTGATAAATTTCCCCGAACGTACATGCAAAATCTGTTTTATGTCTCAATGACGGAATATGAGAAAGATTTACCCCTGCAGGTTGCCTTCGCGCCCGAGGTGGTGGAGTCACCAGTAGCCAAGGTGATCAGTGACGCCGGTCTGGCGCAGCTGCATATTGCTGAGACAGAGAAGTATGCCCATGTGACGTATTTTTTCAACGGCGGACAGGAAAAAATGTTTCCCAAGGAAGATCATGCGTTGATCCCTTCTCTGAAAGTGGCATCATACGATCAGAAGCCGGCCATGAGCGCTCGTGAGATTACGACACGGGTCATTTCTGAAATTCGCGAGGTTAAATATGATTTTATAGTGGTGAATTTTGCCAACGCTGATATGGTGGCGCACACTGGTAATCTAGCGGCCACGATTGAAGCAGTGGAGGTATTGGACGACTGTATTGGCAAGATAGTTGAGGTGGTCTTATCATATGAAGGAGCAGTCATGATTACCGCCGACCATGGTAATGCTGAAGGATTATTCAATCTACAGACCGGAGTGATCGACAAAGAGCATTCCAATAATCCCGTGCCCTGTATCATGATTGGTCGCGCTTGGGAACATAAGAATATTGTCGGTGGAGTAGTAGGGACAGACCTGAGTCAGGCCGTATCGTCAGGTGTTTTGGCTGATGTTGGACCGACCGTCTTGAAAGTTCTAGGTTTGAAGAAGCCACCGGAGATGACGGGAGCGCCGCTTATTTAGGTGTGGGTGATAATCGATACCGCTGTAATAAAGCAAAAATGAAAGTGCAAAAATATAAATTAAAATTTAAAAAACCTCCATTTTTTTGCTTTTTGCATTTTAACTTTTAATTTACAATCGTGCCTGAATTGCCCGAAGTCGAAACAATCCGTCGTGGATTATTATCACTCCAAAAACAACGTATCAAAGACGTTGTTATTCATCTACCCAAAATTATCCGTCCGGCAGATGCGAGGAAGCGGTTGACAGGCCAGCGAGTAGAGACGATTGATCGGCGTGGAAAATTACTGATCTTCAGCCTCAACTCTGGGGATTATTTGCTCATTCATTTGAAGATGACCGGTCAGCTGGTCTACCGGCCGAAATCAGGAGAGCTATTTGTCGGCGGACATCCTATTATCAACGTACTCGATGTGCCGAATAAATTTACCCATGTGGAGCTACATTTTCATGATAAGGGAGTGTTGTATTTCAATGACGTGCGTCGTTTTGGTTATCTAAAATTAACAGACGAAGCGGAAGTACAGAAGATTAAGTCCAGTTATGGACCTGAGCCGCTTGATCTGTCACTAACCACGAAACAATGGCTAAAGATTTTGGAACAGAAACCACAATGGTCAGTCAAGAAATTACTTCTCGATCAAGGTCAGATAGCTGGTATTGGTAATATTTACTGCGACGAGGCTTGCTTCTATACCGGTATCAGGCCGATGCGCTTGGCCGGTAGTTTGAAACCGATTCAGAAAACTGCCTTGTTGAAAAATATCCGTAAAGTATTGAATTTGTCTATCAAGTACGGCGGCACGAGCTTTAACTCCTATGTGCAATCACAAGGACATCAAGGGAAATTTTATGATCTGCTGAAAGTTTACGGACGCGGTGGGAAGCGGTGCCAGAAGTGCAAAAAAACCAGCATCATGAAAATCAAATTTGCAGGTCGCGGTACGCACTATTGTCCTACCTGTCAAAAATAAGGTAAACCGTAGGCCAAAAGAAAGGTTAATATCACACCTGAAATGGTACCGACCGTGACCTGCCACGGGGTATGGCCGAGGCGTTCATTCAGTACCGGATATTTATATTCTTTAGCTCTATCCAAATCCTTCACTACCATGTTGATTAGTTTGGCATGTAGCCCTAGCTGACGTCGGAAGCCTGTAGCATCACGGACCACGATAAAGAAAAGAATAATGGAAACGGCTAGCGCTGTGTCGTCCCAACCGCGATCAATGAATAAGATAGTAGCCAGTGAGCTGGCCAGAGCCGCGTGAGCTGAGGGCATGCCACCATAATTATTCAGATGTTCCCAAGAAAAATTGCCGCGAGCCGCTTCGAGCAAGAGCTTGATGCCTTGGACCAGCACCATTACCAGAAGCGGAATGATAAATAGACGCATAGTATGATATTAGCTATAATGCTGTATATAAGTATAGCATAATTAGAATCACATGATAGCTTGGTTGCAGTATATAGTTCTTGGTCTGGTACAGGGTGTTACTGAGTGGTTGCCTATTTCCAGTGACGGTCACCTCTATCTGGCTCATAATCTTCTCGGTATACCAGAGGATTTGCCTCTGGACGTTTTTTTGCATGGAGCCAGCCTGATTGTTTTAGTGATCTATTTCAGAAAACAGTTGGCAGAGTTGATTCGTGGTGTATTGACTCGCAATAAAGCTGACGTACTCTATGTCTGGTTTGTCATCCTGACTACTATTGCTACGATCACTGTCGCCCTGTCGATTGAAAGATGGTTGCCGCAACTACAAAATAATAAAGCGGTAGCTGTAGGGTTTTTCCTGACGGGACTTTTGGTTATTAGTACACGGTGGACAGCTATTGGTAGTGCCAACAAACAATTGACCTGGCCCAAGGCAGTGATTTTAGGTTTAGCTCAAGGTGCAGCAGTGCTGACAGGACTATCACGGAGCGCTTCCATGCTGGCTGTTGGTTTGGCTTTTGGCTTTTCCAAAGAATTAGCTTTTCGTTACACTTTCATCGCTGCCATCCCGGCCATTGCCGGAGCCTTTATCCTCGAGGTGCCGAAATTAGCAATCCAGCCTTTACACTGGCTAGCCTTCGTTGTGACGCTTATTTCCGGTTATATTGCCTTGAAGTTATTAGATGTGTTGGTGCGTAAAGAAAAAATCTTTTATTTTGGTGTCTATACTATTATTTTGGCAGTAGTTTTATTCTTCCTATGAAGATCAAGGTAGCAATTATCGCCGGGGGAGTCGGTACTCGTCTGTGGCCGGTTTCTCGTGAGCAAGCGCCGAAACAAGTCAGCGCTTTGTTTGGTGGCCAGTCAGTACTCCAGACAACCTACAAACTATTGCGTCAGAAGATTTCGGCTGCCAACATCTTGGTTGTCACTGGCCAACGGTTCGCCGCTACGGTGCTCGATCAATTACCTATTGCCCGATCGCAGGTACTGGTTGAGCCGTGTCGTCGTGATACAGCTGCAGCTATTGGTTTGGTGGCGTGGCAGGTAGCGGCGCAAGATCCCGAGACTATTCTGATCACGGTGCATTCTGATCACGCTATTGCCAAGCCGGCCGAATATATCCGAACCTTACTATCCGCGGCCCACATGGTGTCCAAACAACCTGAACGATTGGTCACGATAGGGGCGAATCCGACCTATCCGGAGACGGGCTACGGTTATATTTGTCTCGGTGCAGAAGTAGCGCGTCAGGGCAAAGACCATTTTTATAACGTGGCGCATTTCACCGAGAAGCCGAAACTGGCAACAGCTAAAAAATATGTAGATGATTGGCGGTATCTCTGGAATACCGGCATGTTTGTCTTTCAGGTTGGCCAACTGCAGCGCTGGTATAAGCATTATTTACCGAGCCACTATCGTATCTTCGAGACTATTTTCAGTACCAAATCAGGCAGACCGGCCCGGCTGCAGAGATTTTTCGGCAAGGTGCCAGCTATTTCTATTGATTATGGTTTATTAGAAAAAATGGATAATCTGCTCGTGCTGCCTGCTTCCTTTGGTTGGCAGGATATCGGCAGTTGGAAGGTGGTGGCTGGATTAGTCAAAAAGAAGATTACTGACAGACGTATTCTGCTAGAAGCTCATAATAATTTCGTTATTTCCGATCCCAAGAAACTAGTAGCGATCGTCGGGCTGGATGATTACATCGTCGTCGATACTGAGGATGCCTTACTTATCTGTCCGAAAGATAAGAGTCAACAGGTCAAACAGATTGTTGCTGAAGTTAAGCAAAAAAAATGGAACGAATATTTATGATAAAGAAAATTCTCATTGGATTGGTCATTATTATCGCTGGAGCAGTGGTCGTCGTAGTTTTCAGTTTGGTACAGTTCGTCCGGCCGGCCGGTAGTGCTAGAGAGATAGCTTTCACTATTGAGCCGGGAGAGGGCGTGCATGCGATCAGCCGTAATCTGAAGCAGGCAGGTTTAATCGATAGTTCGTTTATTTTTGAAAGTTATATTTGGCTCTTGCGCTCGGATCAGAAGATTATCGCCGGCCGCTATCAACTAAACCGAAATCAAAATATTCCCCAGATTACCAAAGCGATCATGGCCGGTCCGGATCAGCAGCCGGATCAGCTGACCTTTATCGAAGGTTGGAACCGCCATGAATACGCTGATGCGTTGACGAAGGCTGGATTTCACGGTGACGCCTTTTTGACCATTACGGCCTCGAGTACCCTCTGGCGTGATGACTACCAATTGACCGACGCTGTACCTCTCGGACATACGTTGGAAGGCTTCCTTTTCCCAGACACCTATCAGGTAGCGCGAGATTCTGATGAGATTACTTTGGTTAGCAAGATGCTGGCGAATTTTGAACGTAAAGTTACTCCGCAGATGATTCAGGATATGATCAAACAAAACAGATCACTGTACGAAGTGATCACGATGGCGTCTATTATCGAGAAAGAAGTGCCACAGGCCAGTGATAGGAAGATGATAGCTGATATTTTTTGGAAACGCCTCGAAGCAAATATCGGTCTCCAATCTGACGCTACGGTAAATTTCGCTAAATGTAGCCGGTCAGATGATTTTGTCGCCTGTGAGAAAACCACGCGCTCGACTGCTTCTGATCTGCAGATTGACTCACCATACAATACGTATAAGTATCGTGGTTTGCCTCCAGGACCGATTAGCAATCCTGGATTAGACAGTATCATGGCGACGCTGTATCCCACAGCCAATGATTATTATTATTTTCTTACTGATCTCAAAGGGAAGGTTTACTATGCTCGCAATCTCGAGGAGCATAAGAAGAATAGGGAGTTGTATTTAGGAAAGTAGGTTGGTAGAGTGGTAGTTTTGTAGGGATAGGTCGTGACCTGTCCCTTTTGGTTTAAAGCTTAGAGTTGAAAGATTAAAGTTAAAAGTGGTGCAACTGCTAACAACTATCAACTTACAACTTAAATCTAAAGTAAAAAAAGTGCGCCGCCCTTCTTTGCTTCTTGCGAAGCATTGAAGGACGGCGCGCCGTTACTATTACCGGATCTGTCCGAGTCCCTTCCAGCCATGCGGCCGGAATGCGCGGGTTTGCCGCGACACAGGGATTACGGATACTGCAGTCCGGATACCTGACGTAGTCAGTATCAGCAACGGGTACTGCGCAGGCGTTCGCGAGCAAGACGCTCGTGAAACCCGTTAGAACAATATCATATATTCACTGTTTGTGAGCAGAGTCGATACCGGGGGTTTGGTGTCTTTCGAATTTGACCGGTATCGTTTACAAAGAACTACTAGGGCGGATCTCGCGGCACGTCGACCTCCATGAAGGGGCCAGACTAGGGGCGGCAGTGCCCCTGGCGACAAGTCCGGCATAAGCGCCGGGTCGAATCCCGAGCGAAGGCGGCGAAGGCCTCGGCGAGCTCGGGGTAATGCTGACGCTCAGGTGCAGCGTCAAAAGATTTGATTTGCTGGCGGTGGCTAACCCGCCTCAGCCATGTCCGCAAGGAGCGGAACCGTCGTCACGGAGGGTGCCGAGAGGTCACTTTGTACCTCCAACGATCGATACGGTGATATCTACGGCGGGGTTGCCGGCGTGCAAAGCCCGGGTGCGAAGGCGATTGACCATCCGCGACTCGGGGTGATATTTCCTTTTTTTAAATTTGTTTGTTTGGTTGCGTGTCCATGCCTGAGTCCGACACGCGAGGACTTTTGACTTTCAGACGGATGAGCTCCGCATGCAGAGCTGACTCCGATCCCATGGCCGTGGGATGCCTACATTTCAACGGAGTAGGTAACCGTATGTGCGTGGACGCTTCGTTGGCTAACGTCCTGAGCCCGCGACCTAGAGTAGGATCGCGTCTACGTTCCCTCGTAAGGGAACACTAACGTTATCGGAAAACCTTCTCTTCCATCGCCTTGCCTCCTCCGATGGAGTTGGGCGGGTTCTGGATTCCGGTGATCCGACGTGGATCACCGGCCGCGCGCGGGGCTGATCAGCCCCTGCCGCCGCTTTCGATATAGGAAATCATGAGGTGCGTGAGGACATTCATAGGGGATTTCTCCTTTTCTGATGTCTTACACCATACTCTGCCGGGCCGAGTGCCAGTAGCATTAACGGCACTGTAGCATGTATCAAGATTCTTGTCAAGCCATCAAGCGTAATATTTGTCAATATTTGGCTAAGATTAGGTAAAAGTTGATAGTTGAAAGTTGTAAGTTAGAAAGGGATTCCTGACAACTTTCAACTTACAACTGATAATAATTGACTTTATCTAAAATTCTGGTATACTGCCTATACAAATCAATCAGTCGCCACAGACAGTGGGTGCACCAAGCAAATTGGGGCTTAATCAGGACGTCAAACGTCCAGACCTACCGAGGCCAAACCTAGCTTTATTAGCTAGAAACCTTATATGTCTGTGGAAATCACAGATTTTTTGTTTAAAATGCAGTACTTAGTAACTAGTAATCAGTAATTAGTCCAAAACTTTACCGATTCCTAATTACTAATTTCCAATTTCTAGTTACTAATCCCTAATTACTAATTACTACTCTAATGCCAAAATCCAAAGCCCAGAAGCAAGAGGAGTTGGCCATTGTCCAATCCAAGGTCAATGCCAGCCAAGGTGTAGTCTTCACTGCGGACCAAGGTCTGACGGTGAAAGACAGCGAAGATCTGCGCAAGAAGCTCCGCGCTGAGCAAGCTGGTTTGCAAGGCATCAAAAAAACCTTACTGATCAAAGCTCTGGCAGAAGCTAATATTACCAGCGCTGATATCCAAGGAACCGGTAATGTCGCTGTAGCTTTCTCTGAGACCGATGCTGTCGCTCCAGCTCGTATCGTCCAGAGTATCGCCAAGACCAACGATAAGTTAGTCATTCTTGGAGGATTGCTAGACGGAATGTTCATTACGAAAGAAAAAGTCATTGCCTTAGCCAAGTTACCAAGTCGTGATGAATTGCTGGCGCAGACCGTTGGTACTCTACAGGCTCCTATCACTGGTTTTGTCCGCGTTATGGCTGGTAATCTACGGGGATTGGTGACGGTATTGAACGCTGTGAAGGAGAAGAAGGTTTAACCACCCTTTGGTTCCCTCCTTGAAAAGGAGGGAAGAGCGATACTCATTAACTTTTATTTATAAAATTAAATTAATTTAAGTAACAACAATATGTCAGAAGAAAAAGTAATTGAAATCCCTGCCAAATTCCAATCAATCGTCAGTGAGATTGAGAAGATGTCAGTCCTAGACCTTTCTGAATTAGTGAAAGTTCTAGAAGATAAGTTCCATGTCTCAGCTGCTGCTCCTATGATGATGGGTGCTATGCCAGCTGCCGGTGGTGCTGCTGAAGCCGCTGAAGAGAAAAGCTCATTCAACGTAGAGCTGACTGCTACTGGTGACAACAAGATCGCTGTCATCAAAGCTGTCCGTGAAGCTACTCAGCTTGGTCTGAAGGAAGCTAAGGATATCGTTGATGCTGCTCCCAAGATGGTCAAAGAAGGCGTAGCCAAGGCTGACGCTGAAGCCATGAAAGCAGCTCTCGAAGCTGCCGGTGCTACCGTTACTTTGAAGTAATAATTCCATTTGAATCAATGATCTAGTCATCCATACGTGGACGGATTAGATCAGGGTTGACCCCGTTAGAGATTTATCTCTAACGGGGTTGACTTTTTTTATATTAAATAGTATATTAGCGAGTTCCATTCGTTCATGTTGTAAGTATGTAAGTCCTCCAAACAGGGAGCTCTATCAATGACATTGGGATTTTTGCGACGCAAAACCTTGATTCCGACCGCTCCGTTCAAGGTCAGCATCAAGGATCAGAGAGCTGGTCACATGGGGAGGCGACGTATTACCATGTATCTGCAATCTCTGGTGACGGCCAGAGCAGAGACCATTACTGGGCTCAATCTGGACTGGCAGGACGATCAAAATGCCAGTTTTAGACTAGAGTACGGTGGTGGCCAGTTTGTCACTGGTACGGTTAAGATCGAGGTTGGTCTGATCTGTCTGACCTGTGATCTACCGGTGCGCTGGGGTCAGATCTATGGTTCCATACTCGAGGCTTTCCGCCGACAGATGAGGGAGGAGTACTGTAACTACGGTCAGTCTGTAGTGCTTCAGTACTCAGCCAACGGGCTGGTGGCGGTCAGGCACTAACGAGTTGCTACATTGTTCGAAGGCGAGGGTTCGTGGTGGATCCTCGCTTTTTCTTTTTTCACAAGAAATTTTGTAGTATAATAATAGAAATTATGTATTTAACAGTCCATGCTACTATCGGCGCGCTTATAGCCACACAGACACATAATCCTGCACTAGCCTTCGGTGCTGGCTTTGCTTCGCACTTTCTTTTTGACTTCATCCCACACGGCGATGAGAAAGTAGGAGAGATGATTACTTCACATAAGGCGAAATTTATCTTTGTTGCTAGTGTTGACTTGGTTCTGACGATCTGCCTGACGATATTAATATTGGCGATGGCCGGAGACTTCAGCCAGAGGCATTTGGTGTTACTAGTAGGTATCATTGGGGCTGTCTTGCCCGATTTCATATCTATGGCCTTTCCGGAATTTCATAAATTATTGCGGGCCAATAGCATTGTGGCATTTTGGTACCGGGCGTTACGCTGGATCTATATACCTCAGGCAGCGGAACAATTAAATAGATTCCATCATTGGATTCATTCCATTATCTTGCGACGCACTGGTTTCAAGCTTAGCTTCCCTCAAGGACTTGTTTTCCAAGTAGCTTTTTTGTGCCTGCTCCTAGCAAAATTATTTAATTAGTATTCAGTTAATCTTGACAGTGACGATAGCCTCGGCTATAATTTTTTTTCGCTCTTTCACGAATCAAATCACACCTGGAGTAAGGAACTTCAGGTAGCAACGCTTCACTGTAGAGGAGGAAGATTTGCTGCTGTATCAACAAACTGGACTAAACAAAGTGGCGGCCGCGCTTCATGCTGCAGACATGCTTATCCCTAGCAAGACTACACAGAGTGATATCGAGGCAGCTATTCGTTCCTTGTCCCGACCGCGACGGCTTCTGTTGGAAAAACTCTACGGTTTACAGCCGGGTACTACGGCTAAATCCGCCCAAGCGATCGCTCGCGAAACGCGCAAGTTCCTCAGCTTTGTTCAGCAGGATCAGCAGATCGCTCTGCGAATGCTGTGGACGAAGCTGACCTCCTAAGTCACAAAATGTTCATATGAAATAGGGCGCGTCTCATCAGAGGCGCGCTTTGTCTATAAAAAAGCGCCACCCAGAGTTAACGTGGGTGGCTGTTTCCGCTATTGACCTCTCGAGTCCAGAGTTAGTCGCTTGTTTAAGGCGACTATTTGGTGTCACAGCAGAAAATGGCGATCATATATTAGTACAAGCTGGATGCGGTCCTCTCAGGCTCGGCCAGTGTCCCACGATGGGACGAAAAAGACCTGATCAAACCGCATCCATATGGTTAACATAGTAACAAAGTAAGCGGAGGTATGCAAATTCATTATTTATTCACCGCCAGCTGAAAGATGGTGCTACCGTTCAACAAGTAGATGATTTTTTCTTGGCTATCCACGGCGAAGCTCTTGAGATTGTCGAATTTTGGTGAAGTGTACTGATCTTTGATATTTCCTGTCTTATCGATAATAGCTACACGTTTATTCGCTGGATCAAGGATATAGAGATAGGGTGATTTGGTGGTAGTCATAATACTGCTGCCTGTACCAAAGAGCGGTGACGGTCGCTGATAGTCGAAATTTTGTCTCTGGCCTTTGAACAGCTTGACGATTTCTCCCTGATCATTGATCAGCCAGATATTGCCATCAATAGTGAAGTCTTGAGCGCTTGAAAGTAACGCTTGGTCGTTGAGCCAGACAGAGCTAGCGCTGAAGCTATCGCCATTACCGGTTTGTTTGTAAATACTGCCACTGGCACGATCGAGGAGATAGAGATTATCGGAGTAGACTAAAGCTTTGTCGATATTTTGTAGACCGCTATTTAGATTCAGTGTGGTTGTTTCGAGCGAGCCACCGTTGAGACGCAACAAGGCTTTGTCATTAAGCACGAAAAGATTTTTGGACGTTTGTAACAGTCGTCCGTTCGCCAAGGTGGAGGTAGCGATTTTTTGTAATGAATTCGTTAGCTTATACAGACCATCGCTGGCAGTGATATAGGTTTCTGTACCGGAGACGGAGACATACTGAATATTAGCAATGGCTGACAGGTCCTGATATTGCAGCGGAGCGGCGACATAGTTGATATGACGGACTTCATTCAGTTGGCGGACAACTTTGTCCTTGACGTCATCTAGGTCGGCTCGTTGGCTAGCTCCAGTTGGCTGTAACTTGTCTAACATCTCAGACATGGAGATCAGCAAAGTTTCGGCCTGTTTATCGTCTTTGTATTGACGACTGCTATCAACCTTGGCTTGGAGATCCGCGATAGAGATCAAGGTTTCATTATAGGTATTTTTTTGTTTGCTGATTTGTGCTCCTAGACCGGTGACGATGATGAGGTTGAAAACGATCAGGACAATAATGCCAGTACCGGTGACGAGCCAACGGCTAAGCGCAGACTGACTTCGCCAGGTTTGGCTCCAGTTGGTCACGAGTGATTCTACTTTGTCCCAAGCTGCCTGCTCACGAGGTTGACGATAGCGTGGATTAGCTATGAAGAGGATCGTGGCTAGTAGGTATTTAAAAGCTGTAGTTAAGATTTTAGCGATTAAGCGAATATAGGTAATGATTGATCGTCCTATGAAGCTGAGTGTCGGTATAATTTGGAAACCGTGTCCAGCGGCATTTCTTCTGGTTCGTGGTTGTTGTCGTTCCTGTATAGCAGGATAATCAGGCTCTGAGGTAGATAGTGGAATCGCTGCTGCTTGACGACGTGCCGGAGCGACTGTTTCACGCTGTGGTATTTCAGTCTCAGTGGCCATCTCCATCATTTTGATCAAAATAGCAGCGAAACTAACAAAAGTTGGCACTGGCTGTAATAAGACATCGAATTTTTCCACCATTTCCGCCGGAGAGCCGTGGCTGAGAATTTGTTTGATCTTGACCTCAGAGATATAGTCAGTCAAACCAGAGGTAGTGAAAAGTAAGACGTCGCCTTTGCTGATCGAGCCGCTGGTGACATCGGTAAAAAGTTTTAAAGGATTGACCATCTTACTGCCGCTCGTCAGTTGGGAGAGGCTGCCCTGATGCAAGAGCCAAGCAGACATGACGCCGATGGCGGCGAAGTGCGCTTCGTCTCGATGTAGCAAGCCAACCACGATGTTCAGATTCTGAAGCCAGATTTTATTTTTTTTCGGAGTTATTTCTGGCAGGAGGTAGTTGAGATCATCGAGGATTTTTTCTAGAGCAGTTTCCGCCTTGATTTCAATCGTTTGGTCGAACGACTCCACACATTGTTTGATAATAGCATCAAGTAGATAGGATTGATCTTGTCGACTTTTCGGAAAATCGCAAATAAGCAAGAGCTTTTTGGCTGGTTGAGCTTCTGAGGATCCGACGAAAATTTCGGTTTCACTTCTGCTGGTAGTGGTATCGTGGATAAATAATTTACTGAGTTTTATCATGATTTTTGTGCCCAAATTATAACATCTTTACCAGATTTTTTCCACAAAAGTAGAATGAGAAGCTAGGAGTTTGAAGTTGGGAGTTAGTTTAGAGTAGTGGATTATTTACATGAAGCTCTGTATTGACCAGGAAGTCTTTTAGCAGGAACTTTATACTTACTACTTTATACATCCTACTATAATCCATACTCCTTTCTCCTTGCTCCTGTCTCATGCTACAATATGATCATTATGCTAAAACTCTTATTCGGCTCCAGCCTGCGCGCCGGTCTTGTCACCTGGTTTATCAAGCAACCCGATGCTCAATCAACACTTGACCAACTCATTGGGGAGCTGCGTCAGCCGGCCAAAAAACTTTTGCCAGAATTAGCCGGTTTGGTGGATATGGGTTTGATCGAGAAGGAACAGATCGACGGTGACTGGGTCTGGTATTTGAATGCGGAGTTTCCACTTTTGCCAGAGTTCAAGTCGTTGATTTATAAAGCTGTCATCGTCTTGGAGCAACGCTTAGCTCAGCAGTTGGCCGGTATCAAAGGAATACAGCTGTTGATTTTGACAGGAGTTTTCAACGGTAGCGAAGTGCTAACTGATATTTTTATGGTGGGGACGATAGATAAAAAAGCAGTAGAGAACGTCTTGAATAAATTAGGTTCTGATTTCCAAGACAGCCTGCGTTACACCATTCTGACCAAAGCAGAATTTACCTATCGTAAAGAAATGACTGATAAGTTTGTCTATCAGGTATTAAATATCCGACCAACGGTAGTTATTAATAAGTTGACGACGTAACCATGTCTACCTTGCTCGTTTCATGGACTGCGGCTGGTAAGCTGACGTTGTTCCTCGAATATCGGGGGAAGACCAGTCATTTGCATATAACAGATAAACATTTGGATCAGGTTTTGCTGTTTGGTATTGACGCTATCTATAAGAAGCAGAGGATTCCCTTTTCGTCTTTGAAGCGTATCGGTGTGGTGAAACAGGAGATGAGTCTTGCTTCCTTGAGATTATTGCTCTCAGCAGTAAATAGTCTGGTTTGGGCGCTGGGCCTATCAGTTACATGGATCAGTCAGAAACAGTTCGATCATCCGGAGTCTATTAAATGGCCGAAAAAGACAGTGTTATTGAAACCGAAATATGATCGGCCAGCGGTGATAACTAAATCAAAGAAGTAGCTTGTATTATGATTTATTTTTTTGAAACTTTTTTTGTCCTTCTCTACACTTCTTACAACTTTTCATTATTGGCTTTTTTGCTAGTTTTTTTTATTTTTCATCTCAAAAAATACAAAAAGGTTATGGCATCGGGAAAAGGTCGTTCAATCTACGTTATTCGACTTATTCTTGATTATTTCCTGCCAATTATTATGGCTGCATTTTTGTGGTCTGCTTTTTTGCCCAATGCTCTTTCTAGTGCTAGTGGCGGCGGTTTAGGAGACGTATTAATTGTGCCATTTTGTTGGGCATCGGCGATAGTTTTATTAATCCTTTCGCCTTTTACTCTAGATCGTTTCTTGCGAAAATCTAAGACTCTGGGTCAGCTCGTGCAACGCAGTTTGATTATTTTATCTATATTGGTAGTTGTAGGTGGTCTACTTAATATTTGGAGCAATAAAATACAAAGAGATTCTGCTGCTGGATTGCAGAGATGGAACCAAGAAAGAGCATCTGATGAACAGCTATAATATCAAATAGCCGAAAAAGACAGTGTTATTGAAGCCAACATATGCTCGACCGGCGGTGATTGTAAAAAAAGCAGCGAGCCGTAATTCGTAATGTAGAAGAAGTTATTCCTAATTTCTAGTTACTAATTACCCCTATTCTTCATATTTGACATAATGTAAAAATTATGTTATTTTATTATATTCCAAATTTTTTGGCTTGTTCTCTCACAAATGAGGGTTTCTCAATGAAACCGAAATACTGCTATATCTTTCGTGGTCTGCCTGGGAGCGGTAAGTCTTACTTGGCGGAGAAGCTGAGGGTACTGCTTGATGCTACTATTGTTAGCGCTGACCTGTTCTTTGGGCGCTATAACGGTGGTAAATACGATGCCTCACAGTTGTGTCTGGCCCACGCATACTGTATGACTGATTTCAGTTTGGCTTTGCGCCGAGGGCAGGCAGTCATCGTTGACAACACAGGATCTCGCATCTGGGAGTATAACAAATACGCTCAGATGGCGACTGCTTATGGCTACGAAGTTCGTATCATCGAGATGGTTCATGAGTCGTTTGAAGATCTGGTTCGATTCCACCAGCGCAACCAGCATGACGTCAGTTGGCCCAAGATGCTGACGATGGCTATGCGCTGGCAGGAAGATTTTCGTGCACTGATCATCCGCGGTTCTGATATCAACGTCTCACACAGGAGGTAGTACATGTTCCGCAATGTCCGTAGTTCGCTCTGGCTCGTGCTCGTCGCGTTCTTGTTTGTCGGTTGTGGTCAGGACTCGTGTCCGACCGCGCCGAAGCCGGGAGTTCTGGACTTTGAGTTCCAGGACATGGTCATGTCGCACAATTTCATGGGGCATACCGCCGTTTTCATGTCTGACGGTAGCGAGGTGCGCGTGACGCGCTACAGTCAGGAGTTCTCGAACTCTATGGACGTTCTGCCGCGCCTCGGTGGTCATACCTTCGGGGTGATCATCAGCGATCTTCAGGGTCGCACGCTGGCGGAGTCGTACGGCGTTTACTGTGGCGGCTTCACCATCACGGAGAACGTCGCGACCGTCGAGCTGCGCCGTGAAGTCTTCAGCTTCGGTGAAGCACTTGACCGCATGAGTCGGCTGAAGTCGTATGTCCTGAATCATACGCTGGATTTCGAGATTCCGGCTGATGGTCAGCCGAAAACCTTCGGAACCTACAGCACTTTGTTGTCGCATTCAATTCCCGTTGACGGACTCGTCGGCTGTGCGCTCCGCAGCGGCAACATCGACAATCCGGCTACGGGCTGTCAGTAGCAACATTTCGAAAGGATGTGTTCAATGACGGAAACTGTCCTGAAGAAGAACTGGCACGGACCGCTGACGGTCGATAACATCGAAGGGGTTGTGACCTTACTTCGACAACTGCTCGGTGGACGACGTTATACTTTCATCAGTGCTCATGAGAGGTATAAGTTCAAGCCCGAAGCGCGAACCGGTCAACGTCTGGGCAAGGGCGGTCCGACAAAGGAGGTTGGGTTTCACATCGATGAAGATCGGGCTCGTGCCAGTATGTTCATTCATGACAGCTACGGAATCTGCACTCTTGCGAGCAGTTTGAAAGATGGCGATTCCTATACGTCGGAAGAGAACCCATATCTCGAGTTTCGTGAGAATCAGGTTACGATTACTCACCAATCCGATTCTGGGCACAAGCTGTACTGGATGTATGTTCTGGAAGACGAGGAATAGTCGCGATCAGTGCGATCCTCAAATAAAGTTCTCGCCGCCGGGTGCGCAATATGCGTGCTCGGCGGTATTTTTTCTCCTCCAAATATCCATCGTTTCGCTAAGCGAGACGAATATCAAAAAAAGAGAACCACCCGAAGCCTTGGCGAAGGGTGGTTAAGTTCAAATTAAATTAAATTATTCCTTATGGTTTATGAGTGTTTTGTTTCTAGTTGCCATTTTACTCATAAGATGTTGTAACATTGTGTATAAAAGTGGTTGAAAAAATATGATGAGTGGAGTATAATGGTTTCAAGAGGTAAGAAAGTGGATAAAAGTGGGGATAAGTATTACTAACTGTGTATAACTTCGCCTACTTCCTAATTTCTACTTCCTAATTTCTAATGCCTCACCGTGTTTATTGGAGAATATCAGTACAACATAGATGACAAAAACCGTTTGCTGATACCGACACGGTTCCGTCCAGAATTAGCCGAGGGAGCAGTCGTTACCCGCGGACTTGATAATTGTCTGTTCATTTACACGCATAGTGAATGGTTGAAGCTTTCTACCAAGTTAGCTGATTTGCCGCTCGGACAAGCCAAGTCACGTGCTTTTGCCCGTCTGATGTTGGCTGGTGCTATGGAAGTTGATTTGGATAAGCAGGGGAGAATCATCTTGCCTGATTATCTGAAGCAATTTGCCGGACTGAATAAAGCAGTGGTTGTCACTGGACTCTTCAACCGTTTGGAAATCTGGGATCAGAAGACCTGGGAAGCATATAAGCAAGGCACAGAAGAACAAAGCGGTGAGATCGCTGAAACCTTAGGAGCATTGGGGGTCTAATGTCAGAGTTTCAGCATATTCCTGTCCTGGTAGCGGAGGTACTAGAACATTTACAAGTAGCGAAGAACAAAAACTTTATCGACGGTACTGTCGGTGGAGGCGGTCATGCTGCGGCTATTCTGGCGGCGACCGGGCCTCACGGTAAGGTCTTAGGCTTAGATTTAGATCCAGAGGCAATGAAAGCCTCGGAAATTAAATTAAAAAAATATGGCGCACGAGCAATCCTGCGCCGGGTAAATTACAAACAAATAACCAAAATACAAACAGATGTATCTTCAGTTGGCCCAATTAGCGGCGTACTACTTGATCTTGGTCTATCATCAGATCAACTAGACCGTCAGGGGAGAGGATTTTCATTCAACGACCCCGCGCCGCTGGATATGCGCTTTGATCCGGTCGATGGACAAACCGCAGTAGCGTTCATTCAAAATAGTAGCGAAGAACGATTAGCTCAAGTTATTCACCAGTATGGTGAAGAGCGTCAAGCGAAAAAATTAGCCCGTGTGATCAAAGGTTTAGCTGATCAGTGGGGTGATGAGCTGACAGCTGACGTCCTAGCAAACGCCATTGAAGAAGTAGAGCCCCGTCGCGGTCGGCGGATTCATCCGGCTACCAAGACCTTTCAGGCTCTGCGCATGGCTATCAATGATGAGTTAGGCAATATTCAAACCTTCCTAGACACTATGTTAGACTGGTTACCTTCCGGAGCACGCATTGTCATCATCTCCTTCCATTCGCTGGAAGATAGGATGGTGAAGCAGTTTTTCAAACAGCAAGCACTGACCTGTATCTGTCCGCCGGAGCTACCGGTTTGCCGTTGCAACCATCAGCCTCGTTTAAAAATTATTACCAAGCATGTAGTGACCGCTTCAGAGGCGGAGCTCCAAGCGAATCCTCGCAGTCGCAGCGCGGTACTCCGCGCCGCCGAAGTCATCTAACTAGTAATGCCTCGAAAGAGGTAAAAACAAAAATAAAATGCGTCGAATCAATATCTTGCTCCTGATCCTGCTGATTGGCTCGTTCCTGATGCGGTTAGTTTTTGCTAACTGGTCAGCCAGCCAAAGCTATGAAATGTCGGAATATACCAACAAAGTACAAGATTTGAAAGCTTCTAGTGATCAATTGGCGTTGTCCGTTGCCGAGCTACGATCTATTGAGCGTTTGACTGCCGTTAGTAATCAATTAAGTCTGGTCAAAGCTGATCACGTCATGTATCTCGAGCCTCGTGGTGCCGTTGCTATTAATCGTTAACTACCATGATCTACGGCTTGGATCGAGCTGATCATCTACGCCTAGACCGAAGAATAACCATAGTAAGTTTGGTTATTTTTTTGCTATTTATAGGGATCGCTGCCAGATTGTTTTGGTTACAGGTTATGTTACATCAAAACTTCGTGGCTCTGGCAGATAAGCAACATGTCGTAGTCAGTACCGTCGATCCTGCTCGCGGTGAGATTTTGGCCCGTGACCATACCAATGTGTCACAAGAAGATCTGTATCCATTAGCTGCCAATAAAGTCTACTATGAAGTGTATGTTGACCCAGCCAAAATTACCCAACCACAGAATACTGCCGATGCTTTGGCGGGTGCTTTAGGTTTGCAGTCGGCTGATATTATAGAACGTTTGAAAAAAACAGGGGACAACTATGAGCCGATCAAACACAAAGTTACAGAGGAACAGTTAGCAGCCATCAAGAAAATCAACTTGCCGGGTATCGCCTATAAGAAAGAGACCTGGCGTTTCTACCCTGACAAAGATATCGGCGCTCAACTCTTAGGTTTTTATGGTGTTCGTGCTGACAAGAAACAGGGCATTTACGGCTTGGAAGCCTTCTGGGATAAGGAATTATCAGGGCAGAGTATTACTTCCAAATTTGAACGTACCTTGAAGAATGGTTTGGTGCCGGATAATTCCGTGGCCGATGGTGTAGTGGACGGTGCTGATCTGGTCTTGACTATCGATCGTACGATCCAATATCAGGCTTGTAGGGCTCTTGATCGGGCAGTGGCCAGCCTTGGCGCTGAGAATGGTAGCTTAGTCATCGAAGAATCAGCTACTGGTCGCATTTTATCTCTCTGCAATAGTCCAAGTTTCGATCCAAATAATTATGGTGAGGTCAGTAACGTCAGTGATTTTAATAATAACGCTGTCTATGAAGCCTATGAGCCGGGCTCTGCTTTCAAAGTTATTGCTATGGGTATCGCGCTTGATAGTGGTAAGGTCACACCATCAACAACCTACGAAGATACTGGCGTAGTTAAGCTCGCAGGCTATTCGATCAAGAATTCGGATAAATTAGCTCATGGCACTGTCACGATGACTGGCGTATTAGAAAAATCTCTCAATACAGGAATGATTTTTGCCACTGAGAGTGTGCCGAATACTCAGTTTGAAAAATATATTAAAAATTTTGGCTTCGGTCAGTTGTACAATGCGCAGCTTGATCAGGAGGTCAAAGGCGATATCAGCACATTATCCAAGAATGGAGAAATCCATAAAGCTACAGCCTCTTTTGGTCAGGGTATTACCGTCACGCCGTTGCAGTTGGTCAATGCAGTCAATGTCATCGCCAATGAAGGTAAGCTGATGCAACCATACATTGTCGAAGAAGTACGTTATCCTGATGGTAGAGTGGTCAAGACACAGCCGAAGGTTCTGCGACAAGTCATCAAACCGCAAACAGCCAGCCAAGTCGGCGCTATGATGGTCAGCGTGGTTGATAACGGCTTCGGTAAGAAGGCTGGTGTGTCAGGCTATTACATCGCCGGCAAGACAGGTACGGCTCAAGTGGCTGAGAATGGAGCCTATGGAGGCAAGACCGTGCAGTCTTTCGTCGGTTTCGGTCCTGTGGACAAGCCACGCTTCACTATGGTGACGAAACTGACTAATCCGTCGGGAGCAGGCTGGGCCGAGAGCAGTGCTGCCCCGCTATTCGGTGAGTTGGCCAGCTTCCTGATGAAGTACTATCAGATTGCTCCGCAGCGCTAAGCATTGTACTATTCATCTATGAATCTTGGAGTGAAAACTTTGGGTTGGTTAGCACATGGCGTCATCAAACGCTATCGTCCTTTAGTTATTGCAATTACCGGTAGTGTGGGCAAGACATCAGCCAAAGAAGCGATCTACACGGTCTTGGCATCAAATGGAAGTGTGCGCAAAACTGCCAAAAATTATAACAATGAGCTGGGCGTGCCTTTGACTGTGCTCGGTTTGGAAGCTCCCGGCAAAAATCCGTTGGCTTGGCTCTCTGCCATAGGTCATGGTTTGAGTTTGCTGGCCTCTGAGCATCCGTATCCAAAAATATTGATATTAGAAATGGGTGCTGATAACGTCGGTGATATCGCCTATCTGACAGAAATGACCCAGCCGCATATGGGTATCCTGACCGGTATCGGCGCTTCACATTTAGAAAAATTTGGATCGTTAGAAAATATTGTCAAAGAAAAAACCAGCATTATTTCCTGTTTGCCGGCCGACGGTGTGGCTATTGTCAACACTGACGATACGGTGGCGATGACTGTCATCGGCAAGACCAAAGCGCGTCTCGTCACGTATGGTTGCAATGAGGAAGCTGATATCTACGCTCAGGATGTTCACCTGTCGCAACGGGGTGAAGAGATTGGTTTAGCTTTCAAAATTCACTATCAAGGTTCGACCGTGCCGATGTTTATCCCTGGGCTGGTCGGGCAGCATCAGATATCTGCCATCTTAGCCGCGGTGGCTGTAGCAGTGAATCGCAACGCGAATTTATTGACTATTGGCGAGCGTCTAAATCGTTGGCAACCAACGTCTGGCCGTATGCGATTGATATCAGGCCGTCAGCAGTGTCTATTAATTGATGATACGTATAACTCAGCCCCACAATCAGCCAAAGCAGCGATTAAGGCGTTAGCAGAGGTAGGTGCGTTGCGCCAATCTACCACCTACGCTATTTTGGGAGATATGTTAGAGCTGGGGGATTATTCCCAAGCCGGTCATGAGGAAGTTGGACATTATGTTCAGCAACATACAATTGATTATTTACTTACCTGCGGTAGCAGAGCAGCGGATACTGCTAAGGCAGCGACGAAAGCTGGAATGGATCCAAGTCATGTACTGCCGTTCAAAAGCACAGCAGAAGCTATTGCTTGGCTGGAGCAGCACCTGCAGCAGGGGAGTACTGTCTTAATTAAAGGCTCACAAGGTGCGCGTATGGAGAAGGTTACCAAGGCTCTGATGGCTGATCAGAGTCAGGCGGGGGAGTTGTTGGTACGGCAGACGGCTGAATGGCTTAGGAAATAAATATTAATATTCAATATCCAAAATACAATAATCAAACAATAATTAATAAAAAATAGGATCAAATAATAAAAACACCTCATGAGCAGGTGTTTAATTATTTAATATTTTTTATTGTTTGAATTTTGGCTATTGATTATTGTTATTTTTTCGTCTCTAAACGAAGGCACGCCGAATTAATACAATACCGTTGTCCTCCCTTATCCTTCGGTCCATCATCGAAGACGTGTCCCAGATGCGAGCCACAGTTTTTACACGTTACTTCAGTTCGTTTCATACCCATGGAAGTGTCGGTATGCAGCTCGACATGTTCTAGATTTGCCGGTTCGGTGAAGCTGGGCCAACCGCTGCCTGATTCAAATTTGGTATCAGAAGAGAACAGCTCAGTACCGCAGGCAGCACAGTGGTACATACCTGCTGTTTTTTCATTGACATACTTTCCGCTAAAAGGCGCTTCAGTGCCTTTACCACGCATGATGTCATATTGTTCAGGAGTTAGCTTCTCTTTCCAGGGGTCAGTTGTTGTCTTATTCATGGAATTGGTTATTATGGTATCATTATAAATAATTAAACTATGGAAGTAAAATCATCTTTTCGGTTATTTTTGAGCAAATATAGTACCGTGATCGTTATTGTAATTTTGGGAATTATTTCTCTTCTGGTGTTTCTACCAAACCTTGGGAAATCACCATTAGTCGATTACGATGAAGGTACCTATGCCCGCGTTATCCATGATACGCGTGTTAGTGGTGATATTACCACGTTACAGTATTTTGGCAGACCCTGGTTCGAGAAACCACCGCTCTATTTTTGGACAGCCATAGCTTCAGTTTCAGTATTTGGAGAAAATGAGTTTACTATGAGGCTATCTGCAGTCATATTTAGCCTTTTGACTTTGCTGTTTACTTTTTTAATAGCAAAGCGATTATCAAATATAAAAGTTGCTATCGGTGCGACATTAATCCTTCTTTTTTCGCCATTGTATCATTATTATTCAACAGAAATACGTGTTGATACAGGCGTGCTGATGGGTATGATGGCAGCACTTTATTTTTTCATTAGCGGCTGGGAGAAGCCCAAATTTTTACTCGGTGTCCTGCCCGCGATAGCTGTAGGTTTTATGATGAAAGACGTGATTGCGTTGTTAATTATTCCTATAGCCTTATTCTTTGCCTTCTTTTATAAACAGTGGCGCTGGTTACGTTCTAAGTTTTTCTGGTTTGGTCTCCTACCAATGGCTATTGTCGCTATACCGTGGCATTTGGAACAACATCTGAGATTTGGTAGCGCATTTTGGAATGATTATATTGGTTATCACGTTGTCGACCGTGCAGTCAAAGGTTTGGGTATAGGTATTGAAAAATCGACAGGTAATTATTGGGGCTACTTTCAATATTTATGGGTTTACGCGCAACCACTGTGGATAATTTTTATCCTGCTATCAATTTTCTACTTTGGTTATTGGCTGATAAAAAAGAGACAACAAGATCCTTTGATCGTAGCCTCATTTATCACAGTTTTGTTCTTCATTACCATTTTCACACTGGCTCGGACTCAAATTATAACCTATATTTTGCCAATTTTTCCTTTCATAGCAATAATCTTGGCTGGAATTCTAGCTAAGATATTTGAAAAGAAATTTCAAATCTATATTATAGTGGTAGCTCTTTTTGTGGGTCTCTTGATCGTAACGGACCATTTTTCACAAAATGTTGTATTTCCTTATCATATGGCAGAGAAATCGGTTGCGACAAAGTATAAGCAGTTATCATCGGGTCAGCCATTATATGTTGTTGAGTGGCCGATCCATGAATCAATTAGATATTATAGTGGCACAAAGCCGAATTTTATCGGCTTTGCCAAAGATCACGATGTTGCAATACCTGCTGATTCATACTTTATTTTGAATCGCTATTATTTAGCTTATTTTCTTGATAGCAAAGGCATTGCTCTGCCCGAGTATGGTAATCTAGAGGTAAAAGATGCTGATGACTATTTGCTCTTGTTATATACCAACAAAGAGATTTCGCTCAAGAGTTCTGGGTACAAGGAGCAATAGAGGAAAAGGAGCTGCGTCAAAACAAAAAAAGCCTGTGGCTATTTTTTTTTACTTTTTACTTTTTACTTTTGACTTCCAGCCTCCCCTCGGGTCTGAGGCTCGGGGTCGAAGACTGGCTGGTGGTGGGACGCTGAGCGTCCCTTCTCACCACGCTGAGCGTGGTGGCCCCACGGAGAATCGAACTCCGATTACAACGTTGAGAACGTCGTGTCCTAACCGTTAGACGATGAGGCCAATGTTAGAGATTAGTAATTAAGTGACTAGTAATTAGGAGCTTCTAGTTACCAGTTACTAATTACAAATTACTCCTCCCAGACTATCCCATATTTGACTTTTTTTCAAGAGCGTGGCTTGACCAAAGCACGAAAAGTCCGTATTTATTGATTTTTACCAGCAGACTTGCTACTATCAATGAACTATGTCCGAATTAATCACCGTACCACAACACATCGGTATTATCCCTGACGGCAATCGCCGCTGGGCCAAAGCCAAAGGCCTACCGGGGATCAAGGGCCATGAACAAGGCTTCAAGATCTTCCCGGATATTGCCGAAGCTGCCTTTGACGCTGGTGTCAAAGTGTTTTCTGCTTGGGGGTTTTCTACAGAGAATTGGAGTAGAGCAGAGGAAGAAGTATCTTATCTGATGGATTTATTTGTTTATTATTTGGCCAATGAAGCGAAGGATTTACACGCCAAAAACATTAAATTATTGATTAGTGGTTCACGGGCCGAGCTGAGCGACAAATTAAACGCAGCTATAGACGAGGCGGAGAAGCTGACGGCCAGTAATAGTAGGGGAGTGATTAATATTTGTTTGAACTATGGTGGACGCCAAGAATTAGTTGATGCGGTCAATAATCTTATGAAAGAAGGCAAAACTGCTGTCACAGCCGAAGATCTGTCGCAGCATTTATATCACGATTTGCCAGATGTGGATTTGATTATCCGGACAGCAGGGGAGCGGAGATTGTCCGGCTTCATGCCTTGGCAAGGAGTCTATAGCGAATTGTATTTCAGTGATAAGTTTTGGCCGGACTTCACACCGGAGGATTTGAGATTAGCCTTAGAAGACTTTGCAAAACGAAAAAGAACTTTTGGCGGAAGCTAGGGCAGTATTAGGTATGAGGTAGGAAGTATGAAGTGGGTGCCGTTACGACGTGATACAGGGATACTAAATAATATCACTAAAGTCTGGTAGGACGGCATTTTATACTTAATACATAATACTTTATACTTGATACTTATATAAAATATTTTATGACGCATGACCGCTGGTTAGAAATCAAGAAGCTGATCGACAGCCAATATACCATCACCGACAGCTACACCGAAGACCTCGACCCCGGTCAAGCTGAATGTTTAGAATTTCAATCTGCTCAAGGTTTATTACGTGTTTGTTTTGTTACTCAGCCCAAAGTTTTAAATAAAAAAACGCTGTATTCCAATCGTGCCGGCGGTGAAACGACCACAGACTATCAATATTCAGATACGGAGGTTGCGACGCATCTAGAAGTCTGGCTTTGGGTAGATTCGCTCCAAGACTGGCAAGAATTACAGGCAGACGCATTACTCAAGGGCTAGGTTTGTGGTATAATATAAGAAATTAGAAAGTAGAAATTAGGTCAACAGGGATCAAATGCCCGAAATTTCTAATTTCGACTTTCTAATTTCGACTTTCTAATTTCAAATTTCTCAAAACAATGAACAAATCCTCCCAGCTTCGTCTTATCCAGATCAGTCTTGTTCTGGGTATTATTTTATACCTTGGAAATATCATCATGGGTCTGAATGCGGCGCCTTTCATGACAGCCACCTTGGCGACACCTGATGCTTTTATCGTGCCATCATTTTGGAAGCTTTGTAGCTATCTGGTGACCGCTCTGATTTTCGTCTTTGGTTACGCTACTTTCTATAGTGCTATCCCAGCACGCGGTCTGCAGAAAGGCTTGCAATATGGCTTCTGGATCTGGGTTATCGGTTGGTTACCGGCTATGCTGATGGTTATTGCTAACCTTGCTTTGCCTATTGATGTGATCTTCACCTGGCTGGTGACGAGCCTGGGTACGAGCATTGTCTTTGGTTTATTGACAGGTTGGATGTATCATCCAGCCAAACAAAAATAGCATGTCACGACAGCTTCGTTTCATTATCTTCACACTAGCTATCGTTGTTGTTATTGGCCTCGTCAGTTGGACTGTTTGGCTCAGACCCAAGACTCCGGCTGTAAGTACCACTCAGGAGCAATCTCAGGCCTTGGCTGATGACCAATATCAGCAACAGGTTTCCACCCTGCTAGCCAGTATAGCTGCAGCGTCAGATGATACTCGACCAGAACAGCTGGCGACAGCTGTCAGCTCACTACAGGCATTGAAAGTCAGTGGGCAGATCAAATACGACCATTTATTGCTCTTTACTGCTCTTGATGTCTGGAAGTCTGATGATTTGACCAGCGCCAAAAAAACTAATGTCAAAACCAAACTGCAGACCTTTGCTAGTCATCAGCCTTGGTCCAAGACCATGATCGAGACGCTGGTGACGAATGGCAGTTTAGCTAGTTAACACGATGATCCGTTGGATAGCCTATTATAGTTCAGTGCTTTTCTTGGTGGCAGGTATGATCCTGCTGTTTTATCAATCTGCTTGGCTGCCCTGGGAGATTTTTGGGCTGATTATCATCTCATTAGCCGGTTTCCGCCTTATCAGTCGCAAAAGCTTCACTTCCTTCTTACCAACGTGGATTGCTTTTACCTTATACCTTGTAAGTACCGTACTGCAGCTGTCTATTATTGAAAATCCTTCGGCGCAGCAATGGTTCATTGTTGTCGCAGGGTTGCTGTGGTTTAGTATTCTCTATGCGGTTGCTTATTACTTCACTAATAATCGTGAGTTTGTCGGCAAGCAATTTTTAGAAATAACACAGGCAGTTCATTTTATAACTTTATGGCAGATACTGAATGTTTTGAACTTTACCCTGATTTTCATTCATATTCCCATCTGGCAAGCTTGGCTGATTGTAGTCGCTGTTACCTTGCTCTTGGGCTATCAGCTTCTAACCTTTCATGGTTTACGCAAAGGTTCAATTTGGCTGTCATTGATCGCGCTGACGCTGACATCACTGGAGTTGTTTGTCACTATTAATCTTTTACCTCTGCATTTTTATGTACAGTCAGCACTGGTGACGTTGTGGTTTTTCTTCGTTATTCGTCTGACACTGCAGGGGCAAGAAGTTACGAGCCGCAAAAAACTGTTTTTTTCCAGCTTGATTTTTATCCTTATAATTGGTACGCTCCTCATCTTAGTCAGCTAACTATGGCACCACAAATACAGCATTTTATCCGTCCTACCAGCGAACGACCACCGTCCTTGGTCAGTGTTACTATTGTCAGCGCTTTGGTTGGTCTAGCCACAGGAGCTGCTGGTTTTAGTCTGTTGAAAGCCTGGTATCCCTCTGATAGTGCTTTTAACGGCTCTATAATCGGTAGTAACACCGTCACGATCAAGACAGAGCAAAGTTTAGCCACAGCTGTGCTAGCGCTGAAAGACACTGTCTTCGGAGTGTTCCAAGGTAACGCAACCGATGGCGGACAGTTATCACAATGGCATACCGATAAAGATTACCTAGGCTCAGCGGTACCGGTTACCTCAGATGGCTGGCTCATGCTTCCTACTGGTGTTCCGATCGCTCTTCCGCTTGAGGTTGTTATTAACCAAAAGGCATACGCAGTGACAGATCATTACACTGATAGTTTGACAGGGTTAGTATTTATCAAAATTTCCGCTTCAAATCTCCACCCTATCCAGTTTGCTCGAGCAGAGCAGTTGTTGGCTGGCTCTACCTTAGTGTATCAGCAGGTAAGTGTCGCTGGTTTGCCGGTGTTTAATCGTGCCCTCCTGACGAATATCAATCAGATTGATACCAGCAGTAAGAATAGCCAGATTCATACCACAGAGAGTTTGGATAGTTGGGCGACCTTAGATACTGCCAGTGTGCGTTCGGATATCATGTTTACACCGGATGGCTCATTAGCTGGTGTGGGTTATGGCAGTGGTCGTTTGCTGAAAGTACGCTTTGTCCAAAACGCCGTGGATAAGCTACTGACTCGTTCCCCCTACGTAACGTTTGGCTTTAGCTATGTTGATCTGTATCGACTACCCCAATCTCAGACGGCGGATAAACCTTCTGTCGGTGCTCTCGTCTATGCTAACGGCCGCTCAGCAGTCAGCGCTGGCTCACCAGCTCAGAAGGCCGGTCTGCGTTCAGGAGATATTATTCTTTCTATTGGCGGAGAGACAGTCGGTTATAATGCTAGCGTTATGGAGTTACTAACGAGCAAAAAAGCGGGAGAAACGGTTACGGTGAAAATCATGCGTCAGGATAAGGAGCAAGAATTACTATTCCAGCTCTAGTGTTGGTTCTGCTGGTTCAGGTTCATTAATAAGATCTCCCGCTGGGAGGTTTTTTGTTAGTTCGGGAGGAACAACGGGGCTGTATTTTGTATTGGTGATATTCCAGCTAGTGACAAACTGACCAATACCTCCTTTGGTGAGCTGATTACGCCTTCTGGTACTTCGTTGGC
>CAZFBK010000005.1:0-56004 GCA_964517065.1 uncultured Gammaproteobacteria bacterium
TGGTCATTGCGAAACTCGTACTCGAGTGAAGCAATCTCTAATAGCTTCCTTATAAAACTCGGCAGTTAGTTAGACTAGACTGCTTCCCCTCGGCAAGCTCGTAGCAGGCTTGAGCGGCCCGAGACGCTAAGCGTCTCTCGCAGAAACCAGGTGGTAGTGTTTGGCTGCTATTTTGAAATTTATGATTTGTAGTTTCTTGTTTCCTTCGGATTTCGAGTTTCGTGTTTCGGATTTTAACGCAGGACAGGTCTAGCCCTGTCCTTACCAAACATCAAACCACTTCACCACCGCCAAGTACGTCTAATACCTCCTCCACCTCTTTCTCCTGCGCACCGTTGAATCTCTGGTGATGGGTGCGGTATTCTGTGTCAACTTCTGCACTTATAGCTATTTCACTTCCCAACACCTGACTGATAACTTCCTGAACAATTTTTTTATTCTTAGCTTCCCGTACGCGTTCAGCGTGGAAATCAAATTCAAAGCCGATGACCAGTTTACTATCTTGTAGCGATAACGGATGACCGACTTTCAAGAAAGCCGACAAGGAATGATTATGCGTTTTGGATTGTATTAAAATATTCTGCCATTGTTCCACTGACGGTAATGTCTCTTGGGCGGACATTTTGGAAACAGGCACTGTCTTCGCCGGTTGGAGGACTTCAGACCGTTGAGATACTGGTGATGGTGTAACAATCGACTGAACCTCTACCTGACAATATTCAATAATAGCCAGCTCTAATGGTAACTGTGGAATGACAGCGGTCTTGGTCTCAATAGCACGTATCAGAACAATATCGAGAAGTCGTCTGATGTCTTTGGCTGTGAAGCGGTCTGCTAAGCCTCTGAGAGCCTGTATACGCCCCTCATCGAGGTCAGGGCTAAAGCTTGGTCCTAATACTTGAGCTAAGAGCACCTGACGAATATACTCTAATAAATCGCCAGCGAAATCCTCAAGGTCACTACCTTCATACAATAACTGATGCAAGTGTTTCAAGGCAGCGGCGCTGTTTTTCACCACCAGATTCTCCAACATGACCTCGATATCTCCCCAATAGTTACGAGGTAAGACCAAAGCTGCTACTTCAGCGCTAATAGCCGCCTCCTCGGTCAGACTCATCAGCTGACCAAGTAAACTCTCGGCGTCACGCAAGCCTCCCTCGGCTCTGCGGGCAATCGTGGCCAAGATATCAATGGGAACCGTTTTTTGCTCTCTGGTTGCCAGATCTGTCAGACGCTCGATAATAATAGCCTGCGGGATTTTTTTGAAATCAAAGCGCTGACAACGGGAGCGGATGGTCTCCGGTACTTTACGGATTTCGGTAGTTGCGAGGATAAAAATAATACGTGCCGGCGGTTCTTCGATAGTTTTCAGCAAAGCGTTGAAAGCCGCCTTCGACAGCATGTGTACTTCATCGATAATGAAAACTTTGTAGCCGTTAACGTTGTACGGCGGCACCTGCGCGTTGGTGATGATATTTTCACGGACGTTATCCACCTGCGTGTGTGTAGCAGCGTCTATTTCTATAATATCCAGACTGCGTCCTTGGGAAATAGCCAGACAGGATTCGCACTCATTGCAGGGTTCGGCGGAATTCTCTACCCGTTGCGAACAGTTGACAGCGCGTGCCAAGAGACGCGCCATGGTCGTCTTACCAGTGCCGCGCGGTCCAACGAAAAGATAGGCATGAGCCAGCTGTCCCGTGATAATCTCCGAAGCCAGCGTGGTTTTGATATGGTTCTGACCCACCACCGAGGAGAAGCTTTGGGGCCGGTATTTTCTGTATAAAACTGCCATAGAGTACTATCATAATAAAAAAACTTGCCAGGGGCAAGTGATACTCAAAAAGGTCAGCAATTGAAGAAAATTGCCAAATATATTATTCTCGCTGGGTTGCAAAATTTCCACGTTTAATGATATTTTCCACAGCTCCCCATTTGCTGTCGGCGTCTTTCGGTACCAAGACAACAACCTGATCACCCTCTTCACCTTTGTAATAGCTGACGCTGGCTGCCAGCACTTTGAACATATGGTCATCAGCAATGACGATATAATCACCTTTGTCCTGATCGCGCGCCAAGATGCCCATCATGCGTGAGCGCTCCACCGGGCCGATCTGCTTGTAGATAAAATTACCCAGAGCATCAATTGTCAATTTCAAAATATCACCTTCAACGAGCTTTGATTTGGAAGAATAATTAACCGGAATAGAATAGACTTTGCCGTCGGGTCCGATCATATTCTGCCCGTCGAAAACGCCCTCAATTACCCGACCTTCATGACTGTCTGACTCTTTACCGACTTCTGAAGCTTTCATGGCATAATCCACCGCCTGTGTAGAGCTATGGCCTGACAACTCAGCCAAAATAACCTTCATCTTTTTGAGCTCCAGCTCCTGATGACGGATAAAATCTTCTAACTCTTGGATTTTGTTTATTTTTGCCATTTTGTTTTAGTCACTAGGTAGTAATTAGGAATTAGTAATTCGTAATTAGAGCCTGATGACTTTTTTTGTTTTACTCACGCTCACCGAACACTTTTGAACTATTTTTATTTTTAACTTTCAGTTTTGACTTTTGAATTTTGACTTTTTAATTACTCAGCATTCCGCTCCTCTTGATAATCTCTTGCTCAACTTCTTCTCGTGGTCTGCCGTACTTAATTCGTGACTGTTCTTTCAAACGAACTGCTAATTCCGGATTGCCTTTCAATGGTGGTTCTAATTTGATATTAAAGGCTGGCGGATTTTGATTATCAATCAACATCTTAATATAAGCATTATTTTTGGAAATATTCAAGAGGTCATAGTCACTAAAAACCGGCGTGAACTCTTTTTTTAGTGCCTCTGCATCTTCCACACCGATTCGAAATGCTATCTTGGTACCGACGTTTCCAAACACTGCGTCTCGAATTTTGGTATCACCGTTGACGACCAGCTGACTGATATATTGATGCGCCATCGTTAAGTCCAAGCGATACTTTCTTGCTTCAGATAGTATAACAGCAATACTGTCTGTTAGGAAATTTTGAAATTCATCAATATAGAGATAAAAGTCTGCGCGATCCTGCTCAGCAGTATCTACGCGAGACAAAGCTGCAATTAATATTTTGCCAACGATAATCAAACCTAATAAATTACTGTTCAGCTCACCAATCTTACCCTTAGACAAATTGACTAGCAGAATCTTTTTCTGATCCATGATCTCCCGGAAGTTGAAGGAGCTCGTCTGCTGGGCAATAATAGGACGCATAATATCATTCGCAGTGAATTGTGTCAGTTTACTAGTAATATACGGTACCATGTTGGCCAGCGACGCTTCACCACCAGCTTTGTGAGCTTCCTTGAGCCAGAAATCCCGTACCACCGGATTGGTTGCTTTGCTTAATTTATATTTACGAAAAGTTTCATCAGCCAGCACCTTGGCGACTTCCATCAAACTATTACCAGACTCCACATCCTCCATCATCAAGAGTAAGGTATTACGCATGTATTGTTCAAAAATTGGTCCACCTGTTTTGCGTAAATCGTACAATTTATCAAAAATATTAATCATCTCATTGATGACTAAGGTCTTCTGATCTGGATTAAAGAACTCCAGCATGTTCAAACCCATCGGCCGGCTGGTGTCCGACGGATCAAAAACAATAACGTCCTTCTCCCGCTCCGGCGGAATTAAGCCTAAGAGCGCTTCAACAAGATCTCCATGAGGATCAATCAAGCAACAACCTTTGCCTGCCTGAATATCTTGCAACATCAAATTACCCATCAGCACTGTCTTACCGGTACCAGTCTGACCGACGATATACGTATGACGACGACGATCTTCATCTTTCATCCGCACTGGGAAGCTCTGCCCGCGATAAATAGAATGACCGATCAATACTCCTCGAGTCGGTAGATCACGTGGTGGCGGCGCACTGCGGGCTTCCAACCAGCGAATATTGGGCGTACCGATAGTAGCACCGGGCAAATGCCAAAGACCCACCATCTCTTCAGCGTTGAACAAACACAGCGCACTGGGAGTAAAACGACGATAAATAAAATCTTTCACTAGTTTATCCTGTGAGTGTAGCTGCTGGGCTCGGAAGCTATTGCCCGTTTCATAAATATTGAACTGACCGTAGGCATTGATCAACCCCCGTAGATTGGCATCGGCGTGCACTTTATTGGTCGAGACACTGACCAGACGGATATTGACGTCCAAACCAGCTTTATTCGCCTTCTCCTCCAGAGCTTTGGCGATCTGCAAATCCTGCTGGGAAGCCACTTTGGGCTCGTGGGGCTTCTCACCGGGTTTATCTTTCGGCGACTGGGTTCTGGTAGAAGTCAAAACAGTAGCCATGACGCCGTGAAACCCTTTCCCTATCATTGACTGACTAGAACTCTGACCGTGAAGCGCTTCTTTCAAGCCTTTACCACTATTGAGTGCCTTAGCTGTCTTCACGCCGCGCTGATGCCATGAACGATGTGACGATCGTATAATGTATTGGATAACCAAACTCTCTCCTGTTTCTAACTTACTTAAAACATTAGTCAATGTCTCTAAAGGATCAAAGTCGAATAACTGAAAGGTTTTGATCGGAAACATAACGTCTCGAGAAAGCTTCAGATAACTGCAAGAGGCAAATCCCTGAGGTGCAAAAATATTATAATCAGTCACTTCCTGATAATGCACATTCGGGTGGACTGATTGCAAGACATGGATGAAAAACTCAACCTGAGCCTCACTGATACCGCAGTAGAAAGAAATCTCTCCTGGCCGCGCCACTATCTCCAAAGCAAAATGATCCTGCCGGCCCAACAACCAAGCCTTGAAACCATGCTCAGCTCGCAAAGCTCCCAAGGCAGAAAACAAATTCTCAATGTGAGAAAGCTGTTCCTTGATACGCTGCACAGCAGTGTGCTCTGCTTGATCAATAGATTCGTATTTTGGGACCGTTAATAAAAATATTTTCAGACGTGGATCTCGACGATAGCGTAGACGGATATACAGCAAAACCACCGCCAGAACCACAGCGAACACTAGCAGACCGGCTATAAACGGCAAAAAAATAAAACCGGCTGGCACGGCTGAGGTATTGATGATTATCGGAGCCTGTATAATCATAGTTAGTCGTGGGGCGGCAATTCTAATAAACGATCGGACTTAATCTTAGCTTCCTGCTCGAGAAAATAACGATTGACGCCGGGAATAATCCGTAACCATTTGATAATCAGATTACGAATTTTTTTGACATTTATCTTACCTTTATCCAACATGGTCTGAAGAGTATGCGCCAAAATCTCGCCCTGAGCCCGAAATTCCTGGCGTTTTGCCGGACTGAGAGCCATATAGGCCTGATCCAACCCATCGGCTAAAATTGATTCTATCTCGATTAATTTCGGATCTTTATCTTTCGGCAAGGTCGGTGCGTTGTTAATAGGAGTAGTGGAAACGACCGGCTTCAAACCATGATGAAGCGACGGATGTTGCTCAACTCCGGTTGGACGTGGCTGCTCCGAAGCTTGCTCCGGTGTCGTTGGTATTTCTGGATGTAATGATGGTTCAAATACTTGTTCTGACATGAATATATTATACCATATAATATACGATTGCGCTGAAATATGATATACTTTTGTTATCATGATCACCAACCTCAAAGAAATACATTTTCATAATCTGACTTGGATTCACGCGCGTAAACCGACGGACAGTGATTTGAAATATCTACAGGAGAAGTTCAGCTTTCATCCGTTGGATATAGTTGATGCGAAAAAGGTCTCACTCCATCCAAAATTGGATGAGTATCCTGAATATCTATTCATGATCTTGTTGTTTGCTTATTATGACCGGCAGGATCGGGGTGTCAAAGCAGCAGAAGTTGATTTTTTTATTGGCAATAACTATTTGATCACGATTAGTGACGGTAAACTTGATATTTTGGATGGATTTTTTAATGATTGTTATAAGGATCACCACCTACAGAAACTCTACCTGTCTGATCAGACCGTCAGCCTCTTGCACGAGATTATCCACCGTCTGCAGAATGCTACCTTCCCCATGCTCGACCATATTACTCTAGATATTGAGAATATTGAGAATCAAATCTTCGCCGGCAATGAACGTCGTATGGTTCGAGAAATTTTGATCATCAAGCGAAATATCGTCTCTTTCCGTCGCATCATGAATTCACACAAAAATATTATCAAAAAGTTGATGACCGTGAATAATGATTACTTTGAACCCGGGGCCATGAAGGTTGCCCTTAATAACGCTTTGGAGCGAAGTAGAGATATTTGGGACATACTACAGACTCAAATGGAAACAATCACCGCCTTCGATGAAACCAATGAATCCATGATTTCTTTCAAATTGAATGATATCATCAAGATTCTCACAACAATCTCGGTCGTTCTGATACCTGCCAATTTAGTTGTCGGAATTTTTGGTATGAATACCAGTCATGACCCAATCAATGGCCAACCTTACGATTTTTGGATAATTGTTGGCATTGTGTGTTGTGTCATTGCAAGTCTTTTATTTTGGTTCAAACGTAAGGGGTGGCTCTGAGGTTAAATCCTAAACCCTAAATCCGAAACTCGAAATAAATTCCAAATCCAAAATTCAAAATTCGAAACAAACCACCACTCTTGGTTATTGCGAAACTCGTACTCGAGTAAAGCAATCTCTAATAGATTCCTGATAGAAAACTACTCAATATATAGACTAGACTGCCACACACCCTTCGCTAAAGCTTCGGGTGTTCGCAGAAACCAGTTGGTTGAGTTTAGTTGCTGTTTTGAGTTTTAGGTTTAAAATTTAAAGTTTCCTTCGGGTTTCGAGTTTAGGGTTTCGAGTTTATAGCCTAAACCCTTGTTTTTTTACACTATTTCTCCTATACTACCTCACTATGTCCAAGCCAAAATCCAAAAATTTCTGGAAAGACCTAAAAGGTCCCATCATCGCCCTCGCGCCAATGGTCGGTATCACTGATACCGCCTATCGCCAAGTCGCCAAGTCCTGGGGAGCTGATGTGGTCTACTCTGAGATGATCGCCTCTGAAGCACTGGTACGAGAGATACCCAAAGCCATCAAGATGATGGAACGAGTCAAGACAGAATCACCAATGATAGTTCAGATCATGGGCAATAAGCCGCAAGTCGTGGCCGAAGCGGCCAAGATGGCGGAAGCGGCCGGCGCAGACGGTCTGGATATTAATTTCGGCTGTCCGGCTCATAAAATCGCTCGCAACTACTGCGGTGTCATGCTGATGCGTGATATTCCTCTGAGTCACAAAATAATCGCGGCAGCTATCGAAGCGGTGGATATCCCTGTCTCTATCAAAATGCGCATCTCTATCAACGCCGAGGATAATATGCCTCCAGGACGCAAGAAAGCAGTCACCATTCTCGACTTCCTGCAGGAAATGTCCGACCTCCCTATCGCCGCTCTGATGGTCCATGGTCGCAGCTTCGAGGATCCGTTTGATGGTGATATTAATCTGGAGATGATCCGTGAAGTTAAACAACAATTTAAAACTGGTCCGGTGCTGGCCAATGGTGGCCTGACGACCATCGAAAGCTGTAAACAGATCTTAGAAGCCACTGGTGTCGACGGACTAGGTCTCGCTCGCAGTACGCTGGGTAAACCGTGGGTCTTCCAACAAATTAAAGATTATTTACAAACTGGCGAGTATCAAGAAGTCAGCTGGGAAGAGACGAAGGAATCAATGCTGACTCATACTAAAAACTTCATCAAACTCTACGGCGCAGATTACTTCGACCCCATGCGCCGTCATCTGGCACACTATGTCAAAGGTCGTGCCAATGCTTCTGAACTCCGACAAGCTCTGGTGCAGGCGAACTCACTGGCCGAAGTCAAAAAAATATTGAAGGATAATTAAAAAACCCGCTGCATGTCTCCACACAGCGGGTTTTGGTTCAGCCTAAGCCGTCAGGCTTAGGGAAAGTTGTCTAGTTACGGAGTTCCGGTCGGATCACTCGTGTCGGTGGGCGGCGTCTGCTGTTCAGGTGCCTTCTTCGTACCGCCGAGAGGCAGGGCGATGGTTGCTTGAGGTCCTCTCCTTCTCTGACCTTCATTGAAAACCGTCGCGTTGGTCGTACGATAGACTTCGCGATCCAGAAGTCTAGAGTACGCCCGTCTCAGCGCCGCATCCCAGCGATCCACCCTAGCCCTCTGGCTATCGGTCAACTGATCATAGTCCTCACCGTCGTACGGGCGTTTCCCCAGAGCAGCTTCTGTTGCGACGTAAGCAGTGGATCCCAGCTTCTGACCCTCACCCTCCGCTTCACGCTTTTGGGTGGTGATGGCGAGCTGAGCCGCTTGAGCAGCAGCTCGCTGATCAGTGATCCGCTTATCTTCATTAAAAGACTCAATCGAGAGCTGAATGAAGAAAACTCCTCGATTGTGGATGAGACCGGCCTGGACAGAACCCGGATAGTCCTTGGTCACAATCTCCACGATCTTCCTGCTGTCATAAGCAGCAATCGCGGCTGTGAGGTTGGGCGGAATTGCACTCCAGGAGCGCGGTTCACGTGTCACAGCATCTAGGACCTGGTGAGCGACAGGCAGAGCTGCCGACCCTTTGCGGAACCGAGCCAGAGCGATCTCCGGTCGGAGTGTTGGTTCTGCCTCACGCCAGGTTTTCATGGCAGTGAAGAAGATCTCGGAGTTGACATAGAGAGCGATGTCACCCTGACCCTGAAGCGCTTTGAGCTCCTCATAGGTCAGACGTGTTCCACAGTCGGAGTAGAAGATATCCAGACTGTTGCCAATAGCACCGATCTCCTCGCTCAAAAGCGTCTGGGATTGACGACGGTAAACGAGAGGTAGCACGACCCAGATATCACCGTCGTAAGGAACACTGACCTGAGCGCCAGTTGTGCTGAACACCCCTGGTGTTGATCTAAGTTCACCTCCTTCGATACTAGCTTGAGTCGGAAACTCCTTTGTGCGGAGGATCAGCTCGACCGGCGTTTGCACGGCTTGAGCATTATCTTTGCGCTCTGCTTTCTGCTCGGCCCGAAGTCGGCTAGAAAGACGATCCTTCTTAGCCTCGAAAGGGAATGTCGTCTCTCCGAGGAACCAGAGAGAGAAATGCGGCCCTTCACCTTTGTATCGTAGCTCCTTGCCCCAGAGGTCGTAGATCAGGAAACCGTTGGGCGGACCCTTGCGAATCCCAATGAGAGGAAGGAGAATGAAGCTACTACACACAACTCGGCACCAGACAGTATCATACCGGTCGCCCAAATTGACCAGAGCAAAGACGCTCTGGATCAAGAGCCACCAGCACAGCCAGTCCGCGTATTTGTTGCGCTCATCGCTGTGAGCCAACGTCGAGCCCTGCTTGAGGAAGCTCTGGATGAACTGTGCGAACAGTCCAGCCGCCACAAACAAGGTAATGAAAAAACCGACCATCTGACACCTCCGTTGAAGAAACTACCACTCGCGAAAAATCTATGAGACTATCGACCGCTTTGGTCGATAGACTTGGTTTTGTAACTAGACAAATTGACAAGGTACCGTACCCTCCAGTACCTGTGATAAAATGGGTATTATGATAATATACACTATATTGCTAATTATGTCAATAGTTTATAACAAAAAAAGGCTTATATTAGCCATTTTATTATCACAATATCAAATATTTAATAATCAAATCCTAAACAATAGTTAATAATCAATAATTAATTCTTAAACACCTTCTTATAGGCTGTTTGGATATTTGAACCTCTTAAATATTAGATATTGTTTAGAACTTAGAGCTTAAATATTGACTATTGTACTCCGATCTACCAATTTTTCTTTTTATTCTCTGCTTTGAACTGCTGATCCAGCTCTTCTAACAGGTCTTTTTGCTTCTTGGACAGCTTCTCCGGCACAATGACATTGACAGTGATCAATTCATCACCCTTGCCCCGTCCAGACAGTCGTGGGAAGCCTTTGCTGCGTAGGATGAATACCTTACCACTAGCAGTTCCAGCTGGTATCTTCAGACGCACGCTACCCTCCATCGTCGGTACACTAACTTCACCGCCAAGAACTAAGGTGGTAAACGGTACTGAGGCTTCGGTCAGTAGATCATCCTGCTGTCGGGTAAACTGCTTGTCTGCTTTCAAACGAATGACCAGATACAGATCGCCAGCCTGCAGTCCATGAGCTCCCGCTTCCCCTTTGCCGGCGAATTTCAGCGTCTGACCATTATCGATACCGGCTGGGATCTTGATGCTGATTTTTTCATTATCTTTGCGTATACCCTGTCCATCACAACGGTGGCATGGCTTGGTAATCTTCTGTCCCGTACCGTGACACGTATCGCAAACACTAGCAACCTGCATACCGCCAAAAATAGTATTTTGCACACGCTTCACCTGACCAGTACCTTTACAGGTTGGACAGCTCCCTATCTGACTACCTGGCTCAGCACCAGAGCCATGACAGATATCACAATTGACGTGTTTGTACAGTTCGATCTGACGTTCGACGCCATGATAGGCTTCAGCGAAATCAATTTCCACAGCTACCTGTATATCCTGAGCTTTGTGCGAGCGTTGACCTCCGCCTCCACCGAAGCCAAAAGCTCCGCCAAACAAATCTCCTAAATCACCAAAATCAAACTGCTGCCCACCCGCGCCGCCGAAACCACCAGCAAAATCACTCCACTGCTGCCCACCTCCGGCACCAGCCTGATCGAAGCCAGCGCCAAACTGATCATACTGTCGGCGCTTTTCTTCACTACCCAAAACCTGATAAGCCGTATTCAGCTCTTTGAATTTTTCGGCATCGCCGCCTTGCTTATCAGGATGAAATTCGTGGGCCTTCTTACGAAAGGCTTTTTTGATCTCATCCTGACTGGCTCCGCGGTCAACACCAAGCGTCTGATAATAGTCTGCAGGCATGGATAGATAGTATCCTAAAAATTATTTCTTTTCCTCGTCGACAACTTCGCCTTCAGTCGGTTCACCGGCAGCTTTTGGCTCTTCAGCTGCACCGGACTGTGCTCCGGCGGCTGATTGCTGCTGATACATGGCAGCACCTATTTTCTGGGCAATAGCTGACAAGGCTTCTAAAGCTGACTTGGTAGCGACGATATCTTCACCGTCTTTCACTTGCTTCAAGGCAGCTAGTTTTTCTTCCAATTGTTTCTTGTCATCAGCCGACATCTTGTCGCCACTTTCTTTTAGTAGTTTATCTGTAGAATTAACGACTGAATCAGCTTCATTTTTGGTATCAGCCGCTTCCCGTTTCTTCTTGTCTTCATCGGCATGAAGCTCGGCGTCTTTCTGCATTTTGGCAATCTCATCTTTGGATAGCCCAGAGGAAGAAGTCACCGTGATAGACTGCTCTTTGTTGGTAGCCTTATCTTTAGCTTTTACATTCAAAATACCGTTAGCGTCAATGTCGAAGGTAACTTCAATCTGCGGCACACCACGAGGTGCCGGTGGAATTCCCGAAAGATTAAAGTTACCTAAGGTTTTATTATCGGCTGACATTTCCCGTTCTCCTTGGAGCACGTGAATCGTGACTGTATCTTGATTATCTGCTGCCGTCGAGAACACTTGAGATTTTGAAGTTGGGATTGTAGTGTTGCGGTTGATAATCGGCGTTCGAACTCCTCCCATGGTTTCGATACCAAGGGTTAACGGTGTGACGTCAAGCAATAAGACATCTTTGACATCACCCTGCAAGACACCAGCCTGCACCGCAGCACCGAGTGCTACTACTTCATCGGGGTTAACGCTAATATTAGGTTTCTTACCGAAGAATTTCTCTACTTCTTGCATGACGAGGGGCATGCGAGTCATACCACCAACCATGACAACTTCATCGAGATCTTTTACCGTCAGACCAGCATCACTTAACGCTTTTTTACAAGGTTCTAAGGTCTTCTGTACTAGATCACCTACAATTTCTTCTAATTTAGTACGCGTTAACTTCAAAACCAAATGTTGTGGGCCGGCGTCAGTAGTAGTGATAAACGGCTGATTGATCTCGGTATCGGTAGCAGACGACAGCTCAATCTTAGCCTTTTCTCCGGCTTCTTTCAGACGTTGTAGCGCCAGCTTGTCATTCGCCAGGTCAATACCATGTTCCTTTTTGAACTCGTCAAGAATCCAAGCAATAATTCGTTGATCAAAGTCATCACCTCCAAGGTGGGTATCACCATTGGTTGCCTTCACCTCAACCGTATCAGCTGCTACTTCGAGAATAGAAACGTCGAAAGTACCACCTCCAAGGTCATAGACAGCAATCTTCTGATCTTTTTTCTTGTCAAAACCATAGGCCAGAGCAGCTGCTGTCGGCTCATTGATAATACGTTTGACATCCAAGCCCGCAATCTTGCCAGCATCTTTCGTAGCCTGACGTTGAGAGTCGTCGAAATAGGCTGGAACAGTGATAACGGCTTCAGTGATCGTCTCACCCAGTCGAGCCTCAGCGTCCGCTTTGAGCTTGCCCAAAATCATCGCAGAAACTTCCTGCGGTGAGTACTCTTTGTCACCCATGACAACTTTGACACCATCTCCTGAACGAACGATCTTATACGGCATAGCCTTCTGATCACGTTCTACTTCTGGATCATCAGCATGACGTCCGATCAGACGCTTGACGGAGAAGATAGTGTTACTAGCATTGGTGACAGCCTGACGCTTGGCGGTTACACCAACCAGACGTTCACCTGATTTGGCGATCGCCACCATTGATGGAGTTGTACGATTACCTTCTTTGTTTTCGAGAATCTTTGGACTACCACCCTCTATGATCGCCATAGCGGAGTTGGTTGTACCCAAGTCAATACCTAATATTTTTGCCATATATGTTTTGTTAGCGAGTTGTAGCTGTATCTGAAGTTTCAGATAAACCTACAGACTGGCGTACATTAATTAATAAATTTTTAGCGTGAATTTCATTGTACAGAGCTAGGAAAGCGTCCTCTGTAATACGAGCTGTCTCTAGTACTGGTAAAGCTTCATCGATCTGTAGATCGGTTAGAATAGCATTACCGACTAAACCTTGTGGCATAGCCACGACGTTTGCCAGCAGATTAACGTTGCAGATATCACAATGCAGATGAGCGAGGACCGTTGACTCTGCATTCATCAGAATAGTAATTTTATTCTGGTCAAACTCAGTACCGCAGCCAGGACACTTTTGAATTAATTTGAGATGTAAATGATGTGGTTGTTGCATGGTTTTAACTTTCTGAGGGTTTGGTAACAGTCAAATCGTTGACAATAACTTTGGCTGGTCGTAGCACCTGATCATCTAGATACAATCCCGGCGAGACAATCCTTACAATGGTATTATCAGGTCTGTCAGGCTCAACCACCGAATCAATAGCTTCATGGATATCATGCTGCAGTGGGTCGCCAATTTTGACGGGAATCTCTCCCAATCCCCAACCCTTCATCAGTTCGTCTGCTTGGCTACGAATATGTCCCAAGCCTACGACCCAATTGGCTGATTTTTGTTCGGTCGGAATATGATCCAGCGCTAATTTGAAATGATCAAAGAACGGCAGAAAATCAGCCAGCAATCCTGCTCGGATAAACCAACGATTCTCTGTCTGACGTTTAGCTGTTTCCTGCTTCAGGTTCTCATAATCCGCCAAAGCACGTTTCCAGCCATTCAGGTTGCTGGCCGCTTCTTCAGCTAACTGCGTCAGCTGATCTTGGGCTGGCTCATCACGCAGCTCATCCGTGTGTTTTGTCTTTCCCTGTGACATATATTAATCTAAATATTTTACTGCTTGTTCTAATAATTTTACATGTCCTGCATAATTTGTACGGACTGGGGTCAAAAGTCCCATAATAGTCTCTCCGTGGGGACTACCATTAGAAACAAAGATAGCACTGCAGTCAGGGCCAAAAGGATTATGACGACCTAGAAAGATAGTAGGCTCTCCCGCTGGTAATTGTCCAAAGAAGGCCGGCAGGACATCATCGAGTCTATCGAGGGCACGGCTCAAGGACTGAACCAGACGGGCATCCATGAACTCTGGTTGGGCAAATAATCGACTGAAACCAGTATAGAAATAATCGCTCAAATCAGAAGCCATGACGGCAGCGGTCTCAGATACCTCCGCAGCTAATTTGGCGACTCCCCGCAGTCCCCAGCGTTCTTTATAGCTCTGAAGCAACAGATCGGTCTTATCATCGGTATCCTCTGCTCTCATCAGACTATCTAGGTAATATTTCAAACCTTTAATAGTCGGCAACCGACCGGCTGAAATATGTGGCTGATAGATGAAGCCTTTGGCCTCAAGGTCTAATAACTCGTTACGAATAGTCGCTGGACTGACATCGAGATCACTCTCAGAAGCCAGCGCTAATGAGCCTACTGGTTGTGCAGTATCAATATACAATTCTACAACTAAGCGCAATAAAACCTTTTGTCTCTGGTCCATATGAGCATATTAGCACTCATAAGTATAGAGTGCTAATGAAGTATAATAAATCAGCTAGAGGCTGTCAACCCTGTTAGTCAGACCTATGTCATAGACCCACAATAAGCAGTAGGCAACTCTCTCTACCCCGATAATCGAGTAACAAAAAGCTCCTATTATTACTAATAAGAGCTTCCAAAATGTGATATTATCGGGCTACGCGGATAACGTTGCTGGTGGCATTAACATAAGGCAAACACGCGCCAACTGTCACTCGATTACCTGGTTGCGATCGGTAAATATAGTAGCCAGTCCAAGATGCATGAAAAGGTCCAAGAATTGGATCTTGAGGAATGGTCGGTAGATAGGTATCAACCAAAGCTGAAGTTAGATCAGCACAACCAACTGCTGAAGTTGTTGTAGCGCTACTCGGACCACTGGTGAAGCCGCAACCGGTAGCCGCACCATTATTCCAAACAATCGAGGAGCCGCAACCGCTAGCGTTGGTCCCAATTCCAAGAGTTACCCCCGCATTAGCTCCGTTAATCGCTGTTGGAAAGTTTCCGTTATTATCAGCTACATAGGCCAACACGGCGTTCAGGATAGCAGTGACATCTGCCCAACGTTTAGCATTATTCGCTTCACCGATACGTTTCGCCGGATTGATGGCCACGTAGGCAGCCGAGGCCAAGATGGCAATGATAGCTACAACGATGATCAACTCGATCAACGTAAAGCCTTTCTTATGAGAGGATTTTAACATTGTATTTTTTTATGTTATCCACAATGGATATTAATATAATAATTATAGCAGGTTTTGACCAGGACGTCATCGGATTAAACCGTTAACTATTTGATGGGCCTGATAGACTCCATCACTTAAAGGAGTAATCGTTAGCTCAATAGTTTTGTAGTCTGTCGGCAAATCCTGTTGAAACTGCTTCTGCCATTCTGTGGCCAGGATCTGCTCGAAAGTTTTTTTATCAACCAACAGCGAACGATAGGTAACTGTGATATTCAAAAATACATCACTCCCCGGTACAACCTTATTGATCGAGGGACTACTGGTAGCAATCGTGTAATCAAGATAGGTCGGTAAAATGAGGCCATCTGGAGCATATTTTGAAGTTAACGTATCCAGATTTGCACGCCAGAGAAGCTTGGTCTGGTCTTGCAGTAAAGCTTGGTATACATCATTTTTGTTTAAACTATTGCCGCCAGCCCTGGCTACTGTATCACTCAGCGTCTGCCAATATTCAGCCGAAAGCTGCTTACGCTCGATGGTCTGAGTCTGACCTTCTATAGTAGCCTTAATACTTGGATGTCCCTGATCAGGAGTGGAGGTGGCTATTGTCAAGATAGTATAAACGATATCAGCGCTTTGATAATTATCAGAAGTTATGCTTGGCGTGGGTATGGCTGCCTGTGGGGTCTGACTCCGCCACCAAATTGCTCCAAATACCAGTAAAGCGATAAAAAAAATAGCCAACAAAAGAATGGTACTTTTATGATTTTTTTCTTTGGGGGGAGTTATAACACTTGGGGCGACGGTTGGCTGGGCTACTACCTGAGATTTAGTAGTTGACCTTTTAATACTTTTTAATTTGGGCAACACGAAATTTATATCATCCAACTTCTCATCAATAGCCATCATTGCCAGACCGGCAATCGTTAAGTATCTGGCGACGCCTGATTGATCAAATGACAAACCAGCTGGCGCCTTGCCTATGATCACCGACACCTCGAATGCTGTCTGGCAGTATTCCAATAACCCCGGCAATTGTGCACTCCCTCCTACGAGAACCACCTGAGAAATAGTTTCGTTGTGACTCTGCTGCCAGTAGGTGACAAACTGCTTAATCTCCGCAGACCAGCGCTGTAACCAAGGAAGTAATATGGCTGTCAGAGTATTATCGGGCGAAGAAATTATACCGGTTGATTGTTTCAATTTTTCCGCCTCATCCCAGCTAACACTCTGCTCCTGAGCTATGGCTTTGGTCCAGAGATCTCCAGCATTAGCAATGGTTACTGATTCTCGTAGGTATGTATCCGTCACGACACTTGCGATAGTGGTACGCGCTCCAATGTCTAATATCAATACCGATTGCTTGGCGTCTGGGACACCAAGTATGGTAGCCAAAGCCATAGACTCGACCGTAGCCATCCTGAGCTTAATATGTAAGTTAGTAAAAAGCTTCTCAAAGTCATCGAGAATAGTCTGATAGGTCGCAGCGTAGAAATACTCATACATCTGACCTACTTGATGACGCCGATAATCTGCTACCAGCAGCTGATCCTCGACGGGTATAACTTCCGCCGCTTTGCGACGCAAACTATCAGCTAGGTCTCCCGCTGATAATGTCAGAGGCAACTGTAAAGCAGTGGAAAAAACCTTGGACTCAGGTACGCTGATGACCACCTCCTTCGGCTTCAAAGCCTGAGGTTTAGCGTTGGCCAATAACGATTCCACTGCTGCGGTGAGCTCAGGTAGAGCGATGATACGTCCGTCTTCGATAATCCCCGGCTTCAGATTCACCACAGAGGTTGCTGTGACTGAATATTTTTTGTTCTGATTATCCAAACGCAACGCCATGACTGACGAATCGGAGAAGTGGATAGCTACAATATCTGTTCCTTTAGTAAACATGTAATTTAATCTACTTTTATTCTAAATAACTTAGGGCGACCGGCGCCACGATCATGGAAAGCTTCATACACGTAGGAACCACCAGGAGCCTCCACATGTGGGCGTTCATAAAGATCGCCAGTGGTCAGAGGTTGTATGTTGGCCACAACGGTAAAAGTCCGAATATCAACTTTCATACTATACACGTCGGCATTTCCAGTAGTATTAGTAGAGATATACAAATATCCATCAGCAGCGTCCATATCGAGATAATTAGCTTTTGGTAGTGTCCTTAGAGTTGTGCCCTTAGTAAAGGCATTCACCGATACACGGGCTATACTGACATTACGATTATTATTATATTCATCCCAGGCAAAATAAATATTATTATCAACAGCTGCTATAGCAACATAGTTACAAGACAAACCAGAGTCCATATTCAGAGAAGTGATGGTAGAAAAATCAGTCAAATTCACTTTCTTTAGCATTGGAGCAGACGTTCCGCCATCTTGGAAGCCCACATAAGCATAGCCATTATAGATCACCATATCAGGCTGTTTAGCCCAGCTACTACTCAAACTATTCAGTGTTGAGACCCCAGTCGAGGTGAAATTATTGATATCAATGCGTTTTAGACCTAGTTTATCCGAATTCCCCTGATCGCGAAAAGCTATATAGATGTAATCCCCTGAGGCAGCGATTGTGTCGGGATAACTAATACAGGACGCTGTAGCACAGGCATTAGAAAGATTCTCCATCACCGTTGTCCCACCGGCAGTAAAATTGTTTAAATCAATGCGGGCGATAGACAAGGGCTCACTCGTACCATTGACTCCTGTATAAGCACGATAACTAACGTACAGATATCCCCGATGCACTACTGAATCTTCATAAACACCGGCGACAGAGCTGATGTTCTGCAAACTAGTAACGACCGCGAAGGTACTCAAATTAACTTTGGTTACTGTTAATTTATTGCCACTGGCTCCGTCCCTGTATGAAACATAGGCGAAACCACCATCTACGGATACCGAAGCGTAGAGACCAGAACTCGAGGCACTGACATTAATATTATTGTTAGCAGAAAAGGTTTGTGTCGGTTTCGGTGCGGTGCTTTCGATACTACCAGAAATAATCGTGAAGGGATTGGTAGCAATATTTACCGTTGAGCTAGCAACAGCGACAGAATTTATAAAAGATGTGGTAGTTGTAGCGCGGGCCGTAACATAACGATAATTCCCACTGCCTTTGATAGTGACCTTACAGTTGGCATTCTGCCCTCCAATATTATTAACATTTAAGCTACTAACAGCGTTATTATTACTTAATTCAACCAGAGCTGAGTCCAAGCAACCATCAGCAGCGGTTGTCAAATTTTTCCCAAATAGAGTAGCCGTCAAACCCAAACTATAATCCAGATTCATCACTGCCAAACCAACTCCAAAAAGAGCAATTAATGAGGTTAATAAAATAATCATCATCAAAGCGATAGCTCCGCGTTCAGACAACCCCTGATCTTGTGAGTGTTTCATAGTCACTCTTAATTATTACAAGCGCAAAGCCTCTGGATAAGAGCACTATTGCTATTACAGGTTTGTGACAAAGAACTTGAATCAGCACATGTAGATAAACTAGGGTTCCAGTAGGGCGCATATCTGACACCGACCGCGGGACTGCAACCATTACTACAATCCGCTCCTAGTGATGTCAATAAGGTACAGCTAGCATCATCAGTCCAATTAGTTGCGACACAACTTCCGTGAGTGGAGCAAACTGTGCTACAACTTTGACCTGTAGTTCCTAGATACCAACAATACCCTCCGCTGTATATTCCTCCCCCAGCGCAGGTACCAGTACAAGCAGCCTGATAAATGCAGGCTGAACAACTGTTACTACAAGCAAACTTCCCGCTGCAAGTCGATCCGTCTTCACCATAACCACCGCTATAATAACTACTATTAAGGGGGCAGACTGTTGTCAAAGTAGAATCACAGACTTCAGCGGTGGCGCGAGACCCATCCCCGCAAACATACTCAGTGGGTGCGAGAGCGTCTGCTAATTTCACTCGAAATACAGCTGTGGTACTAGCAGTAGTCGTGGCGGCATAATAGTTCGGCTGACTAGAATTCGGGATACCCATAGTGATGCTGACATTGAGCGCGCTTGTTCCGTTCGTAGTCGTAGTAGCAAAAGTCAGGCCTCCATTATAGACAATAGTATTTTTGGCGGAAGTGAGCATATAGCTGGCATCTCCGTAATTTTGAATAGTAGTACAGTTACCGGCGTTGCCGTTGATAAACCCTCGATAGCAATCTATCCATATTCCCCGATCTGCCGTCGATTTCCAATAAACTTTCACTGCAGTCGTTGTAGCATTATAGTCACCACGACATTCGTAAGGTAAAATTGAGGCTGCTGAACTAGTATTATAATACAGACTGAGATAATAACTATTATACCCTTGGGTACCTTCGAAGTCTTCACAAAGGGTACCAGCATTATCAACTGGCAGAGCAGTCGCACCTTGAACCAAATATTTGATTGTTTCTAAAGTATTACCAACATCAGCACTGACGCGACGATTGACGCTAAACTTGGCTTGCGATTGTTTGACAATCAGAGTTAAGTCTACTACTCCGACCAAAAGAATACCAACAATAGCCATATAAATGACTACTTCTAGGATGCTAAAGCCTTGCTTTTTTTTATTCTTTGTTTTATCAAACATGAAAATCAGACTTGCACTATTTATTTTTTACTCATTATGTAGACTACATCGGCAATATGCAACCCGTACGAGGACAGCATATTGCTCCCGTAATACATGCCGTACAATCACTTTTACACGCATATTGACCACTACATGTAGCTCCGTCTTCGACATATCCAGCGTAATAATAATCTGTATATCCCGGCTTACACGCAGGGTACGTGTCACTATAGTCACACTTTTCACTGCCCTCCAGTATACCATTACCACAGGTACCACCGCCTCCACCCCCATCACATGAGGCAGTGGACAGACAGGCGGTACAAGTACTGTTACAGGCTGCCTTACCGCTACAGGTAGAGCCATCCTCAACATAACCACCTTTATAGTAACTACCATCCAGAGCGCAGGCCGTTGTTAGGGTAGAATCACAAACCTCAGAGCCCTCACGTACACCGTTACCACAAACCCCATTACAAGCCGCAGTAGATAAACAGCCACTACAGTCATTCTTGCAGGCTACTTTACCGCTACAGGTAGAGCTATCTTCGGAGTATCCGCCTTTATAATAATTACCGTTGAGGGCACAGGCAGTTGTCAGAGTAGAATCACAGACTTCCGCTGTGGCACGAGATCCATCACCACAGACATACTCCGTCGGTGCCAGAGCTTCAGCTAATTTTACCCGAAAGACAACTGTAGTACTAGCTGTTGTGGTCGCTGAAGAGTAATTTGGTTGACTAGAATTCGGAATACCCATAGTAACACTGACGTTCAGTGCACTGTTGCCCATCGATGTAGTAGTAGAAATCTGTAAACCGCCATTGTACATCACCGTATTTTTGGCCGATGTCAGCATGTAGCTGGCGTCACCATAATTTTGGATAGTCGTACAATTTCCCGAGTTCCCGTTAATAAATCCACGATAACAATCAATCCATAATCCTCGATCAGCTGTCGATTTCCAATAAATTTTCACTGCTGTGGTGGTGGCGTTGTAGTCACCCCGACATTCGTAAGGTAAGGCATTCGCGGCTGAACTAGTGTTGTAGTACAAACTGAGATAGTAACTATTATATCCTTGGGTACCTTCGAAATCTTCACATAGAGTACCAGCATTATCGACTGGCAGACCGGTCGAATTTTTGACCAGATACTCGATGGTATCCACTGCGTGCCCTACGTCAGCCGACACACGTCGATTGGCACTAAACTTGGCTTGCGATTGTTTGACAATCAAAGTCAGATCTACTACTCCGACCAAAAGAATACCAACAATAGCCATATAAATGACTACTTCTAAGATACTGAAGCCTTTTTCAAATATTCTTTGATTATTATTTATTACTTTCATAACTAATCAATATAGATACTCAGACCATAAAGTGTTGGATAATTACCACCACAGGATGTCATGCTAACTCCATACCTTAGCCATTTTTTTCCCGCTATTGTGGTATACGTCGTCAGCTTGACTGATGATGTTGCAGTACCTGTAGAAGAAAAGGTGAAAGGCCCAACTAAACTGGAGGTAGTAAAATCAGGAGTTGCTGACCCCGTGTTAGTCGCCTGCAAATATAATTCTAGCACACAACTTGTAGGAATATTTTGGGTCCACTGGAGAGTTAAAATATTATGGTTAACAATAGCTGGACTGGTAGCATAGACGATTGCTGCTGCAGTTGAAGTTGCTGAAGCCGTAGTAGAACCAGCGACCATGGTTAGAGCACCAACAGTGCTAGTGCCTGTCATATTATTACCGGTGTACCAGTTATTACTTAAAGTATTGCCACTCCAGGTTAATGTCCCTGTCGTGCCATTCCAAGCTGTTTGGCGCAGCTTATAAGAACCGACATTAGTGACATAACCATCCAGCTGATAAATTTGAGCACCGCCTACTATTTTCACTGTTGCTAAGCGTGTATTATAATCATTGGTCGTCCCACTGCTAACAATACTACCGACGCTATCCCGAGTCACATCGTAGAAATAAACATTCCGTCGCAAACCTGATCGTGTAGTAGTACCATTGAAAAGTTCCCAAGCACCAGATGAGTTAACCCGGACATCATAAGCGGTATTGACCGGCACATCAGCGATACTTTTCCAAGAAGAGTCGGCAATCGCCCTGACAGCATCATAAGCCTCCTGAGCGTATAGTTGCTTCACCTGATTGTCTTGAGTATTATGGAAGCTACCCTGAGAGTTGGCTGTAGTATAAGCAACTGCTGCTGCCAATAATGAAAAAACCCCAACCGCCACGACGATTTCGACCAGTGAAAAACCTTTTATAGTAGGTAATCTAACCATAGTTACTCACAACTGTTATAAACAACTCCAAAAATACCGACGCGAATTGTACAGTCATATGAACCATCTACGGTGCGTAAGCGGAACCCGGTCTCATCAGTATTGGAAGCATTATCAAATCCTCGACCATAACCTGTCACTTGCTGATAATATATTTCCTGCTCGTTATTAATATCTTCATTGCGAATCAGAGTTCCACTAAAGGTAACGACTTCATCATAGCTAGCATCTCTGGTGGTATAGTCTTTGCCTTTGAATAAAACAAAGCAGTTGGCCTTACTCAAGGTGCCACAGGCTGTAGCGTTTTCATAAAACGCTTTGATCCCCCAATTATCGTTGAAACGATTGGCACGGGCATAAGTATGAGCTTTAATGATCAATGCTTGAATATTTTCCATATCTTCGTTAAAAAAGTTTTTACCATCTTTACCTTTGAACTGACTAACAGTCATGACAGCACCAGAAAGTATCACGGCAAAAATCGCCACGACAATAATGATCTCTATCAAAACAAAACCTTGCTGTTTAACCACCAACATTGGATGTAAAATTATAAATTGGACTAATAACTGACATTGCGATGAAAGCAACGATGATACCAATAAATACGAGCAGTACTGGCTCCAGTATGCTCGAGAGGTTGCGTGACAAGCCATCCAGATCTTCTTCATAATAATCAGCCAGATAGGCGAAGGTCTCTGCTAAATTACCAGACTGCTCACCAACCTTGATCATTTTTGAAACGATGCTAGGGAAGCGACTAGAACGTAATTTCATACTCTCTCCCAGAGATTCTCCTTTTTTGACTTGCTGCAAGAAAAAATCAATATCACGCTGATAATATAGGTTAGACATATTGCCACGGACAATTTCTAGCGCTTTATCGACTGTGACTCCGCTCTGCAGTAAGAGCGACATTGAACGGGCGAAGCCGGCGAGATTAATTACTTGACTAAAATGATGGATCAAAGGAACGTGCAAAGCGCAAAAATGGAAAAAAAGTTTTGTCGGCATCACCTGACGGGCAACCATCACGACAAGGAAGGTAATACCGAGGTAAATGAGAGACAAGAACCAATAATGAGTCAGATAAGCAGAAACCCCCAATAGCACTTTGGTTGACCAAGGTAAATCACTACCCAGAGAGACAAACAATGTTGATAATTTCGGCAGTACAAATATAGTCAAGGTTAGGCCTAAACCGAACATAGCGGTCACAACAATACTAGGGTATAGCAGAGCTGCCTGGATCTTACTTCTCAGTTCGTGAGCTTTACGCAAATGCAGAGCTAGATTAACCAGACTTTGCTCCAAAGATCCGCTCTCTTCACCGATCTGAACCATGCTGATAAAAAATTTATCAAAGATACGCGGATACTGAGCCAAACTATCGGTGAAATGATTCCCGCCCTCAATTGACGACAGTATGTGCTGCAAAACTTTCTTAAATAAGCCCTTATTTTCGCTCACAAGAATAGATATAGCTTCGTTGATAGGCATACCAGATTTGATCATCAAAGATAAATGCTTGATGAAGAGCATTTTTTGTTCTAAAGCGACGGTGCCAAACTGACTAGAAAAGGCTACCGTTTTTTTCTTCTTTTCTTCCTTAATTGAGTCGATTGACAGCACTTCATACCCTTGCTCAACCAAAAAAACTTGTGCTTGTTTGCTATTCGCGGCTTCAAGCTCGCCTACCTGCAAAGTATTATTCCGATCGTAAACTTTGTAACTAAACTTCATATGTATTATTCAGATGTTGCTCTCAAAACTTCCTCAATTGTTGTCTTGCCTGACATCACTTTATTCAAACCGTCTTGTAACATGGTTGTCATACCCTGTTTCACTGCTAACTCGCGAATAGTATCAGCGTTGGTACGAATCATGATCAACTCACGAATTTTATCATCAATAACCAAAAGTTCAAACAAACCAATGCGACCCTTGAAACCGCTTTGGTTACAATGAGCACAGCCTGATCCACGATAGACACGAATATCCTGAGTCATGTCAGTTGGAAGTTCATTTTTTAAAATTTCATGACTGTATAAATCTTTTTTTTCAGCGTCCGTCAGCGTATAACTAACGATACATTGCGTACATAATTTACGAACCAAACGTTGAGCGATGATGATATGAACGGTAGATGCAATCAAAAAAGGTTCTATCTTCATATCAATCAACCGAGGCAAAGCCGTGGCAGCATCGTTCGTATGGAGCGAGGACAAAACCAAATGCCCGGTCATCGCTGAGTTGACTGCAATACCGGCAGTCTCTTCATCTCGAATCTCACCTACCATGATAACGTCCGGATCCTGACGCAAGAGGGATCGTAAGCCGGCGGCAAAGGTCAGATTTGTTTTGGGGTCAACTTGGATTTGGTTCACTCCTGGAATATCGTATTCAACCGGGTCTTCAATGGTGGAAATATTAATCTCACGTGAATTAATCAGCTGAACCAAGGCGTACAATGTTGTAGATTTACCGCTCCCGGTCGGTCCCGTCGAAAGTATCATGCCGTGTGGTTTGGCAATAGCGTCTTTGGCTATGAGTAAATCTCGAGAACTAAAACCTAAATCTTCAAGCGTATATTCCTTATTATTCGCAGATAGCAGACGCATCACTACCTTCTCACCGTGTACCGTCGGCAAGATAGAGACACGAACGTCGACCTGCACACCGGCAATTTCCATAGAAATTTTTCCGTCTTGTGAGCTTCGATGCTCATCGATGCGTAAGCGACTCAGGATCTTAATACGAGCTACTACCAGCTCATGCACGGCTTTCGGCAAAGTCAGAACATCATGTAGTATGCCATCTATACGAAATCGCACAATAACATCATTTTTTTGAGGTTCAATATGAATATCGGAGGCAGTATTATGGTGCGCGTAGGCGATCAGATTGTCGACTATTTTGATGATAGACAAATCTTCTGGCTTGGCATTCTGCACGCGTGAGACATTCAGCTTGATCATCTCTTCAAACTCATCCTGAATACTTTTGCGGTAGCGGGTCAGAACATCAGTCAAAAGTGATGGCAGGGTATAATATGCTGTAACAGGCTGCCCTGTTTTCTTTTCTAATAATTTTTTCAATTCATAATTTTCCGGATCAGTCATGGCCACTTTGATACCTTGTGCATCGTGACCAAAGACCACCGCTCCCTGCCGTACAGCTACTAATTCCGGCAGAATACGTAAAGTCTCATCGCTGATATTTTCTTTTGTCACATCGACGAAAGAGCAGCGGTAGACATTACCAATCAGCTGACCAAGTTGATTAGCTTTTAATAGGTTTTTTTCTAATAAAATATCGGCCAAAGGTCGTTGTTTACTCGTGGCTGTTGCTTGGGCGGCTTTGAGCGTATCCGCGTCAATGACACCTACTTTGGTGATAATTTGCTCAAGCTGAGCATCTTGGATCATGAATTTTATTTTTGTTCTATTTGCACGAAATATTAGACCGTTTGATTCAAACCTGACGATATATGACTCATAATAATCTGATACATGCTGTCAAAATTTGTCGTGTCTTTGTTGAGATAATCGACCGCTCCCAGAGCCCGCGCTTTTGCTTGGTCTTCCGGCTGCACGAGATGGCTAAATACAATTACCGGAATTTTGCTAATTAACCCCTGATTTTTTAACTCCGTCAGCACTTCAAAACCGTTTTTTTTTGGCATAATGACGTCTAAAACTACTATATCTGGTTTTTCACTGATTATTTTTGCTAATCCCTCCTCCCCATCCTGTGCCAGAAGTACTTGCCAACCTCGTTCTATCCAATCACTAGAGTATATTTTACGAATAAACTCATCGTCATCAATCATTAATATTTTCAACGTATTCATAAACATTCAGTGGTTGTAACTATGACATAATTATACAATCTTTAGGCCATAAAAACAATACTAAATGAACTTTCTTAGCTCACTAAGATCTCATCGTCAGTCTCCAGAACACAACTCCCTACAAACCAGTGATTACCTCGAGAACGAAGATAATAGAGACTAGCCTGCGACAGATTGCGATCAGGGTCTTGCGGTAAAACACGGAGGTATGGCGCCAAAACTGCCGAGATAGTATTGACCGGTAATTGCTGACGTAACGCTGAGCAATATAACTGCCCAGATCCAGAACCGACGATGAAGACTTGATCCCAATCATTAGCTACATCTGGAGAATCTCGAAATAAAGATTTTAGAGCCTGCGCCAAGACACGACTGTCTGAACGACGCAGCTCATTTTGATAGTACCGATGCTGATACAAAGCAGTTCGGATATCAAAAAAAAGCACTATCACGACTGTTACGATAGCCAACCAGACCATCCCCAATCGTCGCTGAGAGTCAGACTTCATCTTGCTGATTGCATAATTTGTTTGGCGGCATTCCAATAGCTATCATCTCCCTGGAGCAACCGAGCATACCACCATTCTGCTCCCCAAAAATAAGTAGCAGAAAAACCAGTACGACGAGCGACTTCCGCGTTGGTAAAGAGCTGTTCAATCGGAAAGGATCTTTGAATTTCTTCGTCTGTCAAATCACCCATTGACCTACCAGCTGTGGGCCAAGGTTCAGCTTGTAACTCCGCTATAATAGTTTTATTCAAATCCAAATGACGAAAGGAGGCTTTCCACCTGTAGAACCAGTCTGGCCAAGGAGAATAGGTATATCCAAGCTGAGGGTTCCAAGCGACACGATACATCGTAGTGCCAATGCTATCAGATAGCTGACTCACCTGCCCCCAGGTACTAAATTCACCGCTATCAGTCAGCAAAACCGGACGAGCTGAATCCTGTTGACGGATAGTTTTGATAACAGAAGCCAAATACTCTTGATCCCCTTTAGGACAGATACCAAACCAATCTACAAAGTACTCATTCTCAGCTTGCCAACTGATGACGGATCTTTCCGACTGATAACGCTGAACCACTTGACGAACCATCGCCAACTCCCGATCTCGCAAAGTTTGTTCTGGCAAACCAACGGTCCAGTCAGGCGCATGGCACTCGGGCCAGCGTGGCAGACGTCGTCCAACAGCAAGGATAAATTTCACATCTCGCTTCTGCCCTTCAGAAACCATCCAATCATAGTCAGCGTAATCAAAAGAATTCTCCGTTGCTTCAATGTCGGACCAATACACCGGCAGACGAATGAATCGCACTTTGAGATCGTCAAGCATAGCCACATAGGCCTGCCGCCAATCTAAGCCAAGATCTTCAGCATACGATTTGGAAAAGGTTATACCCCAGACATACTCTTTGTTCGCTTCCGGCTGAAATTTCAAAAAATGACGATCAATTTTAAAAAAATACCACAGACCACCTATGACTATCAACACAAAAAGCAGCCCAACTGTTATTGCTCTCACTGAGAAATGTCGTTTCATTATTAAATAAAATAAAACCCGACACCGATCAAAATCAGTGCCAAAACCTTAAGAATAATAATCTGCATACCTAAACTTTCTTTCAATAAGTGCGGGTGTTTCCAGCTGGCTAATGCCGCTAATAGTAAGATAAAACCGTATTGTGCTCCTTGAAGTGCCAAAATAATAGACAACTTGCTCTCGGCTAAGCGAATAGCATAATTTTGTCCCAAAAAACCAACAGCAGCTAATGCTTGATTACCAATCAAACCAAAGCGCATCTTCCAACCCATACTTTTAAAAGGGTGTGCCACCAACTGGCGATTACGCTTCCAAAAAAACATAATGATCAAAACCAACAGTGTACCGACCCGAGGCCAGACAATACCATTAATAAAAGTGGTATCGAGTCCATAGGGTGAATACGTTTGATGGGAAAAAATATACTGTGTCATGAGGAAAAAAACAGCGAATGACAACCCGGCGGATAGAGACCAAAGAAACCACACAGAAGAACCTTTCTTGGTCTTTTTTGTCCGCTCTGGAGGCATAATACTCATCAACACCGTACCTCCTAGTAGTAATGCAAAAGCTATAAGAGTGCGAGAATCAAAATGCTCAATCCCGAAACCGTAGGAAATAATAAAGGTGATCAATGGTGTCGAGCCTCCAATGACAGGGACGACTCGAGACGTCTCTCCTATTTGTAATGCCTTGTACAATAAGGCTAAAGACAGGGTAAATAAAGCACCGTTAATCAGGCAAATCGCGAGCCAATACCAGCCAATCCAAGTGGCGGCCGGCGCTGCTAAAAAAACAACCAGACTAAGAGCACTGACCCAAATCACATAAAATGTGCTACTAGCAACAACTTTTGATAAAAAAAACTTATCCACCAGTGTACTGATGGCTAAAATAGCGTAGGAAACCAGGATGACAACAACCCAGGAAATCATTATTTTTTTTGTTCCAACCAAATCAAAGCTTCTGACTGACTATTGAACAGTTTAATATTCAAACCGCCCGCCAGCTTCGAAATAAATGCTACTGCCAACTTCATCCTCCAAGAAAACCCGTAAACAGCAATTTTATCAAAGCTATATTTTTTCCCAGCGTTACCGATAATTTTCTTTTGTTCTAAATTCGGAATTTCAGCCCGAGAAACATCAACTAGTAACGACATTGGCTGTGTTTTGCTACCTTGTGCCAATTCTAAAATTTTTTTTACGTCTCGTTTGCTGGCAACGGTATCACCTTGAGGATCCGCAGGAGACCAAAGAATGATATGTGACTGGAACAGCGTTACTTGATCGAGTTTTTTTTCCATAATCTAAGTATATCACATCTACTTAGAGAGATTCTATAATTTCTCTGAGAGGCGCCATCAGTGAAGATGTGTATTCACTTGCAGTAATTTGACTCACCGCTCTCAGCGCATTGAGCGGTTTCTTATCATCACGCTGGTACCGACGGGGATAATGTTTCTCTACACTGCCATTAGGCAAGATATAGATCCCTTGCTGTTTCAAGCCCTCTATGAGATATTGCTGATTATTTTTGCGGCGGTGCTGGCCAGACAGATACTCCATTGACCAAGCGTCGAGTGCGTCTAAGTCCAACATAATGACGTAAGGAATATGAAACCGCTGCAATAAACCCATATAAATATCCATATTGCCTTTGCCGTGTGCCTCCATAACTTTGATTTCCAAAGCGCCTCGATAGAAACGGTCGATCAGTCCCCGCATGAGCAAACGGTCTGAGACGCCCTCCACCATCAAAACCTTGTCCGCGAAAAATATTTCCAGATTGTCGGCGTTTAACTCTTGGGTTAGACGTTCACGGGGGATGTTCTTGATGCTCCTATCCAGACCGTAGACCAACGTACCCTCAGCTGGAGAACGGACAACTCTAAAGACATTGAACAAGGTCTGAGGTTGTATACAGAGCGGAGAATGTGTGCTGAGAATGATTTGATTCGTCACCTTGGTACTGAGAACCTTCAACAATCGCTTGATCAGACCCGGATGTAGATGGGTCTCTGGCTCGTCTAATAATACCACTGGATAATCCGGATGCAGGGCATAGAGCAAAATAATAAAGATTTTTTGGAAGCCGCTCCCCAGTCGCTCTAAGAGTATCGTATGATCTCCTTCATTGACTGAAGGTTGGCCTGTCTGCCAATCAACATCGAGAATTGAATGCTCCGAAGCCATACCGGGAAAATATAAGGCAAAAAGCTTATTCAAGAGTTCGTACTGCTTAGGTGCGCGCTCATACAAAGCCCGATAGTCTTCGGCAACTTGTTCGAAATCCCATGGCTCGTCAGCCAAAATGCGTTTCATCTGTGGCTTGAAGCTTTTGGGCTGAGCTGCCACCTGATAGCCATTAGCAAAAACCTTTTCTCCTCGATCAAAAGTGACCGTCAAATGACTACGATAATGATGAAGTCTTTCAGGATCTTTGGTTGGATTACAGACGAAATCGATAGCGTCAAGAATATTGGTCTTACCGCAATTATTCTGACCAATAAAAATAGTAAGTGTTGGTGATAACTCCAACTGCATTTTTTTCAGAACACTTTTGTATGAGACGATCTCTAAGCTACGAATAGCCATATACTATCAGTATAACACAAAAACCAGACCGGTTGAGACGATCTGGCTCTGAATGACAATCACTAGATTAACGACTGATACCTAAAATTGATACTACTCCATTGACTAATTCAAATCCATGCCAACTCAATGCCCAGAGTGATCCTGCTAGGACAACTAGGAAAAAGCTAGCAATGATTGCTGAATGGTGTTGCACGCGGAAAGAGACAAAAATATTCACTGCCGCCAGCATCAGGAAAGCAATAAAGGCTAAGAAATAAAAATTAGTACTCCAGGAGAAAAGATGCGCCATCCAACTGTTGGACTGAGTAGCAACAGTTGATACAGTTTCAGCCGGAATAGTTGTCTCCACACCCTCTACTTGAGTGGGTGAGACTGGGGTAACAGCTCCTAAAGCTGTAGAGCTAGCCGTGCTGGTAGTCTGAGTGATGGCAGTGTCCGGTGGTTTCAACCGGGTATCAACAGGTTTGACACTTGGTTTGACGACGGGCGCAGTAGCCACTGGTAAGGGTTTTTGAAGTGCGACGGTTGGTTTCGGTGTGGTTTCTGGAGAAACTACAACTATTTTTGCTGTCTTCAATGAGGCATAAAAAACAACCATAATATTCGTCTGTCGACCGTCTAATTGTCCGCTGACTGTAGCAATACCAATATCACGATAGGCCGGATTACGTACGTTTTTGTCATGACTCGCACTCAGCTTGAACGCATCGAGAACTGCCTTGGCGGTGACGAAATCAGCGGCCAAATTCTCACCAAAATGGTCATAGTTATACTGATTACTATTCACCCACTCCCACGGTTTCTTGCCTTCGGGTGTATAGTGACTAAAATAATTACGATCAATCATATCCTGAGCCCGCACTCGTGCTACCTCGTCCAGATAGCTGTTACGGACCAGGGGGTGATCGCCTAAGCTAACACGATATTCATTTGTCAGTGTTAGCATCTCATTCTCAACTGATGGCGATAACCAAGCCCCTGCTGGTGTCACTGAAAAGACGATCAATACCAAAGTCAACTTGAGAACCAAAAGTCCACCAGCAATTGTCCGTACGGAATGCTTATGCCAAATTTTTGGCTTATGATTATTACCATGATGAGGGACATAATAATCATGAAAAACATGAAAAGCATTTTCCAGATGCGTCCAGATGGTTGCACGTTGAGCTGACCGCTGATAACGGCTTCGTGAAGGAGATGATAATCGATGGTGTAGTTTAGACCTTGATTTCATACACAATATGAAAATAGTATATCAAAAAAGAGACGTTTTGTCAAACATCTCTCTCTTGATTTCATCTGATAAAGATTACCAAACGAAGATGGAACGGAGAATAGACACAACCTTGGCACCGACAGAAGCTTTTTGTTCAGTAGGTTTCACGGTTGGCTGAATAGTAGCAGGAGTAGTCACTTTGACAGCAGGAGCTGACAGTACAACTTGAGCTGTTTTTTGCTTCTGAGTAGTCACAGTAGGTTTGGCTACAGCCAGTTTCTTCGAAGTTGCTGGAGCTGAAGTAGTCAGAGTCTGTGATTTCAGCGGACCAACCAAGAAATCAGAAGGTTTAACTATTTTCGTTTCTTTTACAACCGGAGTGACTACAGTATTCGGATTATACTGAGCAACAGATCCACCAGAACCAATGTGAGAGTCCGTAGTCAAATCCTGCGTAATAGGTAAGATAGTTGGAATACCGAGCGGTTTCGGAGCTTCTACCGTCAAACCACCGTTATTCAGTAACTCATTCATACACATATAGTCGTGTAAACGAGTCTCACCGTTGACATCAATATCGCCTTCTGCCTGAGCATTGAGGTAATAAGGGGTGAAGAGCACTGCGTCTGCCAAAGTAATCTGTCCGTCGTGATTGTAGTCTGCGACAGAAGCCTGACACGCAGTTTCTACCTTGCAGGTAGCACTACAATTGTCACCGTCGACATTATTACCGTCATCACATTGTTCACCAAGACGTGCCTGAACTTTAGCATCACCACAGACTGGAGCGCATTGGATCGGGCATTGGTAAGCGCTCAGAGCGATCTGGTCCTGAGAACAAAGATAATCACCGTAGTCTACGGTACCATTTTGGTTCAAATCAGCCTGACTGTCACCAGCTGTGTAATGATGAGTGAAGGTTACAGCATCGCTCAGATTAATCTGATAGTCTGCATTATAGTCCAAAGGATTGAGACAGATATTAGCACAGTCTACCTGACAGGAGTAAGGAGAACCATTGGCATAATATGGCTGCGCGCACAGATAATCAGCAGCATTGACCTTTTGGTCAGCGTTAATATCCACTGAAACATCATAGGCAGCATCGCCATTGATACTACCAAGAGCAGCCTGATAACGGCTGGTAAACAGTACCGCGTCGCTCAAACCGAGCGTTCCGTCGGCACCTAGAGTACCATCGCTAGCGTTGAAATCCAAAGGAGAATCACAACGGCCACTGATAATCTCATCACCACGATCCACAGCGGGAACAGGTGAGATAGCAACAGGTAACTCGCCTACTGTGTTGTCATTGTCAGTAGCATGAGCTACGAAAGACACCGTGTAGGTCATTGCCAAGGCGATAAGCACTAAGGCAATAAAACGGGCATATTTTTCAAACATACTTTTCAGTATTATTTTTAGATTGATAAATTTTGCTAACTTTAGCTCCTTTTTGTATTGATAGATTATAATACTCTAAATACATAAAAATGTCAAGACCCCGCCGAGCTTAGCTCGGCGGGGTCTTGTAATATCCTAACCAATTAAGGGTTTTGGCTATTTATGCTTGTCTCTTCAGGCTATAACCCATGATTACCGCCGAAGAAATGATAGCAGCCATAATAGCTACGATCTGCCAGAGATCTGGAGCTCCCGAGGTATCAGGTAGCTTCTCAAATCCGAGAACTTTAACTTTCTCAGGAGCCTTAGGCGTAGGTGCTGGAGTAACTTTGGTATTATCCACTCCTAGGACAGAAGGGTTCTCCACTGAGACAGAAGCGATACCTTGAGCAGTAACACCGTTACCTGAAGTCACGACAGCAGAATTCGGATAGCTACCAGTCACTACATTCGGACTGACATTCACAAGATACGAGACAGTCAGCGTCTGACTTGGACTAATAGTGTCCCAATGCCAGGTTTTGGTTGAGCCACCACCATCAACAAAGGTGAAACCGCTAGGAAGGGTATCTTTGAGATCAATATTTGTACCAATGATATTACCAGTGTCAGTGATTGAAACGGTATATGTCACCTGACTGCCTGGCTTAACAATAGGAGCTGAGGACACCTTATTGAGATATAACGAGAATCTCGGGGTGAGACCACCGCCTCCTCCTCCGCCTCCGCCACCACCACCGGATCCGCCTGGGTTAATCTGACAACTAGAGCTACAGTTATCACCGTCAGCTCGATTACCATCGTCACATTGCTCGCCTGTTTCTAATCTGCCATTTCCGCAGATAGGGGCCGGAGTTTCATTTTGGCAGGTAGCACTACAGCCGTCACCACTCACGGTATTGCCGTCATCACATTGCTCGCCTTCTTCTTGACGCTCATTACCACAAACTGGACCACCGCCTCCTCCACCACCTTCAGTTTGACAGGTAGCACTGCAACCATCGCCGTTCTTGGTGTTACCATCGTCACATTGTTCACCGGCATCTTTGTGGGTATCGCCACAAACCGGACTGTATTCTGAACAGAAAATACTACATGTGTAAGCCAACTGATTAGCATAATACGGTTGCGCACAGAGATAATCTCCATAATCAACTAGATCATTACTATTAACATCAGCTTGCAAATTATTGTTGGAATAATAGTCCGTGAAGGTGACCGCATCAGATGCGGTGAATTGGAAATCACCGTTATAATCGAGAATATTTGGAACTTCACATTCGTTGGATTCTACCTGACAGTAGGCACTACAGCCATCGCCGTTGGTTACATTGCCGTCGTCACATTTCTCGCCCAGACGAGCCTGTACTGTACCGTCGCCACACATAGCTTTACATTGGATCGGGCATTGGTACTGGGACATTGCTAGCTGGTCATAAGAACAGACGTAATCACCATAGTCAACTTGATGGTTACCATTCAAATCAGCCAAGTACTTAGTCGTTGTCGTTGCTCCGTCAGTAGTAGTTGTAGTTGTTTTGTTATTATAATAGTTGGTGAAATTCACACCATCGCTCAAATCAATACTGTAGTTATGGTTGAAATCCAAAGGATTGAGACAAATATTACTACAGTCTAACTGACAGCTATAGGGACCATTATTAGCGTAATATGGTGTAGCGCACATCAAATCAGCAGCATTGATCACACCATCAGTCTTGATATCAACTGAAGCATCAAAGCCGGCATCACCCGTGGATTTACCCAGTGCGGCTTCGTAGCGTTTAGTGAATTCCACAGCATCACTCAAACCCAACTGTCCGTCGGGTCCGAGAACGCCAGCAGAATTATTGTAATCCAAAGGTGAATGACAGTCGTCATCACACTCTTTTGGTGCTGGGGTGATGGTCAAACGTTCATCCAGAGTCAGAACCATAGTAGCTCCAAGTGGATGACGCTCAGCATAGAAGACATCAATAATATGGTCACCAGCGGTCAAAGGCATCAAAGTTGTACCTGAAGTTGCTGGCGGATGAATACCATCCTTATCGTCGAAGCGAACTCCATCTACATAGACCCAAGAGTCATCATCACTGCGTAACATATAGGCATAGCTAGCGTCCACAGGAGCAGCTACTTTCGCTCTCCAATGTGCACCGAAGAAGAAATTATGACCATAATCAGCAGTATCACCCAGCATATCCATCGGGAAGAAATCATCGCCAAAATTCAGATTGCTATCGACCCGTGAGAAACGGAAATACGTATTGTCATACCAGTCAGCAGTCCAAGGAGCCCAACCGCCTAACGGGTCTCCATGAACGTTATCATCATAAGGGAAGTGGTCAATCGTGGCTGAACCGACATCCGGATGATTACTTGGCAGGTCAAAGTATTCTCCCCACCATCCTTGTGATTGATCTTCTCGACACATTACTTCCTGCACTAGATGACAGCTAGTATCACATCCATCGTAGTTGATCTGGTTACCATCGTCACACTGTTCATCACTATTCTTGATACTATCGCCACAAAAAGCATCATGTTGATTACCAAAATTATAGCCAGTCTGGACGTTGATAGACCAGGTAGAAAATCTGTGACAATTATTAGTTCCTTTATCAGTCGGATACGTCTGATGCCAGCCAGTCGGTACTTGCTCACAAATATCATATGTAGCATCATTGGGTACTTCTGAGAAACTATAATGACCGTTACTATCAGTAACAGCGGAATCGCTGTAGATACCGGAAACATCAGAAGCGATAGCCTCAAGCGGAACTTCGGTAATAGTGATTGTGACACCACTAACACCGGGTTCACCGTTATCCATCTGGCTGTTACCATTCATATCATCCCATTTCATACCGCCGATGGTAATAAAAGAAGGCACAACTGCAGCTGGAGTAGGCTCAGTCGGAGGGGTAGGATTTGAATCCTTAACATCGTCGCGAATAGCTCCAATATCAGCATTAGTATCTAAAGTCACTTCTTGAGCTCGGGCCGGAAGGCCGAAGTTCGCCATTGTTGCTGCAGAATAGCTCCAGGCGGCCGGGCTGATCATCGACATGATAGCCAGAACGCTGAAAACGAGACGCAACCGTTTGAATACATTCATATGGTTCATTGCTTTTGATTAGACCCCTCCAGGTAAAAATTTATTAAAATTAACTAAATTATTAGAATTAGGTAACGAGATCAGCCTGAACAACTAAACGGTATTTACTAGAAAACAGTGGCGCACAGCTGAACAGTGTCAACTTGGCAGTGTCAGTATTCTGTAAAATATCTATCTTATCTGGCGTTACTGTTTTGATAGTGCTTACTTTATACTTGTATAAGGTACCATTCCAGGTCACTTCCACCATATCTCCGACTTTCATTTTATCAATATCGTAAAAAGACTTATTACTTGTTGGCAACCATTTCCAGCGATGCGCAGCAATTACCATATTACCACCCTGATCAGGAGTCGCAGTACCCGGCAAACGCCAGACTCCTTGATTTAAAGTACTCACCGACTTTCCTTCAAGGATAGCCGTATCAACCTTCATTGATTTTACCACAATTTTATTAATATGCTGAACTCCAGACTTCTGATTCGAAGTTGGTGCCTTTTTTTGAGCCGCAATTTGAACAGGAGCTCCAGCAACTGTTGGTACAGCCTCAACGGGCGGATCATATTTACTAAGACTTTGCTCGAAACTTTGTAATTCCTTAGCAGTAGCCAACTCCTGCTGATAACTAAACCAAAAACCCTTCCAGAGATAGACCGTAGAAGCGACGAAGACAACGAGACTGATAGTGAGGACAAGACGTTTCATAGTTAATTGCGTAAAAATCTGTGTAAACTAATAGAAGCAATAATAGACAGCTGGAGCACAATCGCTCCAGCGTAAATATATAATGAGTCAAAACCGTCAGTAGTCGGTAATTCAGCGCTCAAAATAGTTACTTTACGTACTTCAAGATTCGTATCTAACGCTTTTTGTATTGCTGGCTGCTGACTAATAAATAAAGCACGGGAGCTATAATTCCCGGGTACTGTCTCAGTAGGCACGTGTAATTGTATCTTTTTTGTCTCTGATTGACCAGGTAATAACGTAGCGATAGTCCAGGTAGTGAAACCACCTTCAACTCCATTGACGACAAATGACCGTGGCCAAGTGTCGGATATGACGATATTAGTGATTGTCACAGGACTCGTATTGGTAATAATCACTTCATATTCGAGGTCAGTATTTGGGTTAACAAACTCAAATTTACTGAATTTTTGAATAGTAATTGCTTGATTATCATTAGAAGCAGGTGCTATCTCTTGAGCCCGACCAGACAAGGGTATAATAAGAAAAAACAGCCCTATTGCTAGGAAAACTGTGAAATATTTTGTCGTTGCGAGACTATGAACCATGAAAAATCTACTATTTCGAACTGCTTAATGCAGACGATTTTAAACCTTAGTATATTTCTATAAATTTGTCAAGAGAAATAAAAGCAGACCCACACCTTTAGAGTACTCCATTAAATCAGACTGTAAAGTCTAAATCTGGCTGGTTATTGAGGCTCTGATAAAAGAGGGATATTTAATCGCTGACGTTTGGTTTCGCCCTTAATATCCTGACGTTGACGCTCGGGTAGATTCGCTCTACCTCCCTGATGTCGTGGTTTCGCCTGAGCCTGATGACCAGCAGCCAAATATACGGTGTGCTTACCATACTTACTAGATAGAGAATCAACTGCTTCATAGACGTGCTGTAACTTTTCTAAACGTAATGGTGATTCAAAAAGCGTTGTTTGCACACTATGATCTGGGCTTAGGCCAGCCAAAACTAATCCGGTCAGGCGGTACTGTTTGCCGGGAATAAAAATTTTGTCAAAAATCTGACTCGCCAGCTCAATCATCTCTTCCGGATAATTACTGGCACGACTAAGCTTCGCTTCCAGTCCGTATTGATTAAAATCCTGACTTCGGAGCAAGACAACTAGTTTCTGAGCTAATAATCCATAGCGACGTGCCTTGATGCAGGCATTTTCTAGATTCTTCACTAACTGAGAGAAGACATACGCTTTGTCAGAGCTTGGAGGTGTAAATGTGCGTGTCTTGGAAATAGAATAGTAGCTCGACTTCTCCTCTGCTACCACGTCATAGACTTTCAAGCCATTTAGTTCTAACCAAATCTCCTGATGTGGTTTGGTAAAATGCTGAAAAATGAACTGCTCCGGCTGTCTGCGGAATTGCCCGACGGTAAAGATGCCCAAACTATGGAGATACTTGGTTGTCTGCGGGCCAATCCCCCAGACTTCCTCTACCGGAAAGGAATCAATCTTGGGTCCAATATTTTTACCGGAAATAATTTCGAAACAATCAGGCTTATGCAGATTAGCAGCGGCTTTGGCTAATACTTTGGTAATAGACAAACCAACAGACACCGTCAGACCTAGTTCTTTTTGAATCGTATCCTTCATCGCCCGAGCAATCTGCTCATAGGTCATGTGCAGCGGACGACGCAGACCGGTGATATCAGCGAAAGCCTCATCAATAGAGTATTCCTCCACGAGACCGGTATAGCGCCGCATGATGGCAAACATACGTTTAGAAAATAAACTGTACGTTTCATAATCTGATGGTAAGATAATAACATCAGGAACCAAAGCCTTGATCTCTGCCAGAGTCATAGCTCGCTTGACGCCCAGTCGTTTAGCCTCGTAGCTCATGGAAGAAGCGATGCCCCGCTCCGCTCCCGTGATGACTGGCTTGCCTCGATACTCGGGATGGATAGCCTGTTCGCATGAGGCGAAAAAAGAATCTGCATCGAGATGAATGATAGCGCGTGGCCAAGATGATAGTTTGTTATTCCACATGAGGTAGTTTGTAGTGAGTAGTTGGTAGTGAGTAGGTCAAACTGATAGTGATTCTACGAACTTATTGAGCATACGCATAACTTCTAGTAATAAATCATCAGCTACTTGAAAACTTCTTTCTGAACTAAGCCGGAGACGCTTAGATATTTCTATTTGTGTTTCTAGCTCCGCTCCCGAACCATAAGCCATCACCACAAATTGACGAAAATCTTTACGAGTCCCCCGACGACTACCTTCAGCAATATTAGAAGCCGTAGAAACTGCTGCTCTGCGCATTTGAGAAGTTAAACCGTACATCTCTGTAGAAGGAAACTCTTTAGTAATTTTGTACACCTCTTCAACAACTGTCATGGTTTTTTGCCAGACAATTAAATCTTTATAACTTTTCATCGCTTTTCTTTTACTTATTAGTACCCTGTTATTTCTAGTCACTACTCACTCTTTATTACTTGACGCGAGAAGTTCACCTGATACTCTGGGATTCCCAAAGAAATTCCGTATTCTCTGACTTGCTGATATTCATGTTCACTATGTCTATCTACGAAAAAGACTTTGTTACGAAAAATAATGTAGTGGTGCGACTCGTTTTTAAAATCAGCGTACCACTCATGTTTTGGATCTAGAACTTTACTGATATTCTCAGCTAAAACTTGAGCTTCGGCTTCTGGAACTTTAATAGTATGCAAGGTCCACTGCGATACCCAGGGTGTCTGATGTCTCTCATTAATAGGTTCAACCTTAGTGCTCAAAATGTTCACTTCTTCCAAAATATCTTTAGTATCTAAACTCTCTTCTATGATAACTCCCTGATAATCCATAAATTTTTTATTATTTAATTTAAACCTTCACTACTCACTACAAACTACCAACTACTCACTCCTCTAATGATATTTCCGAATCACCGCCGTCACCACACCAGCAATCTTCAGCTCCTCGCGCGGAGCGATCACTGGGAATAATTTATTGGCCGGCTTGAGGAAAATCTGCGAACCGCGTTTAACATAATATTTAATCGTCCACTGATGATCTACTTCGGCTACTACTACGTCACCATTACGTGGATCACGGCCGCGTTCGAGAATAACCAAATCTCCCGGCTGAATACCAGCTTCAATCATAGACTCTCCGGACACACGCAGAAGGAAGCTAGCGTCACGATTTTTGATCAGGTAATCATCTAAACTCAAAGTGTCGACCAGCTCTTCTTCTGCTGCACTCGGGAAACCTGCCTGCACATCTCCTAATACTTTCAGTGGGGCATGAAGCTTCGCTGGAATCAAATGCCCGCTGCTGTCTTTCTCTACTAATCCCAGATCAATAAACTTCTGGATGATCTTGGCGACGGCATTCTTTGATTTAACTTGAAACAACGACAACATCTCTGAATACGAAGGCAACCGTTTGTTGTCGGTATAGAATTTGAGAAAGCGCTTTTTACGTTGGTCTAATTTATCCATTTTGATTGACGGTTAGAAGTTAGGAGTTGGAAGTTAGAAAATAGTTATCCCCACCGATCTCCTAGCTTCTAACTCCTTTCTCCTATTATTATAGGTGAACGAACGTACACTGTCAATCACGTTAGAAAAATTCTTCTAACTTGGTCAAACAAAAGCAACCTTTTACTTTAAGGTTGCACTTTTGACCTTTGACTTTTGAGTTTTTAGTTTGTCTACCTCTTCTCCGTAAACAACACTGCCTTCCTCCCCTGCCGATAATCGGTCACATTTAAATAGTCATGAATAGCATCGTAAAAATCTTCGTAGGTATAACGGTTATCTTTCCCCTGACTACTCCCCGGATCTTGAACGATAAATTCTCCCTTGTCATCATCATACCCAGAAATAATCATCACATGATAATCAGGTCCATCTCCTGGGTATGGTGTATTACTCAGATCGGGAGCATAGACCGGGACAATAATAGGTCGCCGATTGGCAATTTCTAACTTCATCTGTTCTAAAATCGGATTAACTATCACTCGTGCTTGCCAATTTAGATTTGCTGCGTTAATAATCTCCGCAATGAGTTCCATTGATTCATCCTTACTATGGCCAAACTCTTCGTTTTTAATTTTAAAAATATTGAGAATTTCTTGCTTAGCCTTTTCCTTCGTCAACTGATCACCATCATAATAATTATTAATCATAATGATAGAAGTCTCTTCACAAGCATTTTGCCACGGCTCAGCCCAGTTACCAGCTGGCGCTTGGGAGGTGAAAGGTACTGGTAAATTAAATTTTGGTAAACGAACAACTTTTGTCAAACCAAAAATAATACCCAGTATCACCAAGATAATAACTATTGTCGCTCCCAAACCACCAAGATAGACCGCTAAGTAGCTATGTACTCGCTTCACGTGTTTCAAGTGCTTCATGTGCTAACAGTAACCCACATTCATTATTCTGTCTATGAAAAAGCCGCGTCTCCTTTCTAGGTTTACGCGGCTCATCTTGACTCCTGAGGTCTGAATATCGACAGCGGATTTTCCGCTCCCGACTTCTGCTCATTCTTACGCCGAATCCCGCCAGTGGCAAGCCTGTACTCTGGAGGATAGTTCCCATCACGGTCATCGAGCTCAACCTGCGAAATATTGATTCTAATTCGAGTCTCGACTAGCCCTTCCTCAATTAACTCCTGAAGAAGAGTATAGGGCGCACTGTGGAAATAAACCCAGCTTCCGGTGATGTTCCTTCGTTTGCAGAGAGCATCGCGAATCTCCAACCCTGTCATCCAGAAATTGTAGCTCAAGACTTGAAGAATCTCCTCTTTGGGAGGTACGTGCTGTGGATCTAGACGGCGGAATAGCTTCGATAGTAACCGAATGGCTACTAGCAAGGCTATCATTGTGATTATCAGTCTCATTTCCTCTCCTTTCAGAGCTAGAGATTACTCCCACTGATCATAGACCAGCGGGAAATGATACTGCTGCCAACTGCCGTGAAAGTCACGAACCCACAGCCTTTTATCGGTTGTAGAATCGTCATCATAATCGGCGTTTTCAATGCTGATCATAGCGACGTCCTTTAATTCCAACGTGCGCTTGAGAAGCTGGCGGGTTCCTGTCTGAGGATAACCCCAGTAAGTAACCTTCAATCGTAACCGCGAAGTCAGCACAACGACTTGCTGCCGTTCATCCCAACTCTTGCTAACTTCCTCACCTGAATCTACGATGAGGCTCAGCAGATCACCATGCGGCTCTTCTCGAAAGAATATCGTCACCTTGCGATACAACGGATCCAGCATGTCCATGCTGGCAACCAGATAGTGAAACCAGTCAGGCTTAGACGACATACGTACACCTCCTCGAACCGAGACAAAGAACGGAAAAGATAATAACAAGCGACTCTACCACAAATACTGACTCTTGTCGAGCCTAAATGAAAAGTCGCCCTCCTTGCCGCTGGCGGGCAATGAAAGACAACTTGCGTTCAAACCGATAAGATGTGACCTACCAAACTACAAAGCGACCACTCTAAAACTGCAACACAGTCTTCAACTCCTTCACTTCATCCTGCTGACCGCTAATAACTTTTTCAATATTAAACGTACCGTACTTCGGCGCTTCGATGAAACCCTCCATCGCCGCTTCAGCTAACCAACCGGAATCTAGTAAATCAAACAGCCACTCCTCGACAAACTCCGGATCCAGCTGATCAGTACCTGCACCGATAGTATCGACCCAAATCCGGTTAAATTTCTCTTGTGAACCGATTGGCTCCGACATAATCAAAGGAATACCAAGGGCGACGTAAAAACTTAATTCGCTGGGCTTGGTCCAAAGAATATCAGTAGTGCGTAAAATTTTATCGAATTTATTGAAATAGGCGTACTTATCCGGAGCGCTAATAATAATAACATCTTTCTCCTTCAAAGCTTGTCCCAGTCCTGCCTTGTGTGCGGACTCTTGGAAGTAGCGCGCCACATCGTTATGAATACCAGCAACCAAAACTAAACGAATCCTTCCTTGCTTAATCTTATGCCGCAATCCGAAAAGAATAGCAGCTCCCAATTCTCGCTGTGCTCCTGCTCCACCAACAGCGAAAGTTAAAGTCAGTGGGTGGTTACTTTTTTTCGGTAAATGAGCTGGTTTAATATACTGCTTAAAAACACCTTGGTATTGTCTCCAATATGACCCTTTAGTGTCTAGATTTTTTATTCGGTGACGTATATCTTCCTGAAGTAATCCCAAATGAACATCACCAAGATTATCAACTGGCAAAGGAAAGCCTGTGAGAAAAATTCTTTCTGCTGGCACACCATACAGTCTGAGACGTTCTACAACTCGGTAACTAGGGGCTAAATAGTTGATCCTACTCTGACTCGGTTTGGCCGAAACCCAAGCTCGACTAATATCGGTATCCGTTGCCAGACAATATATGTGACCAGGATAACGAAAAGCGTCTGCCATCAAAGCTGGAACAAAAAAAGAGGTAATCAGTGGTACAGGATCTTGGCCTAGTTTATTAATCAAATGTCTGCCCCAGTTTTTTTTGCGGATTAGATAGTCAATCTGTCGTACCTGAGCATTTGGCCGAGATAAATCTCGATGCGGATAAAATGTAGGAATAGACTGTAGACGATCATAAAAATTAAAAACCGCATCACCGATCAAAGGTACTCCTTTGAAACGAGAAATAAACTCATAAAACTCTCGTCCTTCCTGCCACCAGCGACGATCTTCTTTCGGGATTCCTGGGTAATTATTGGCATTGATAATCCGACCACCTGACAGGTATTTCAGAGGAAAGGCGGCTCGCTGGTGACCATACCCCATGTCTGCTGCGATGATCCAAGCTTTTTTATTTTTGTTTTTTATTTTTTTCATCTCACATGAGCCGCTCCCAAATTGCTAATAAGGTGTAAGCCGGGATCAGGACTATCAGCACACGCAGACCTTCAAATAATTTCCATTGTGCGTGTATCCTTAGCGTCTCCCAGATAATGCTGGCAATCAATAATATAATAACGATCACAGGCCAGTCAAAGAAATACCTCATACCAACAGTAACAACACCGAACAAAGCTGCTCGAGACCAGAAGTTTGTATTAGTTTTTTTCATGATCAAAAATTACCCTCTAACAGTGGGCTAATTGTATTTGGATCGATGATATTCTTCCCAGTAGTAATAACGAGGTGAGAGAATTCTTTCAGCTCCTTGTCACTACTGAATTGCAAACCCCAATTGTTACCCTGTTTTACATCGTTTTGAACCAGCGGTCCGATAGGCACGAACTTCTTGCTGTTCGGCTGAAACAACCACACCTGATAGTTTTCGTCAGCGTTGATGTTCGGCAGAGTTGCCCCGACATTGAGAATAAATTTACCCTGAACATAGCTGCGATAAGCGCCACCTTTGAGCTTCGGATCGCTGCCTTTAAGGGAAATGAACTTCTCCGGCGGATAGGTACTTGGATCATCTGCTACGACCTGCTTCTGATTGACAGTAGGTAATTGACCGACTTGTTGTTGATCGGGCGGCGTAGTTGTAGGTGCATTACCTTTCTTGGTACAGGCAGTGAAGGCCAATGGCAGTGCCAACAAAATAATCAATGTTAAAATTTTTTGTTTCATAAAATTATATCCACTGTATTATAACAAAAAAACCGCTTGAGCGGTAGGTAATCTTGCTCTAAATATTGGAACACTATTTGGCAGTTAGCGGAACTATCATAAACCCAGCTTTATAGAACTTGCTGATTTTTGCTGTAACAGTTTTAGTAGATCGATTATACACACTAGGCATAGGAACATAGATCATTTTTTTGTCATCGAAATAATTCAGTGCCAAATCGAAAGTATCTTGGCTAAATGTCGGATAACCAGTTTTATACAAAGAGACCGCTTCGTCCGTAAAGGTGATTGATAAGGTCGCATCTTTTTTTAAAACTATCTCTTGTGGGGCAATTATATATGAACCACCAATAAACTTATCAAATGTAAGGGCTGGGAGGGCTATCGCCTTAATTTCAGATGTTGTTTCTAGAGCCCCATTTGGTACAGTTAATGTTGCTGTACTATAGACTACCCCACTCTGTTTGTCTCTTGAGGACGTTTTTAGAAGTATATCGCTTTCAGAGTTTGTAACCGGTATAGGGTTGGTGTCCATAGTAACAGGCGCTTGTTGCGCAGATGGTAATTTCTGAATATTTTGTTGATCTAATGGACTTATAGGCAGTGCGTCATTTTTAACACATGCTGAAAAAATTAACGACACTGCTAATAATATAGCTATTAATGATAATTTTTGCCTCATGGGGTCACATTAATGCTTAAGAGCCTTATAAAAGGTCACCTCTGCCCAGATCTTATCAATGCCGGCGATCTTGTGCGCGGCGACAATATCAGCACCGTCAGCTACGAAGCCTTCAAATTTATTGCGAAAAGGAATAGCGTGAACAATAATAGGAGTCTCTTCGCTCTTGAAAGTACCGGCCTGCAGAGCACTAACAATAGCAGCTACTTCCATATTCTCCTGCTGCAACGGTACAAAACCATAAGCGTAACGCTCGAATTGACGTTCGACTGTACCACAAATAGAACTGAGAGAAACCAGCTGCTTACTGCGTTTCAATGGTTTAAATAATTTCTTGAAATCAGGAAAAACTTCCGACAACGAATACATCAGGATATCCTGAGCCATGCGTTCTTCTGACGTCAGCTCGAGATCCTTAGCCGGATTGGCCACATACTCGGCCATAGCAGCCTGAGTCATCTTATCGTCTAAGAATAAGCGTAATTTCTCTGTATCGATTGGTTCTTGGAGCATTTTTTAGAAGCTAGAAGTTAGAAGTTGGGAGTTAGAAGCATGGGTACTACTTACCCTACTGGATTGGCTGATTTTGTCAAAGGGAAGGAACATCCTAAGCGTAATTCGTAATGCGTAATTCGGCCATGCCACCGTACCTGTTGCTCAATTACGAATTACGCATTACGTATAACGCCCTGCTACTACCCTACTTCCAGCTGCCAATGACCATATTGATACCGAAGCGGCTCCAGCCATAGGGATTGAAACTGCGCGTAGCATTCGTACGGCTGAAATCAGATCCAGGAGAAAATATTTGTATTTTCTGACGCATACCAGAATAGATCGAAACAGCAATCTCGGCCAGATTATCAAAGTTATCAATATCGCCCGAAGCTACGCGTAAACCGCCAGTGAAGTTTTGATCAGTAGAAAATTCTTTGAGCACTGACAAATTACCTGATAACAGATACACCTTGGCCGACTGACCACCTTCTGTCAGACTGGCAATGATCTGCGGTTCAAAACCGCTGACAGAATTGATACTGAGCGACACCCCTGTTGGCTGACTCGAGGTAGCAATCTGTTTCGTGGTTTTCAAAACTAATTGACCACCCTCCAAAGCAAAGATACTGACTAACGGCTGACTATTGCTAGCCGGAGCTACGACCACCATGGCTTTGCCACTGCCATCAAGTACACCGGCTGTGAGATTGACTCCACCACGGAAGTCACGATCAAAAGCGGAAACCTCAGCTATGATTTCACCTGATGGTTTAAAAACACGGAGCAACGGCCCGGTACCACTCGCAGGAGCTGTAATTAATTCCTCCACTCCATCGCCATCAAGATCTGCAGCTGCCAGATTGACACCGCCACGGAAATTCTCTGGATACGCCATAAATGATCTCGTGGATTTACCGCTCTGATCAAAAAATTTAACCTCAGGTTTGCCACCGCGACCTGGTGCTACAGCTATCTCTTCGATAGCATCCTGATTTGTATCAATCAATGCGATACTACCACCATTACGTTGGAAACCAGAGAAGGCTTGGAATTGTGACAACAGTTGCCCCTGATAATCAAAGATCCGGACAAGACTTGGGCCACCACTACTGGGGATGGTAATAATACGTTCAGTATTTTTCACCGTGAACTGTAGCGTCAATGGTGACGAATCTTCATTATTTGCTTCGTCGATAGCACTGATGGTCAGCTTTTGTGGACCGTTCGACAAATTACGCAATTTCAGTGTCGTACCGTTAAGCATCTGTTTGGACCCGCCGTTCAAACTATAGTTGAATCGCAATTTAGCTGAGGCTGATTGATTGTCTTTGCCGCCGAGTGTCAGAGAAAGCCAATTCTGGGTGATGACTGAGGTCACCGTCACGGAGTTCGTTTCGGGAGCAATTGTATCTGGGATATTCTCAACACAGGTTCGAGTCTCATTATTTGTTCCAGCTGAACATCGGTTAGCGTCGCTGCAAGTTCTCGTCTGTCTGCCATCGGAGCAACCTGACCAATCATTGCATAAAACATTGGGCACACAGGCCGAATTGCAACTCTGTGATAATAACGGTCGTAACGCTGTGGTACCGCAAGCATTCGCGTCGCTACAGGTTCTGCTCTGCTGGCTACCACTGCAAGCTGACCAACCAGTGCAAGTCCAGCTTTCTGCGCAAGCGGGCAAAGGACTACAACTTTGAGCAGTTGTTGGTTTGTTGGCCGTAGTACCGCAATGATTTCTTTCTGTACAGGTTCTAGTCTGTTGGTTACCGGTACAGCTTGACCAATTAGTGCAAGTCCAGCTTTCGGTACAGCTGGAAGCGGAGCAGCTTTGTTGCACAGCCGGCATATTCGCCGTAGTACCGCAGGTATTGAGATCCCAACATTGCCTGTTTTGTTTGTTGGCGCTGCAAGAAGTCCAATCGCTGCAGGTCCAATTCTCAGGACAACTGGTCACTACAGAAGCTGGAATCAAAATAACGGCGTCATTATTTTTTAGCGTCACAGTCGAAACAGATAAGGCACCGACCGTACCATCATCCTGTAAGACATAATACGAACCGCCTAAAGCCACGTTGGTATTTGAACTACTATCTGTGAAACCGCAGTAATCTCTAAATTTCACGAGCACTAACGCTTTGGAATAATTACGGGCGTAAACATAATAATTCTTAGGAATAGCATGACCTTGAGCATTTTTACAGCTTGAACTATAAACCCGACTGTCGTTAGTTGTCGATGGATCAACACCTGAATCGAGTAAATAGTGTTCCGTGGTGCCAGTACTAGCTGCCGCGCCAAAAACGTCTGTCTTACCCGCTGGGATCGCTACTGGCCGGCCGATATTATAATTCATAATGGGCGCCCAAGCATGCTGAGTGATAGAAGTGGTATTGGTGCCCGGATTCTGGCCGGCTCCTCCCTGCTCTGAGGTCGCATCGTAGAAGCCGTAGGTCAAGTTTTTATTATTCAGAAGATAAAAGTAGGCCGTTAGATATCGTCGGGCTCGGGGTAATTCGCTGCTGGCATAATTACTCCCTTTCAAAATAAAGCGGGTATTGTTTTGTAGTGACTGACGCAAGATTTCCTGAGAACGCAGATAATCGGCGTAATAATAAGCGCGACCCACACCGCCGGAAGGAGCTCCGACGGCATTCTCATAAATCTCCCAGATTTCAAAATAATTCAGCGCATTCATCGTCTGGTAACGGGTAGTCAGCCACGGATATACCAAATAACTAGCAGGATCGATCAGGTTTGGTATCAGCTCTTTGGTCTTGCCGAAATAATTGGATACATAGGTGCGCAATTGGGTTTGCTTATCAAAAACTTCCTGCACGCGAGGATAGCTATCGGCATGACCAATGTCGGTCGGCAGACCCGCATAAATTTCACTGAATTCCAAAGTAGAATTCATCGGTTTGAAATCAGCAATATCAGAGAAGAGATAATCGCTCTCCACTCCTCCAGCTGAAATAATACTGGTAGCAGTATTATTCATGTAATTCTGCCAATCGGTGCTACGCAGGTTGACCCAACGCCAACCCGGCAGATACCCGTCCGGTACCCGTGCAGCAGCTGTGGATGTGGCACGAGCAAAAGAGTCGTTAGCAGTACAACCAGGATTTGCCGGATTCCAACCGCTCGGTCGCGCTGCTGGGTTGTAACCCGGCACACAAATCGTTCCTTGGGTTCTGGTAGGCTTAGCTGTGTCCTCTATATAATGCAACATGGTACCTTCTTGGTTGGTACAGCCATGTGCAGCACAGTAGGCCGGTAAACCAACCTTCACCTGCTCCGGTGTCAGTGTCTGCATGTTGACGTAGGACCAAATCTTGGTCAGAGGCGCAGCCTGTTTGATTAATGGTTTTTGGTGAGTAAAAGCTCCGGTGATATCAAAATGCTGTGCTGCCCAAGAGGTATCATTCTGCGATGGACAGCTTGGATTATAGTCAGCGTTGCCGGGAGTAATCCCCATACAGTACGGCAAAAACTGATTGAACGTTTTCAGCTGGGGTAAGTGGGTACAGCTACCATCCAGCCAAGGATAATAATTCAAGGGACAACCGCAGGCTTTATTATCTTCTTTCAGTTGACCGCTGACGCAGCGTTTTGGCCTGTCCGTATCACTACCGGTTCGGGCATAGACACACTGACCATCAGTAGTACCGTCATTACAGCTGATCGCTGCAATATGCAAGACATCAGTAGTGGCAACTGGAGCCGCTTGAAAACCCAAAATACCTACAGCTGCTAGCCCTAGGACAGAACCGCCCAAATAAACTACTTTATGACGGTGGTGCCAATGTCGGCGAATAAGTCCGATACCTATACCAGCCAACACAGCCGTAGCCAGAAGTTCCCAGGGTTTGGCTGATTTTTTTTTAAGAAAAGAAAAGTGAGGACGCATAGAATAATTTTACCATGACTTAACGGTATCTAAAAATCAATCCTACCGCCAACTTCCAATGACCGCGTTCACAGCAAAGCTACTCCAGCCGTAGGGGTTGAAGCTTCGGGTCGCGGCTGTCTGATTCAAAGCTGAACCGAGTGAAAATATTTGCATTTTTTGTCTGATACCACTCACCGTTGAAACGATTATTTCCGCTAAATTATCAAAACTTGCGATATCACCGGCTGCGATTTGCAAACCATGGACAGTACTAGCAACAGCAGGAGTGAACTGTTTGAGGATACTTAAAGTCGATGACAAGACAAAAACCTCAGGAACCGAACCAGTCTGAGTCAAGCTCACAATGATCTGACTGTCCTGTCCTCGGACAGAAGCAAGGCTCAATGAGACTCCACCCAATGGACTGTCTTTCACAAGCTCTGTGGAATCTTTTAGAACAATTCTGCCGTTTTCTAACCTAAGTATACTGATGAGTGACGTTCCATTGCTGGCTGGAGCTACTACCAGAGATGCTCTACCACCGGAGTCAAGCTGACCGGCGGTAATAGATACTCCACCGCGGAATTGACGATCAAAGACAGAAGCCTCGGCTATCAGCTCTCCTGAAGGTCTAAAAATTCTGACCAGCGGTCCTGTACCACTAGCCGGAGCGACGATCAGCTCATCGCTACCGTCACCATCGAGATCAGCCGCGGCCAGATTCACGCCCCCATTGAAATTCTCAGGATAAGCCATAAACGAACTCAATAATTTACCGCTCTGATCAAAGAATTTCACTTCCGGCTTACCACCAGGACCAGTTGCTACTGCCAGCTCTTCCGGACCATCATTATTCACGTCTATCAACGCCAGACTACCGCCCAAGCGACGGAAAGCAGAAAAGGCGTGAAACTGAGACAAAAGTTTACCCTGATAGTCGAAAATTCTCACCAAACTTGGTCCACCAGATTTTGGAATCGTAATAATCCTTTTAATACTCTTGACCGTAAACTGAGCCGTGAAAGGCGTTCGATCCTCGTTACCCGCTTCATCGACAGCCGATACCGAGATAGTATGATTACCATTTGTCAGATGACGGAGTAAAACCGTTGAAACCGTTGCTGTCTGACTCGACTGTCCGTCTAGACTATAATGAAATGTCAATTTGCCTGAGGCTGTCTGATTATCCTTACCACCGAGTGTCAGTTTGATCCAATCTTGATTGATCACTGGGGCGATAGTAATAGCACTAGTATCGGGTGCGATGGTATCCGGGACGTTTTCTTGGCAGACACGGGTTTCATTTTTGATAGACGAAGCGGAACAGTGATTATTATCAGTACACGTTCTGGTTTGCTGGTTATTATTACAGCCTGACCAATCATTACAGACATAGTTCTCCTTACACACAGGTGTAGGCACGGGCGTAGGTGTGGGCGCTGGTGTCGAGCTGCAGCTCTGACTGGTCGTAGGTTTGCTGACCGTGGTGCCACAATGATTACTATCGGTGCAGGTTCTAGTTTGTTGGTTGTTGGAGCAGCTTGACCAAGCAGTACAACCCCAACGCTCCTGACAAACAGCAGCAGATGTAGCGCCTGATGGTATGTTGGAAATAAGAGAAATATTTAGCACTTCATCCGACGCTTTGATGGCAAAATAATAGGTTGTACCGGCTGTCAGACTGCTGACAGTCATAGATTGAGAAGTACCGCCTCCAGCAGGAGTCGGCTCGCCAGTAACCGAAGTGGCACTAACAAAATTTGCTGAAGTGATCGGTGAAGTCGAATAACGTAAATCATAGGCAGTTGCCGTACCAACCCCTCCATCATCACCCGGAGCTGTCCAGGCAAGACGCAGACTAGTAGCTGTGGGGCTCGAAGCACTAAGGTCTACTACTGCTGCAGGAGCGATCGTATCAACAGGAGTAACTGACGTCGTTGCCCCTGAGACAATATTAGAGATCACAGATACGTTCGGCACTTCATCGCTGGTCTTCAGTGCGAAATAATAGGTTGTACCAGAATTCAATCCGCTAACCGTCATTGATTGAGTAGTACCGGCTATAGTAGGGGTAGGTTCGCCGGTGACCGCTGTAGCGCTGGCAAAATTAGCCGAGGTGATCGGTGAAGTAGAATACCGCAGATCATAGGTTGTAGCAGTACCAACTGCACCATCATCACCCGGAGCTGTCCACGACAAAATAGCTGAATTTGTTGCTATCGTAGTAACTGCCAAATTGGTAATACCCGCAGGCGGTGTGTTGTCGGCCGTGGTACTAGGCAAAATATTGCCAAAACCTGAAATATTACCTATCTCGTCTGAACTTTTTAGCACAAAGTAATAAGTGGTGGCAGGAGCTAGTCCAGAAATGGTCATTGATTGTACCGTACCGGCAACCAAAGGTGTTGGTTCGCCAGCGACTTGGGTAGCATTATTAAAGAGCGCAGCTCCCAACTCGGTGGTAGCATAACGAATATCATACTGACTAGCCGTACCACTATTATCATCATCTCCGGGCGCTACCCATTGCAAGGTAATCGAACTAATAGTGGTAGCGGTAGCTGACAGGGTCACTGCTGATGGCGGAGTAGTATCCGGCGGGACACAACTTTGGCTTAGAAACGGCTGCATGTCAGTTGTACCGCAAGCGTTCAAATCAGTACATTGACGAGTCTGTTGGTTATTGACGCAGACACCCCAATCGGTACAGGACCAGTTTTCAGTACAACTGCTGGATGTTGTATCTAGAGCAGCAACAGACAGGTCATCCAACCGTACATGACCACCGCTAAAGATTCTAAACCCTACTTGTCCTGAAGTATAAGCTTCGGAGCTGTTATCGATACAATTTAAATATTTCACCCCGTCAAACCAGGCTTCTATCACATTACCAATGGCACGAATTTTGAAATCAATATATCTATTGCCCAGCAAAAAATTCTCATCTGTCATCTGGCAAACTACAGCAGAATTTTGTGAATTACGGACTAATTGGACATAACCATTAGTACTCTCCGCTCCGGGATCAAGTTGAACCCGTATATTGTAACTTCCAGCAGCAATATTTGGATTACTTGATAGTTTACGGAAGGTAAAATGCAGAATGCTGGAAGAATTATGATCAGGCATGATGCGGAATTTTCCACTGTACTCAAAGTCACTACTATCGACGGTTGTCAGAATACCACGAGCATCTGAGGAGGCATTGACATCATAGACATTAGAGCCATTATCATTGACAACCGACCAGACACCACCTTGTGTTGTCCAGCCCTGAGCTAAGCTGTCTTCAAAACTTTCACTGTACAAAGGGCTAAAGCTGGGAGCGTTATATACAATTCCCTGTAGTCGGTAGACCTTGCCGGCACCCGCTGGCAGATTAAAGGTCGCTGTCACCTGTCCACCGCTTGAGGAGTAAACCTGCGATGTTCCAGCAACCATATCACTAAAGGTCAAATTGCCTGGCGACCGCAGGGTTAATGTTATCTGTGAGGCAGAAGAGATATTGCGGTTGACTACCACCAGGTAATAATCTCCATTGACATCGCTACTGACAAATTCACCCACTTCTACCCGGGGTAAACCAGTACCAACAGAGGAGGTAACAGACGAAACAAGACCAGTAGTCGGAACATGCTGGTCATCAAAGGATAGTAAGCGCTTCAATTGGGTAAAGATTCCGAGCTGATTAAAATCAGCATTAACCTGCTTCACAGCACTATACAACGGTTCATGGGGTGTACGATCAGCTCCGCTTACAGTTTCAAAACCTGGATTAAATTTGGCTGCCAGATTGCGTTGCGCAGCATCATTTGTTTCTACCAAAGAAAAATCATCAAACCAGACACTACCGGTAGAAGCTGAGGCTATCAGCGGACCAAAAGCCCATCTTCCGGTCGCAGCCGGTGTGACAAAAGTCTTAGTGACCTCTACCCAATCAGTAGTGCCACTGACAGAAGTAAACGTTGAAAAATTAGGACCAGTTCCCGTCAATCGAACCACTGCGTCACCCTCAATCTTGACCCAACCTTTCATAGTATAACTAGTGGAGCCTTTCAGCGCCGGGAAATTCAGGTTCCAGGGGCTCTTGCTGTTGCTTGTGGCGTTCAAACGCAGGTTATAATAGTTTGATACCGGTCCAGCAAAGGTCAGATGAGCCGAGTAACTGCCACCGTGTTTGACCGAGCTATCAGTAGCTAACGTTATATTATCAAAACCAGAAACATTTCTATAAATCGGATCTTGATAAATCAAACCGCCCTGCATCGCCGGCAACCAATGAGCAAAATTCTGAGAATAGGCTGGGGCTTGATTATCCCAGACCAATCCGCCATCAGTGCTATAGGGAAACCACTCAATACCCCGGCCACCGTGGGCTAGCATCAGATAGGCATACATGGTGGTTTCAGCTGAAGTAATCACATCTCCGTGCCAATAATTAGCCGCCATCGAATAATTGAACGGGATATTATAATTTTCAGTACAGAGATAGTCTTCATCGAAGTTAAAAATCGTTCGATCAATCATATCTTGATATTCTTGGCTTGTTTCGTCCACCAAAGGATTGACATCTCGGAAAGTAGAAAATCCAGAATTATGAAGATCAGTTGGACGGCCCTCACGGCAAAATCTTAATTTGGCAGCTGTCGCGGTGGAAGAAAAAACTTCACGACTAGGATCATATTGTTTATATAGAGCCATCACCTGACCAAAGCGAGCATACATACCTTCCTTTAATACCTCAGTTGAGTTCCATGCCTCAGGCTCATTTCCCGTGTACCAACCGCCAAAAGCCGGATGCGATCCATAGAGTTGAACCAATCGTTTGATATGATTTTCGACTAGACCAATAGTGTATATATTTTTACTGATATACCACCAGGATCCCTCATCATCCAGATTGACTTTCATGCCAACCGACTGAGCCCAGTCAAGCATAGCGATAATATTAGGATCAACGGGAGAATTAGCAGAAATCAAACCAAAGGTACCCCAAATAATTCGGTTAGCTCCGATATCACGTATGGTGTTGGAATCAGTAATATTGTTAGGCCAACCAACGGGGATATTAGGATTAGCCGGACAAGCTCCCTGATAACAAACTCTCATCGGATACCACAGATAGGTATTCAGCTGTGATTGTGAGGCAGCAGTATGGATCAATGTGGGTACATTGGCTGGAATGGTCAAAACATCACTGGTTTTTGGCGACAGCTGCAGACTAACCAGCCCGAGAGTTGCAAGTCCAATAATCGCACCTCCTACATATAACGAGCGTTTACGTCTATGCCAGTGGGGAAGAAATCTTAAAGTAATAATAAGAATAAAAAAAACACTCAAGATTCCCCAGAGTTGTCTGCTTCTTGATCGTGATGAGGAAGAATAACGCTTCATCCGCAGACTACCATTTATTAACTGCAATTATATAATTCGCTACAGAAACCACTACGCTGAAAAGTATCGCCGACCAGAGTCCAGCGACTGAGAAGCCGGGCACCAACGCTCCCAAAAGCATTATCATCAATCCATTGATGACTAAACTAAAAAGACCAAGAGTCAGTATGGTGATTGGTAAAGTCAAAATCAGCAAAACCGGCCGCACCAAAAAGTTGAGTAGTCCTAAGACCAAAGCAGCTACTAAGGCAACCCAGAAACTACCAACAAAAACGCCAGGAATCAGATAGGCAGCTGCCATGATAATCAGAGCTCGGACAAACCAATGAATAATGATCATAGACTATTTTTTAGCCAATTTCTTCTTGTGGCGTGTGGCCATGACTGCCACCAATGCCAGTCCTGCAGCCGTTGCTGCCAGCTTCTTCTTGGTATCAGGATCGAGAGCATCGAAGCGCTTCTTGGCCTTAGCAATCAAATCCTCGGCCTGCTGCACCAAATCTGTAGCCTGCTGCTTCAGATTATCAGATTTAGCTTTAGCTATTGGCTTCGACTTAGACACGGAACGAGCTATTTTTTTCTTTATCATATGAGAATATTATACCAAAAAATGCTAAGAAAAAACAGGGCGAGAAATTATTTCCTCAACCCTGCTCCTCTATCCAAATCCTGATGTCTTAGTTGAACTTGAGACTCTTCACAACATCCTCAAACATTCCTTCGGTTACTTCATCATTCTGCTTACCCATATAGGTGATTCTGTAGGTCTTATTGTCGCGGGTGAACTGATATTCAATAACCCTTTGGTCATTTCTCATACCGTCATAGCGCTTACCATCGATGCCGGAGATTTTGGCATCAGCCGCTGTCAGATCTTTCACAACATCTTGATAATCGGATAATGCCTTACTGGAGACAGCCAAGACAATCTGTCCTAAATCATCACTACCGACCGCACCAAGTTTAACCGGATCAGTGATGAATAAATCATCGTTGGTAGTATCGGTAGCCTGAATCTGAGATTTGATCAGGTGTCGCCACTGCCAAGTACGCGGACGCATCAGGGTGTAGCCTACTGCTTTGTTTTCGTACGGTACCAAAGTGTCCTTGGTGGTGACGCTTGGGGTGGTGGTGGCCGTTTCAACAGGCGGAGTATTGGTATTAGTATTGCTATTAACGTTAGTATTGGTGTCTACGGTCTGATTGCAGGCGGTCAGTAGGAGGAGACCAAAAAGAGGAATAAGATAGGTTTTTTTCATAGTCTAGAAGCCAAAAGGCAGTTAATTGATTAATATAAGCTCATTATAAGTCAGTACGTCTCCCCCGTCTAGCCAGTGAATCCGCCAGCTTGAATATTCCATAATTTCTTGTAGATGCCTTTTTTTGATAATAATTCCTGATGCGTACCGCTATCCACCACTTTACCAGCTTCGATAACGATAATCCGGTCCATCATCATGAT
>CAZFBK010000006.1:0-41092 GCA_964517065.1 uncultured Gammaproteobacteria bacterium
ATTGATAAGCTCCTTTTAGAGGTTGTACCGACTTTACACATAACCGCAGTTGATCAATTAACAGATGAGGAGTTAGCCAAGCGTATCATTCGTAATCAGAGATTCACAAGCCCTCAAATAGCATGGGTCATACAGGGTGTTGAACTTTACACAGACAGTCTTGCTGACAACACAAAATTTGATAGTATCCTTGCACAAAACATCTTTCAATTTTTGGATAAAGATCAAGTGCTCAACCGCATTATCCCCCGTCTTCAGACAGCATTGGCAAAAAACGGCCAATTTGCTATCAGGACCTTCTCAGCCGAACCAAAGCCAGCTTTTGATACACCTATGACTTCGCTGTATCAACTTGATGATCTATTGCCACTGTTCCCTGTTGGACAATGGGAAATCGTTCTGGCAGAAGCTAATGTTTTCAACAGCCTATCGCTTCGAAATGATCGGCGTGATTTCTCTATTATCGACCTATTAGCCCGTAAAAGATAAATAAATTATCCACTTGCACAAAAAAATAATAGTTTTATAATTATTAGGTCATCTGTACAATTTCCCTCCGTAGTTGGAGGAGCTGGGGAAGTCGACCAAATCGGCCCGCACACGGCAAACCACTGTTCGCAACCTGTGCAACCTCCATCCGGCGAAGCGCCCTCTCCTCTCCAAATCCACTGGCGTTACGCCACTGGGACCGTGCTTTACAGGCGGTCCCTATTTTTTTCTTCTCTTCACATCATAAATGTGTTACAAATAGAGTATGAAACGTTTCATACTTTTTATTTTTGCGCTGGTATTGCTAACTCCTCAATTAGCGCAGGCTGCTGATCTCAAAGGCAACATAGTTCTCCAAGTCGCCAAACACGGTGAAGCCTGGTATGTCGGTCCTGTCACTGGTCAGCGGTATTATCTCAAGGATGGTGACACTGCCTATCAGATGCTGCGCGAGTTTGGACTGGGTATCAAGAACGCTGATCTGGCGAAAATACCTGTCGGGCTGGAAGACAGGTTCAAAAGCGGCACTGATACTGACGGTGATGGTTTATCTGACCAGTTGGAAACAGGCCTTGGGACAAATTATAAAAAGAAAGATAGCGATGGTGATGGCGATACTGACAAAGCAGAAATAGTTGCTAATACGAATCCCAATGGTACAGGAGAGCGTAAACTAGATACTGAATTAATTGAGAAGCTTAATGGCCGCATATTATTGCAGGTAGAAAAAAACGGCGAAGCCTGGTATCTCCACCCTTCCGGCAAGCGCTACTACCTAGCCGATGGCGAAGCTGCCTATCAAATCATGCGCTATGTCAGTCTGGGAATTACTAATAAAGATCTGGCGAAAATTCCCGTTGGCAGTTTCCAAGGATCACCCGCTCCTCTGACCAACGGCTCCAGCTATAAAATTCAAACAGTCAAAACGTCGAACGGAGATCGTACCGCGGCAATTTTAAAAATTAATTGGCAGGACCCAAAGCTCGATATCATGACGGTCACTGCCAATAGCACTGACTGTGACAAGAACTGCCCGATCCAAAGTGTCGGTGACTTTGCCTTGACCAATGACGCTTTCGCGGCTATCAACGGCAGCTACTTCTGCCCGGCTGATTATACTGATTGTGCTAAAGAAAAAAATTATTATTATTACCCTGTCTATCGGTCTCAAGATGGTGTCATGATCAATAGCGATCAAATCCCTTATCCATCCACTGGTGCTATGCTGGTCTTCGGCACTGATAATCACCCGTACTTTTTCACCAGTACAGCGCAATTCCGCAGCGTGGTTGACTTCGAAGCGACGTATCATACTAAGGTGAAAGCTGCTATTGCCAATGACCCCGTCCTGATCCAAGAAGGCACCAATGCACTCGGCAGTGTCGCTACGCTTGATCCCAAACAGCTGAAGCGCTATAGTCGGGCCGCAATCGGCGTCAAAGGCAACGAGATATATCTGGTGGTCGCCTACTCTGCTACGGTGCCTGAGTTGGTAGAAATGCTACTGTCACTTGGTCTGGAGAATGCGCTGAACTTAGACGCAGGTGGCTCCACTGCCGTGTATTATGATGGACGCTACCGTATGAGTCCCGGCCGTGACGTGCCCAATGCTATTCTCTTCAAGCAAATACCGTCTTAGTCGTATTTCTGCTATACTAGATGGGCATATATCTATGATCAACCTAGTTCAAAAAATTTCAACTGCCGCCCTCATCATACCGTTAGTCGGCACCATCCACACCGCCTCACTAGCTGACCAGCTTAAAGGCAAGATTTTATTACAGGTTCAATCTCACGGTGAGGCTTGGTATGTCCGCCCGGCTGACGGCAAACGTTACTATCTGCCTGATGGTGATACTGCCTATGTTTCTTTGCGTACTTTTGGTCTCGGCGTCAGCAATGCCAATCTGGCGAAAATCCCTGTCGGCTTCGAATCTCGTTTCAAAGATACTGACACTGATACTGATGGCTTAGCTGATCAGCTCGAAGACGCACTTGGTACCAAACGTGATAATCCTGATACTGATGGTGATAGCTTCAAAGATGGCGATGAAGTCATGCATGATTATAACCCACTTGGTCCGGGTAAATTATCCTATGATGCCAATCTGGCCAAACAACTATCCGGTAAAATTCTCCTACAGACAGAAAGTCACGGTGAAGCTTGGTATATCAACCCGGCCAATAACAGAAGATACTATCTAAAAAACGGTGACGCCGCCTATCAGATCATGCGTTACCTAAGCCTAGGCGTCACGAATGTTGATCTCAATAAAATCCCTCAAGGACCGGCTCTCGTCGCACCCAAACCACAACCTCTAGGCGACGCTTATTTGAATTATGCCATGGCTGTCTGCTATGGTCTATCAAATCCGGACGCTACCTCCTACTTCCCAGAAGGATTATTACGTGATGATTATCTGACGGCTCTGAGCAGCCCTGACAATGACTGTTCTGTCTTCTCCAGCTCACAAATCCAGTCTGGTGGTACGTTACTAAAAACTGACGCCGATAAAGACGGATTGAACAGTCTGATCGAAAGTATCTACGGTACTTCGGATCAGAAAGCCGACACCGATGGAGATGGCGTTTCGGACCTCCAAGAAGCTCAGCTCCAAGATCAAGTCTATGCTTGGGATTCTATCGCCGAGCAAATCAAATATCAGTCCGTCGTAGAGACAGGTAATTGGTCAGCTGTCGCCGGTATGGCTAGTCGTCTGGATGGCTTCACCATGCCTGATAGTCTCCTGACAACCCTTGGTGTGCCGGTGGAATTAACCCAGAAATCCTCGGCTGCCTGTGTCAACAGTCGCAGCGTCTCCGGCTATCTGCGTTTCGAGGGCGAAAGTCTCTGCGCCACCGGCTACTATCTCCAGGCAGATGGCAAGAAAAGCTCTTCTAAGATTGACTCTGCCGAGAAGCTAAAATCATCTTTTGCTCCTGTCTCTACTCCGGCCGAAGCTCTGTCTTTCATTGCAGCAATTACTCCGGGTTTAAAAACCAACACCCAAGGAGTGCCGGTCGCTGATGCTATCACTATTGATGACGGTTTCCTGATCCGAGTGACGAATAATCAAACACTAGGAGTTGACCACCCTGATCAGAAGATTCTCTATCTGGTAAAAACAGACGGGACTATCTCTAGTCTGGCCTACGAGCGATAACGTAAAAGTAGGGACAGGTCGCGACCTGTCCCTACTAGTTCACCATTAATTTCGGCCGTACCCGTTTGCGGAAAATAGTTTTATTAGTCGGAGTCTGCGCTTGACGCAGGCTCTTTTTTGCTTCCTCGGACAAATGCAGATAGTCCTGACATTTCAGACTGCAGGCGCCCTCCCATTTCACACTACAGTCAGAGCACTGGATAAATAAAAGATTACACATCTCATTAGCGCAGTTGGTATGGTGATCACAAGCCTGACCGCACTGATGGCAGACACTGACGATATCCTCCGTCACCCGCTCTCCCAGACGCTCATCGAAGACAAAATTCTTGCCTTTAAACTTTGATTCCAATCCTAATTTCTTCGCCTGCTCGGCATAATAAATTATTCCGCCGTAAATCTGATTAACGTCTTGGAATCCTTGAGCTTTCAGATAGCTACTGGCTTTCTCACAACGAATACCTCCGGTACAGTACAAAATAATTTTCTTATCTTCCTTGCCTCGCAGCAAACTCGCAGCTTCAGGCAATGCATCTTTGAAGGTATCGACATCCGGCTTGATCGCGCCGGTGAAATGTCCGACCTCACTTTCATAATGATTACGCATATCCACTACTACTGTCTCAGATAATTCCAAAGCTGCATTCACTTCCGGCGCAGTCAGATGCTTACCGACATCGCTGACGTTATAGCTTCCGGCTGGCAGACCATCAGCCACGATCTGACGTCGGACTTTGATAGTCAATTTATAAAAAGAAAACCCCTGCTCTAAACCGATCTTAAACGGCATATCACGGAACTCCTCATAGCCATCAAGGTATTGTTTGAATTCTTCTAGCTTTGGCTCCGGCACATTGATTTGCGCATTGATACCCTCATGAGCTAAATAGACACGGCCCAAGACACCCAAGTTGGACCATAAGGCAAACAGAGCATCGCGGAGCTCTTGAGGGTTTTTGATCTCAACATAACGATAAAAAGACAAGGTTACCCGCTGAAAGGTTTCTTGTTTGAGCAGTTTCATAGCCTGCTCTCTGTTTAGTTTGTTGCGTAACTCTTCTTTAGCCATATGTACTGCTTAAAATAGAGAATTTTCGGGTAAATGTAAAGGAAGAAAAGCAGGGTCAGGGTCAGGAATTAGGGTCAGAGGGAAATTTAAATTAACTTTGAAGAAATTTTCTGACCCTGACCCTTTTCCCTGTCCCTGCTCTAGGTATTGACATAATATCTAAAATATGATATTGTATTCGATCAATTCCGATTATATGGAATTGTATTTATTTACTAAACCCTTATGACAAACCTTACTTCAGTAATAAGTAGCTATATCAAGGCAAAAAGTAAATATTGGCTAATTTTAGCCACTTTTATACCTGTTTTAATGCCGCATACAGTAGCTGCGCAGGTAGCTGAGTCAACGTTAACACATCAGTCTACTATCCCGATAATCTCCAGCGAAATCTGGCCTGATTATGACCAAATGTTTGCTACTGACAAAGCAGTACGTACAAAAGTGGTCACTGTCACTGCTTATACCAGTGAAGTAGCTCAAACTGATGACTCTCCTTTCATCACTGCTTGGGGAACTCATGTCCGTGACGGTATTATCGCTACTAACGACTTACCTCGTGGTACTCGTGTCCGCTTCCCCGATATCTATGGTAGCAAAGTCTTCACGGTCGAAGATCGTATGAACAAACGCTATACTGGTACTGGTCGAGCTGACATCTGGATGGCGGATAAACCGGCTGCTATCAAGTTTGGCGCTCGTCGCTTGACGATGGAGATTCTACCGAAGGTTACAACCTTAGCTGATAGTAAGTAAATCAAAAAGCACCCGTCTCGCCTAAGACAAACCGAGGCGGAAAGTGCAAAATTATAATTGAAAGATTATAAATAAATTTTAAAATAAAAATTAGGACTACACTCCAGATAAAGTAATAATTCTAGCTGAACAGGTACGTCGTAATTATAAATCAAAAAACCGCTCGACAGAGTTTCAAAGGTATTTACCGAAACTGTCAGCGGTTTTTTATTTTGTCCCTATTCTTATTCTCAATGATTCCAATAGCTCCTTCATCTCTGGGAAAGCATATTCGTCAGGAATAGAGGCTAGATCGTACCACTCAAAACTCTCAACATCATCTGATGGTACAGGATTACCCATGATTGAACCGATAAAAAATATGTTTGCTAGAGAATAACGTACACCTTCGTATTCATACCACGTATGTACAACATCGAAAATGTTGCGTGGTAGAAACGTTATTTTCAGCTCTTCATCTATCTCTCGAATAATAGCGTCTCGTGGACTTTCTCCCCAATTTATAAATCCCCCAGGCAAATCAAGCTTTCCTTTAGCAGGATCAACGGCTCGCCGCGTAAGCAATATTCGTCGATTTTCATCAAGTATAATAGCCGCAGCTGTCGCCTTGGGACTTTGATAAAAAACAAAACCACATTTCTTGCAGTCTAATCTGTTATCAGACACAAAAGCTGGATCATATGATGTGCCACAGCGGGGGCAGTATTTAAAAAAATCTTTGGGTGATTTTGACATGGTTCTACACGATTAATGATAAATCGTCAGATATGACAACCGGTTTCATTCCTAGTATTTCTTCTTTACTATCAATCTCCGGTACTGATTTTAATAAATATATTCTTTTGTGATTATAAAAAGTCACTCCCATTTCAATTAAAGTGTTGCCACCTATATATCCAGCTATACCTTTCTTATCAAAATTTGTCACGAGAATCACATCAGCCCAATCGATCTTGTCAAAATGTCTACGAATAGCCAATTCTTTCTGATCCCAGATCCAACCCTCAGTAGTCATTGTTTCTTTACGTAAACGGTAATAATCTTGAACCTTCATCATCTGTCCATCGGGTCCTGATATCTCAGCCGGCGGTAACTTAACTTCATGTCCTAATGCAATCAATCGCTCGGCGATATCCTGCATTTGTTCATAAAACAGAATACTGCCACACAAGGTTATTTTCATAGCGTAGGCTTTCGCTTAATTTCTAAGCTCTCCGGAACTGATACAAACTTAATCTCCTTCCAACTCCAAATCTCTTCATCGGTAACATCGTAATAATGCTGATAGGCAACTTCAACACTACCGTGTAAGGCTTGTGACCAATCAAGTCCTAACTGCTCCACAACCTGTTTAACTGTAACCTCATCAATCCCCTCCACTTCGCAGAATGTCGGTATCCACGGCCACGTATCAAGGGTTATTTCTGTCTCTCCTATCCTCCATAACTCCCGTTTCGTTTCCTGAATAGATTTTATGATTAAACCAATGTTGAGCAAAAAATCTTTTGCCTGATTATAATTACTCACTTCAACTTCGACTTCTTTTGTACCATGAAGTGAACGATCATTGAGCTGTTTGTAGCTTAACGTGATACGATCGCCTTCATTCCTTAGACGCACCCAACCGCCAATCTCTCGTAGACTATTATTCAGGTAATCAAAAGTCTCGCGGACCATCAAACGTTCCGGATAAACTAAAACAGCTCCGAGCTGCTGCAATGTTGTGCGCAGTTGGGAGCTGTCGATATCAAGAAATTTGGCTTCAACTTCTGTTTTCATATTAATCATGGTAGATGCCATTCTGATAAATCTCTTTATAGCCTATCTCTCCAAGAATTGCTTGTGGAGCCTTCTGCAAATTTGTTTGAACAGCTCCTAATAAGATATCTCTAGTACTCGTGGCTAGATCGAGATAATCATGCTCCAAAAGATACTGCCCCGTCAACTGGGCTGCCAGATAATGCCCCAGCGGATTCCAATGGCCATCACAACGATAGGAGAAGTAAGGCGCCGGAAGGTTGTATTGATCGCGATACTGTAGGAAACCTTCCTCAAGGGTCAGGAGCGTCAAATTATCTCTCGTAGCAATATCCTTCAAATGCTCCAGCGGTGCTTGTGGGTCCAGCTCGGCAATACGATCCTCTGAATATCCGTGTGCCTTCAGCTCCGATTGCCAGTCCTTGCTGGTACGCGCATAGTCTGGCACTGTGACTATTAGCAGCTTACCTCCATCGCTTTCTATATCACGGCGCAACGCCAGCAAGGCCTGCTCTGTCACTCCCCAAGCCTGACTCATCGTAGTACTGGTGGCAGTTTCATAACTACGATAGCCCTCGGACGATATCGCTTGTTGATCAGCTGACGATATAATTTTTTTACTTACTTGTTTCAGCAGCTGACAAAACCGACAGTTATTCATAACCGCGGTAACCACAGGATTAGTACTGGCAGTATATAATTTCTTATGTACTACTAATTCGCCACTGTCTGATAGTGATCCGCAAATTTTGGTCGTTGTACCGTCAGCTGCCCGCCGCAAGTCACAAAAGTTATCTTCGATATCATTGGCGGTGAGGAAATAAAGAACCGTTACTTTTGGTTTGAGCGGACGCAGATATTTCAGATAAATCTCTCTTTCACCGACAGTACCAAAAGAAGAGATACCACTGTTCAAAGTCTGAAAGGGCAACATCTGACCCAATACCGCGCTGGCTGTCTGCTGATCACTAACTTGAAGGCCCTCCGTAAACGAATCTCCCAGAACTACGATGCTGTCTTTAGAACGATCCCAGTCACCGCCGCGAAAACCTTGATTGTTGGTAGTGATATTGGCGATAGCATAACAGCTACTAATCACCGACTGGTGGGCCTTGGCCTCACGCTTATAGCCGATATCCGGATCCTTCACCAATCGCGGTCCTCCCGCTTGGCCGGGTATATACTGAGCCGGCAATAACCGTAAGACAATCTCAGCCAGACCGACTCCGAGCAGAAGCAAAAAACCGATTGCAATAGAAGCTACAAAAAATTTTCTAATCATGGACATGCTTAGTAGCCCAAGCTTGATATTCCGTCAGTGGCCTCTGCAGTTTTTTATCAAAAATTGTATTGTTGATCACCAGATAATCCATCTCGGTATACATGAAACATTTGTAAGCGTCTTCTGGTGTGCAGACGATGGGCTCTCCGCGGACATTGAAGCTGGTGTTCACCACTACGCCGTAGCCTGTCAGGTTTTTGAACTCATTGATCAACTTCCAGTAGAGAGTATTGGTTTCCCGGTGAACAGTTTGTAAACGTGCAGAATAATCCAAATGAGTCACCGATGGTATATCAGACCGCAAATGATAGAGCTTCTCTTGCCAGGTCATGGTATCAACATTCGCGGGTAACGGGAGCCTGCGACTCGCTACGACAGGAGCGACAAAAAGCATGTAGGGTGATGGTCTGTCAAAATCAAACAGCAAAGGCATTTCTTCGTACATGACTGAAGGGGCGAAAGGTCGGAAGCCTTCACGAAATTTAATCTTCAGGTTCAAAGTCTTCTGTGCATCCTTATTCCGAGGATCTGCAATGATACTGCGATTCCCCAATGCGCGTGGTCCCCACTCCATTCTCCCTTGAAACCAACCAATGATAGCTCCTTCACTGATCAGACGAGCTACGGTACGACATAGGTCATCATCTGAAGTTGCTACTGTATAGCTAGCCCGATATTTTTTGATCAGAGGCTTGATATCATCAGATCCAAACTCCGGTCCCAGATAGGCGCCCTGCATACTGTCCTGTCCGGTTATCTGTCGCGGCTTATTATCATACATATAGTGTACTGCCAAAGCAGCTCCAAGTGCCCCTCCGGCATCACCTGCTGCCGGCTGGATCCAGACATCTTCGAAAATTCCGGCCAGCAGAATTTTGGAATTCGCCACACAGTTCAGTGCCACACCTCCAGCCAGACAGAGATATCGGGCTCCCGTGATTTCCCGGGCATGGCTTGCCATAGCGACGACAATCTCTTCTGTCACTTGCTGGATAGCCAGTGCTAGATCACAGTGCTCTTGCCGCAAATCATCTTCACCGCGCCGAGCAAAACCAAATAACTGCTGCCACTTGGCATCATCTACCATGCGTAAACCTGTGGCGTAGCTAAAATAATCCTGATTGAGAAAAATTGAACCGTCAGACTTGATATCCACCAATCTATCCTTAATAATTTTTTTGAAGTGCTCCACCCGTTCAGATCCATGATTACCGTAAGGAGCTAATCCCATTAACTTATATTCTCCTGAGTTTACTCGAAATCCCAGAAAGTAGGTGAAGGCGGAATACAAAAGTCCAACTGAATGCGGAAAATATAATTCCTTCTTGATTTCTATCTTTGCGCCTCGACCATGACTAATGGAGGCGGTAGCTAATTCACCCACGCCATCAACAGTGAGGATTGCTGCTTCTTCGAAGGGAGACGGATAAAAAGCACTAGCAGCATGCGACAGATGATGCTCGACAAATAATAATTTCTCATAGCAATCCTTAGCGAAGCCAACTTTTGTCAGTCCATCAACTAATTGTTTGCGCAAAAAAATCTTCTCTTTGATCCAGACGGTGACACTTGATAGAAATGAACGTAATCCACGCGGTGCGTAAAATAAATACGTTTCTATCAAACGTTCAAATTTCAAAAAAGGTTTATCATAAAAAACAATCTGATCAATCTCTTCCGGACGACAACCAGCATACTCCAGACAGAACTCAATCGCTCTCTGAGGAAAACCAGCATCATGTTTTTTGCGGGTAAAACGTTCCTCATGCGCAGCAGCAATAATAGCCCCGTCAACGATTAAACAAGCAGCCGAGTCGTGATAGTATGCCGAGATACCCAAAATTTTCTTACCAACTTCTGGTTTTGCCTCTACCATAGACGTTTGAAATACTCCGGTCTAAAATCACGGCGCTCAGATTGAATATAATAACTCACATCCTGACGCTGAAAATAATAATGGTAACCGGTCTTATTGATATATCTGGAGTAAATAAAACCGTACGGGATAATAATGACGATGTAACAAAGGGCTAAAACCAAACTACTAATGGTATTGCCAATGAATTTCCCGAGACGCTCTAGCTTCTCGGCTAACCAATTCAGCTCCTGGCGCTTCAGGATGATCGCTATCAGAAGCAACATTGCCAACAATAAAAACGCCTTGTTGGAGCGTAATAAAAAAATAACCAATAGACCCAGTATGACGGATTCTAACGTTGACCTCGTCTTGTCAGTCATGTCTAGAAAATTGTGTAGATAAACGGAGCGATGGCGGTACTACTGGAGGCAATAATAATCAGACCGATCAGAAGTAGGACGATAACTATAGGCAAAAGCCAGAGTTTGCGCCGTGCCCGCAAAAAATCCAAAATTTCTTTGAGGATCATGTGTTAATATTAGCTACGTAATAATTGGAGGCCTGAGGCGGATCCCCACTTCCCCTTCGGCAGGCTCAGGGTTCGTGGGGCAGGTCGAACCGCCGAATAAGGGTTTTGTCCCGATGCTGAAATCTGGAGGCCTGGAGGAGATTCGAACTCCTGAATAAGGGTTTTGCAGACCCATGCCTTACCACTTGGCTACCAGGCCAAGCTCCAGATTTCAGATCCGGGATCCCGCTTCATTACATATAAATAGATGTGGCGGGACACACCCTTGCCTTACTTGCCCGCCGACTTGTCACCCGTAGCCTTAGCGGAGGATGAAACTTTAGTGAAGGCGGACCACTTGCCTGTCCGCCTCTGGCGGAGCTATCAGGCCATTATATAGCAATCCCGAAGGGCAGGCGCTCTGCTAGCAGAGCGCAATTGCGTCCCACTAGTGGGACGCCTGCAAGCTTACATAACGCCCATCTAAAGTACCAGAATACCTATATATTTTCAAGCTTAAGTGTGCTCTGGTTTTTTTTAAAAAGCACTCATGATATTTCATAAGTGCTTTCTTGCCTACCTCCTAAAGTTTAGAGAGTTTCTCCGCTAGCATACGACCGAGCTCCAAACACTTCTGGTGAGCAGCTTCAACTGCTGTAGCGATGGCATGACGGAAACCAGCTTGCTCCAACTGATGAAGAGCTTCAGCCGAGGTGCCGCCGGGTGATGTCACATCGTTGCGAAGTTGGGCCAAGTGATCCTTGGCCGATTCCGCATATATTACAGATCCTTTCACCGTCTGAATCGCCAGCAGCTTAGCCAAATACCACGGCAGTCCAATGCGCACACCTGCATCAGTTAGAGACTCCATGAACAGAAAGACGTATGCAGGTCCAGTTCCCGACAGCGCAGTGACTCTATCAAGGTGTTCCTCGTCATCGACGAACACCTCCACGCCGAGCGACCTCAGCAAAGTACTGACTTGCTCCTTCTGACTGTCTGTCACCTCAGAGGTACAGGTCCAGACAGTGATACCCTGGCCAATACGCCCAGGAGTATTCGGCATGCTTCGTACCACAGAAAGGTGATTCAACCCCTGAACCAGGGTTGCCAGCGTTACACCAGCCGCGATAGAGACTACCAGCTGAGTCTCCTTGAGCTGACCGCGCAATTGACCCATGACCTGCGCCAGTTTCTGCGGCTTGACGGCTAACACAATGATATCAGCCTCCAATGCCAGATGGTTGTCAGTTCCGGTGGTAATACCGACATACTGTCCTGACAGTTCAGTTGCGCGTTCCTGATGGGGACCAGTTGCAATGATCTGGTCCGCAGTTACCGACTCGGCTTTGAGCAGACCACTAATCATAGCTTCTGCCATTTTACCCGAGCCGATGAAGCCGATACGTGTCTTCTGTAACATCGAATAACTCTCCTTATCAAGGAAAAGAACAAAAAAAGAAGCAGGCAATTTTGCCTACTCCTCTAGAAATTCTAGTACTTACAATTTCGGGAGGAAGCTACAAAAAAGCCCTGCTGCTACGGCAAGGCTTTTAGTTTTAAGAATATTATCGAGAAAGCTAAATATGGCCCAGCCGTAAATTACGCGGAGCCGGGATTGGTGAGGAAGAAATTAAGCAAAAAGCTAGTTTCATAAGGTAATTTGAACGTATCATGAAGTTAATAACCTGTCAAAATACCATTTCGTTAGGTAACTGGAATAATGTATAAAACCTGCTATTATTAGCCCATCATGACCAAAGAACAAAAACTCGTTATCATCGATACCTTCTCCCTGCTCTTCCGCGCTTGGCACGCCATCCCGCCTCTGACTATCAAGGACGGCACGGTGGTCAATGCTGCCTATGGCTTCACCTCTATTCTCATGAAGCTGATCAAGGACCTCAAGCCCGACTATATCTTGGCTGCTTTTGACCTAGCTGCTCCCACCTTCCGGCATATTGAGTACAAAGAATACAAAGGTCAACGCGAGAAACAGCCTGACGCTTTTTATAACCAAATTGAATTGGTAGAAAACATTCTCGACGCTTTCAAAATCCCCCGTCTATCCCAAGCCGGCTTCGAAGCTGATGACATCATCGGTAGCATTGTTCGCAAAAATGAGAAAGATCATCCGGAAATAAAAAATATCATCGTCACCGGTGATCTCGACAGTCTGCAATTAGTCACTGAACGAACCAATGTCTACACCATGAAGCGCGGTCTCAATGATACTGTCACCTATGATATCACCGCCGTCAAAGAACGTTATGGTCTCGAACCGAGACAGCTGATAGAAATGAAAGCCATCATGGGTGATACTTCGGATAATATTCCAGGTGTGAAAGGCATCGGCGAAAAAGGCGCACAAAATCTCATCCAAGAATATAAATCTCTGGATGGAGTTTACAAACATATTGATGACGGCAAAATCAAAGAACGTCTGCGCCAACTATTGCTTGACCAAAAGGAACAAGCACTCCAAAGTCGTATGCTGGTAACTATTGTGACTGACGTCCCAGTTACTATTGATTTGCAGCAAGCTGCGTTGCATGAGTTTGACCGAAAGCAGGTCTATGAAATTTTCAAAAAATTAGAATTCCATAGTTTAATCGATAAAATTCCTCAACCGTCGTTGGCTATTCAGCCTCCAGAAGCAATAGCAGCGAAACCTGAGCCAATAAAAGATTCCCTTAGCAAAAAACCGCTCTCATCGGGATATATGAAAAACGAGTCGGAAGATCAGCCTGCAGTTGAGGAAGTAAAACCACAATCCAAAATTGGCACACATAAGGAAACCTACACCCTAATCAAAGGTGAAGTTGCAATGAAACAGTTCGTCGCCAAATTAAAAGAGCAGAAGGCATTTGCCTTGGACACAGAAACCACCGGTCTTGATCCACAGACAGATAAGCTACTCGGTGCCAGCTTCAGCTGGAAAGAAGCTGAAGGGTATTTCGTCAGCCTGCGTACTGATAAGGATCGAGAATTATTCGTTAAACTTTTCTCCCCTGTTTTGACTGATCCAAAGATTGAGAAGGTTGGTCATAATATCAAATTTGACTATGAGATTTTGAAGACTTCAGGTGTTGAGGTCAAAGGTATTACTTTCGACACCATGATCGCTGCTTTTTTGCTCAAGCCAGACCGCGGGCTGAAATTAGAAGAATTAGCTTTTAATTATTTCGGTGTCCGCATGCAGTCGCTTACGGAGCTTACTTCCAACTTCCAACTGCCAACTTCCAACTCCGAAACGTCCAAACAGACCAAAAAAAATCTCAACGTCGAAGCTGTCCCTGAAGAGCACCTATCTTGGTACGCCTCTGAAGACGCTGATTTCTCTTGGCGCTTATACCTCGCTATTAAGAAAGAGCTGGTAGAGGCTAATCTGCAAAAGTTAAACTCAACTATTGAAGCGCCGCTCCTCCCTGTGCTCGGTGACATGGAGCTGGCCGGTATCAATGTTGATGTCGCCTTCTTGAAAAAGATGGCCAAAGTGTTTGATAAAAATATCGCCGCCGTCACCAAGAAGATTCACAAGCTAGCCGGTCGGGAATTTAACATCTCTTCACCCTTACAGCTGAAGGAAATACTGTTCGACGATTTGAAAATAGACATCAAAGGGTTAAAGAAAACCAAAACAGGAATATCTACCGCCGCCTCAGAGCTCGACAAGCTTGAAGGTCGTCATCCGATCATCCCGTTCATCTCCGAATACCGTGAGCTGACCAAACTACAGTCTACCTATATCACTGCCTTACCTCGGATGGTTTCTAAGGTCGATCATCGCATCCATACCAGCTTCAACCAAACGATTGCTGCTACGGGACGCTTGTCTTCGATTAATCCAAATTTGCAAAATATCCCTATTCGCACCGAGATTGGTCGTGCTATCCGTCAGGCTTTCATTGCTGACAAGGGCTACACCTTAGTCTCAGCTGATTATTCTCAAATTGAATTACGTCTGGCAGCTCATATTTCTGAAGATCCTGTTATGATCAAAAGTTTCCAAGCCGGTGAAGATATCCACGCTGCCACCGCTGCCAAGATTAATAAAATTCCTTTAGACAAAGTCACGAAAGATGAACGTCGTAAAGCCAAAGAAGTTAACTTTGGTGTCATCTACGGTCTTGGCTCGCTCGGCTTAGCTCAGCGAACAGGAATAACACGTGACGAAGCTAAAGAATTTATTCTTAAATATTTTGACCTTTACAAAGGCGTGAAGAAATACATTGATGAGACCAAGTTGGAAGTCCGCGACAGCGGCTATGTCGAGACGCTCTTTGGCCGCCGCCGCTTCTTGCCGGAGATCAACTCCACCATGCCTCAGCTGGTCGCCCAAGCCGAACGCATGGCGGTCAATACGCCGCTCCAAGGATCTGCGGCTGATATTATCAAGCTAGCGATGATTCAATTAGCTGAAGAGTTGCCGAAAGTTTCAGCCAAGAGTAGGATGTTGCTGCAAGTACACGACGAATTAGTCTTCGAAGTGCCGGATAAAGATGTGGCGAAAGTTGCCAAGCTAGCCAAACAGGTGATGGAAAATGTCACCAAGCTGAAAGTACCGCTGGTAGTAGATGTTAAAGCTGGTAGTAATTGGAGTGAGATGGAAGAAGTTGGTAGTGAGTAGTTGGTAGTTTGTAGTTATTAACTGGAATTATATTATGACTGACAAAAATTGCATTATCATCCACGGCTGCACGGGAGTTGATGAAAAAACTATGAACGCCGCCAGTAGGACCTATGATAAACATTGGATGCCTTGGATCAAACAGGAGCTAGAGGCTAAAGGAATACCTACATCTATCCCCAACATGCCAGAGCCGTGGGGGCCAGTGTATGAAAAGTATAAAGCTGAATTTGAGAAATTACCGGTGAATAAAGACACCGTGTTGGTCGGCCATAGCTGTGGTTGCAGCTTCTTAGTTCGTTGGCTTGGCGAATCAAAAGCCTCAATTGCTAAATTAATCTTAGTGGCGCCGTGGAAAATTGCTGGAGATGACGCCGATGATATTCATAAAGCATTTTACGAATTTCCAATCGACCCAAGTATCAAAGATAGAGTTGAGCAAATTACTATGTTTACCTCAAATGATGAAGAAGATGACGGGAAGAAAAGTTTAAAACTACTTCACGATGTACTGGGCGGAGATATCATTGATTTGCCGAATCATGGACACTATACGTTTGGAGATATGGATACTGATAGATTTCCTGAGCTACTGTCACAAATTTTAAATAACTAGATCGCTTCGCTGAGCGATTACACTCAGCTCGCGAAAGGCACAGGTTAACGTAAGTCACCACAAAACTTAATAAAAGCACTGTCGCCCGCCCTTACTCCCAACTCCTAACTCCCTACTTCCTCAATAACTACTCACCACTCACTACCAACTACAAACTCCTATGCTATTTTTCTTCCACGGTCCTGATGAATTCCGGACTAAACAAAAAATTAATGCTTTGCGGGATAAGTTCAAATCCTCCGTTGATCCTAGCGGCAATAATATCCATTACCTCGATGGCACTGATTTGGATTGGTCAGAGTTTTTCCAATATGCTGCTGGTCAGGGTATGTTTAGCTCCAAGAAATTATTAATCGTCCGCGACCCGTGGGCTTCAGACACACTGGAAGATTATGAAGATCAACTGCTGAACCTGATCAACAATCTGAAAGATACCCAAGATGAGAATTATCTCGTCTTCTGGCGGCCGGGCAAGCTGACCAAAGATGCTCTATCCAAACGCCTCCAAAAGATTAAGTACGCGCAGGAGTTCCCTGAGCTGTCAGGTGCAGAATTGCGCCAGTGGTTACAAGCTACTGCCCAGCATCTTGGCTTCGCTATCAGCAGCGCTGCAGTGGAAATATTGATAACCCTCGCCGGTACTGATACTTGGACACTCTATCAGGAGATGACCAAGCTGAAGCACAGCGGAACGAAAGATATTAGCGAGCAACAAGTCTATGATATTGTCTCTGGCGAGATACCGATCGATATCTTTGCTTTCGTCGATGCCTGCGGTAATCAACGTAAGCCACAAGCTCATCAACTATTAGAACGTGCTCTGCAGCAAGGTACCGAGCCACTCTATATCCTCAGCATGATCATCCGCCAATTCCGCCTACTGATCCAAGCACAAGACCAGCTGCAACGTAACTCCAATAATTTCAGTCTGGCCACCAGCCTCGGCCTGCCGCCATTCATAGCACAAAAGATTGCCTCGCAGGCACGTAGCTTCAGCGCTCACCATTTGCAGAAGCTCTACCGCCAGCTGGAGATCACTGATAATCAAATCAAATTCTCCGATGCGCCTGCTGCTGCACTGACCGCCTTGATCGAAAAGATTTAAATCGAGGCTTGCAGCAGTGTTACCTCCCCTTAACTAAGGGCACGAGGTAAATTTTAGTGATCATTAACGGAACGAAAAACCTACAGTGAACTCCACGAATTTTAAATAATCACGAATTGGGGTTTGGGGGCTTTCATTCAAGCCAACCCACAACAGCGCAGATAACTTGAACGCAAGGCGCTTTGAAAGCCCCCAAGAATTTTGCCTACTTTTGTTCCCAAAAGTAGGGCCTCCGCGCCGAGCGGCATAATCTATAAAACTAAAAACTACTCGCGTTAGCGAGTAGTTTTATTATTAATATTATTTCTTACCAACTTTCTTCAAGCGAGCACTCAATCTAGACTTCTTGCGAGCTGCTGTATTAGCTTTCAAGATTCCGACTTTAGCAGCTTTATCAACTGCTTGCTGAAGCTTACGAGCTATCTCTTGAGCTTTGGCCATGTCGCCGGCTTCGGCAGCACGTCCTGCGTCTTTCAGAAGTTCTTTCATGTTACGAATCAGAAGGCGATTTTTTTCCGTCTTTTTTTTGATCTGACGGACATCCTTCATGGAGGCCTTTTTCTGTGGCATAATATAAAGTTAAAACTGAAAACTCAAAAGTCAAAACTGTTGAGGTAAAATCGTAACGGCAAAAGTTAAGATTTTGACTAAGCTAAACTACCATAATAGCTGGATAAAATCAAGCTTAGAGACTTTTGAGACTATTTCACCGTGGCTGGAGTCAGTCCTTGGCTATTCAAACTATCCAACCAGGCCTGTTTGGCAATAAACATCTTTGGCCAATTATCAACTGAAATCTCACCTATAGTCACCGCCTGCTCCAAACGATACGGGCCAATAGCAGTCCGCTCAAGGGCTGACAGATACGCCCCCACTCCCAACACCTGACCCAAGTCATGCGCTAATGAACGGATATAGGTACCGGTCGAGCAAATTACTTTTAATTTTAAAATTGGATAACTGTATTCCACAATTTCTAAACTGTGAATAGTGACCGTGGCTGGCTTACGCTCCACTTCTTTACCTTCACGCGCTAATTCGTACAGCCGTTTGCCATCGACACTTTTGGCTGAATACATCGGCGGTATCTGCTGTATAGTTCCGATAAACTTCTGTAACTCTTTCTCAACTAGCGAGCGTTCCAGACTCACTGACTCTCCCCCCTTTATAAGGGGGGACTCCAGGGGGGTATCCCCTCCTTTAAAAGGAGGGGTGGCGCGGAGCGACGGGGTGGTAATCACTCCCTCACGATCATACGTCGTCGACGTAGCACCCAACGTCACCTCCGCCACATACTCCTTACTAAATCCATGCCACAGATCAAGCAACTTAGTCGCATCATTGATACCGATGACTAATAAGCCTGAAGCTGCCGGATCCAAAGTACCGGCGAAACCAATCTGCTTCTGGCCCGTAATTTTCCTCAGCTGACTGATGGTACGAAATGACGGTTCTCCCACTGGTTTATTGATCAATAAAAATCCAGCGTCAGAGGCTGCAAATAATTTGCGCAATTTATTGCTTTGGAAATTCTCCCTCTGAAACTCCGGCAAACGAATAATCTCGGTCTGAAATTTTTCATTTCTAATCACTTCTTCCAAACCAGCTACAAACGTATCTTGATCATGTCCAAGTAAAATAATATCTGGACTAACGCGTCGGAACACATCATATTTGTCAGTAGTCGAACCAGGATAAGCAGTTAATCCGAGAGACTCTAATTGCCTTTGACGCTCTTCTAAGGGATAAAACGGTGATTGCCCCTTAACCTTCTCAATAGTCTGATCGAGCGCCAAGCAGACAAACGGCTGACCAAATTTCTTGGCCTGCTCAATGACAAACATGTGCCCAGGATGGATGATATCGAAGCTACCGAAGATTAAAACTTTTTTCATAGGCCAAAGGCCTACCAGAGGCCTATTGAAGTTTAATAATTATTTCTTTTTGAAACGATTGGTCCTGCCGATCAGATGCGGACCTTTGGGCTTGGCGCCTTTGGTGGTAGTCTTGGTACTTTTCAGAACTTCAATCTGATCACGGAAACGTGCTGCCTGCTCAAACTCCAAATTGCTAGCCGCCAACTCCATTTGCTGCTCTAATGAGTGGAGTAAGAAATCTTTCTCGCCAGTTGACAGACCTTTGATTTCATCCGCGAATTCTTTCTTCACGTCCATACCTTTGAGAATAGCGCCTTTGATTTCTTTTTGAATACTGGTCGGGATGATACCTTGTTCTTTATTATACTTCTCTTGTTTCTGGCGGCGACGCTGCGTCTCATCGATGGCTCGCTGCATGGAGCCCGTGATCTTATCAGCGTACATCAGGACCAGACCTTCTTGGTGTCGAGCAGCGCGTCCCATGGTTTGGATTAATGAAGTATCACTACGTAGGAAGCCCTCTTTATCAGCGTCGAGGATAATCACCAAAGAAACCTCTGGTAAATCCAACCCTTCACGTAACAAATTGATACCGACCAAAACATCGTACTTTCCTTGACGCAGATCACGCAGAATATCCAAACGATCCAAGGTATCAACTTCTGAATGCAGGTATTGGGCTTTGATATTTTTTTCTAACAACACTTCCGTGATGTCTTCAGCCAATACTTTGGTCAGGGTGGTTAGAAGGACTCTTTGCCCCTTGGCAATACGCGCTTGTATCTCGGTGATGACATCAGCCACCTGTCCTTCAGTCGGACGGATCTCAATCTTTGGATCAAGCAATCCTGTCGGACGCACAATCTGCTCGACAACTTGTTTCGAGGTCTGCAGCTCATACTCTGTCGGTGTGGCAGTCATATAAATCGTCTGGTTGGTACGTTCTTGAAACTCGGAGAAATTCAACGGACGATTGTCCAGAGCACTCGGCAAGCGCCAGCCATAGTCAATCAGCATTTTCTTGCGTGCCTGATCGCCGTTAAACATGCCGCGTATCTGCGGAATAGTAATATGCGACTCATCAACGATTAATAAAAAATCGTCCGGGAAATAATCAATCAAAGTTTCACCCGGTGAGCCGGCCGCCCGTCCTGCCAAATGACGAGAATAATTTTCAATGCCATTACAGTAGCCGACCGTCTGGATCATCTCCAGATCATAGCGCGTCCGCTCTTCAATGCGTTGAGCCTCTATCAGCTTGTTATTCTTTTGGAAGAAAGCGATGCGGTCTTTCAGCTCTTGTTCAATGGCTGGCAGAGCTTCTTTCACCCGAGACTCCGGTGCCATGAAATGTTTGGCTGGGAAAATTAATAATTCTTTCAAGGTCTCTGCTATCTCGTGTGATAGGTAGTGAATCTTTTCAATCTTTTCTAGCAGGTCACCATCGAAACGTAAACGATAGAAGAATTCATCTTCTGCACTGGGGAAGATCTCTATCACTTCACCTTTGACCGTATAGTTGCCGCGTACCAAGACGACGTCATTGCGCTGATATTGGAGAAAATTAAACTGATTTAATAACTTGTAACGGGCAAAGTTTTTGCCTACTTGCAAATCGATCCGCACCTGACTATAATCCTCGGGCGAACCCAAACCATAGATACAAGAAACAGAGGCCACAATTAAACTATCGCGTCGAGTTAAGAGTGCTTGAGTGGAAGCATGGCGCAAACGATCAATCTCTTCATTGATCTGTGTCTCTTTATCAATATGCGTATCAGACGAAGGGATGTAGGCCTCTGGCTGATAATAATCATAATACGAGACGAAATAATGCACGGCGTTATTCGGGAAGAAATCCTGAAATTCTGAAGCCAGCTGTGCCGCCAACGTTTTGTTGTGTGAGATAACCAATGTTGGACGGTTCAGCTGAGCAATGACATTAGCCATGGTAAAAGTTTTGCCAGAGCCAGTGACACCGAGTAAGGTTTGGAAATGATTTCCCCGCTTCAAACCTGCCACCAATTTCGAAATAGCCTGAGGTTGATCCCCGGCTGGCTGGAATTTGGATTTGAGTTGGAATTTATGTGGCATGTTGCAGAATGTCGATTGTTAATCAGCAGGCGCTCTGCTTGCAGAGTGCAATTGCGCCCCGCTAGCGGGGCGCCTCGAGTTGCGCTAGCGCAACTCCTGCCCTCAGGGCATTATTCAGTTATCCTGATTACAACCGTTACTATGCCAGAGATTCGCAAATTTGAAAAGCATAGAAAGGTTGATTTTTAGCCCAAAATAGACTAAAGTAAGCCCATGATTAGCTATATCAAGGGCACTATTATTATCCGTCAGGACAAATTCATCGTTATCGATGTAGGCGCCCTTGGCTACCAAGTCAATATTTCCCAACAGACCTTGGAGAAAATTCAGGACAATACCGAAGTAGCGCTCTTCACCCATACCCATGTCCGAGAAGATGCTTTAGAATTATATGGCTTTCTGGTTTGGGAAGAGTTAGAGTTTTTCCAAAAGTTGATCTCCATCTCCGGTGTCGGTCCTCGCAGCGCGCTTGGCGTCCTGTCAGTCGCACCGTTAGAGGATATTAAAAAGGCAGTTGTACATGGAGACCCAGCTATTCTGCAGCAAGTGACCGGAATCGGCAAAAAAACAGCTGAACGGATTATTGTTGAGCTAAAAGAAAAAATCCGTATCACGACTGACTTCGATATCAATACCGTGGGCAATCTCGGTGACGCGCAAGTCGTCGAAGCGCTTCTATCTCTCGGCTATAAAGATCGGGAGATTCGCCAAACGCTCCCTCATCTGCCACAAGATGTCACTGATCTGGGGCAACGTATCAAAGAAGCTTTAAAAATTCTTGGTAAGCATACATAATGGAAGTTTCGCTGAACATCAGAGACCATCGAGAATTCCTCGATCAATTTCCTGTCGGTGCTTTTTTGCAGTCACGCTTTTGGTCACGGGTACTGACTGCCCAAGGAGTGAAGAATTGGCAGCTCAGTGTCTATCACAATCATCAGGTTGTCGGTCAATGCCTCCTCTACAGTCGTAAATTATTTTTTGGCAAAAGCTACCTCTACGCACCCAAGGGTCCATTCATCAATGTGCCTGATCCAGAGCAGGCCAAAGAAGTTTTTGCTTTGATGTTGACTCAGATTCGCGATATCACCATCGGCACCCAACAGCGTCAAGAAATCTTTTGCCGCTTGGAACCAAACATTGTACCCCCGACACTGGATATTCCTTGCGTCCCGAGTGAACCCATTCAACCGAATCTAACGACCGTATTGAACCTCGAACAATCCGCTGAAAATCTTTTCTCTTCCTTCAAAGAAAAAACTCGTTATAATATTCGTTTGGCAGAAAAAAAGGAAGTGAAAATTTCTTGGGACAACGGCTCCGTAGGATTGGAGAAATTCCTCTCTCTGCTGCCAAAGACTAGTCTGCGACATCGTATCCGTTCTCATCAGCGTAAACATTATGAAGCTTTACTTCAGGCTAATGATAATGATCAGACCGTTCAGATCGCCTGGGCCCATATTGGTAAACAAGTTATCGCTGCGCATATCTATATTTTCTATGGCAGTACCGTCACCTATCTTCACGGCGCCTCAGATTATAATGAACGCGCGTTGATGGCCCCCTATCTGCTCCAGTGGGACGCTATCCAAAAAGCTCAAACCCTTGGCTTCCGTCATTTTGATTTCGGCGGTCTGGCTCCGGCTGACGGATCCAGACCCTCTTGGGAAGGATTCAGCCGTTTCAAACGTAGCTTCAATGGGCCAGAACTAAGTAGCCCCGGCACGTTCGACTTCATCTACGTACCGACGTGGTACAGCATTTACATCAAAGTCCGTGCCTTCAACCGCTTTTTGCTACAACTGAAAAGTAAATTACGTTTCTAACATGACGGCAAAATCTCTCATAAAATCTATCACTCCCAAACCACTGCTTCAGGCTTACCACTGGTGCTTGGCTTGGTTCGCTACACGCTATTACCAAAGTCCCAGCGAGAAGATGGTTATCATCGGCATTACCGGAACTTCTGGTAAATCAACCACAGCAGAATTAACCTATCATATTCTGAAATCAACCGGACATAAAGTTGGTCTTGCCTCTGGAATTCGCTTCGATGATGGTATAACTTCAGTTCCGAATAATACCAAGATGACTATGGTCGGCCGCTTCCAGCTGCAACGTCTGCTGCGACGAATGGTCGATAACGGCTGTCACTATGCTGTCGTGGAAGTAACCTCACTGGGTATCAGCCAATATCGACATCTGGGCATTCACTTTGATCTCGTCCTGATCACGAACTTTTGGTCAGAGCATGACACAGCCCACGGTGGTCTCGAGAATTATAAACAAGCCAAGGCAGAGCTCTTCCGTCATCTCATGCGACAGCCGGTGAAGCTGCTGCCGGGCGCTCCCCGCGAGCGGATCGCCATCACCAACATGGATGATGCCAACTATCCTTTCTTTTCGTCATTGCCTGCCGATCACAAACTTTCCTTTAGTCTGCATCAGACCGGCGATGATGTCATCACGGCCGAGAATATCGCTGTCACCACCCAAGGCAGTGATTTCACTGTGCAGCATCAAAACTTTCATACGAATCTTCTCGGTGAACACAATGTCTACAATGCGCTGGCAGCTATCACCATCGGTGTAGCATTAGAATTACCCTTAGTAGACTGTGCAACTGCCTTATCTCAAGTACATGATGTGCCAGGCCGACTCGAGCGTATCGAAGCTGGTCAGGATTTCACCGTCATCATCGATTATGCTTTTGAACCGGGAGCGATGAAGAAGCTCTACGCTGTGATCAAAGACCTACCGCATAATAAAATTATTCACGTACTCGGCACCACCGGAGGTGGACGAGACGCGCAGCGCGGAGGCATCCTCGGCGGCATGGCTGCAGACTTTGCTGACTATGTCGTGGCTACAGACGAAGATCCGTATGATGACGAACCAATGTCTCTGATTCAACGCGTTGTCACCGGTGCGCAGAATCATGGTAAAGAACTAGATAAAAATTTATTTGTGAAAGTAGCGCGTCTGGATGGCATTACCAAAGCTATTGATCTGGCGCAAACTGGTGATATCGTCCTCATCACCGGCAAAGGCTCAGAAGGAGCTATGGTAGTTGCCAATGGCAGGAAAATCCCCTGGGATGATCGGGAAGTGGCTCGGGCAGCGATACAGGATAAAATCAAAAGTTAACTATTTAAACTCTATATATGTCCATAATGAAATACATCAGCCTACCACTATTTGGACTCATCTCAGGCTTGATAGTTAACTTCCTTATGTACACAGTCGGACTCATTGACACTAGTTATGGTGAACCAAATCTTCCTAATCTCATAACTCCCGGTCTAACATTTGGTTTGTGTTTGTTTATTTGGTTTAGGCTATATAAATACAAGACCTACAAAACTGTTCTGTGGATTTTCGCATCGACAGTAGCGTATATTTTTTCTTATTTTACTGCATTTTTTTTGGTTGGCTGGTTAGTCGGCGATGAAATCGGTTATCTCGTTGCTGGATTATTAGGAGGCACGATAATTACCTTAGCATTTAACAACGTTGTCCCCTTATCCGGTAAATATTTTTACCTAGTTATCGGTCTTGCTGGTCTTATTGCTTATGTATGGGCGCTTATTGCTTATGTATGGGCTCCTATTGATTATTACGGGCGATCTTATGTGGAAAACCACTCATTATTATACTTATCTTGGCAGACATTCGTATCTTTAGCTTTGGCAATAGCCATAAAAAGAGACACAAGGGATAATCGAGAAGTAGCACGAGCAGCGATACAAAATAAATTAAAAATCTAAGTAGCAAAATATGAAAAATATAACCTGCGATTATTGTCATAAACCGATTACTTCTAAGGAAGATTTCGTACTCGGTACACATTTTACAACAACACCTAGTCCATATCATATCCAATGTTTTAATGAAGCTAAAACAAAATTAAATTTTTTTCGCAAGCCTGTGATAAAATATTCTCCAAAGAGTTTCAATTTCGGTCTTACTATGAATATTATTAATATCATATTCGGAGTTGGGCTTATCATCTTTGCTAATGAACTGACTTTTCTATTTCCGCCGTTTGTAGCAATTCTCTATGGCCTATTAGGTATAATAGTCGGATTTATATTTGCCAGAATATTTCTTAAATACAAAAACTTATTTTAGATAAATATCTTTTACTATAATTCTCCTAAATTAGAAATTTAAGTAATTTCAAACGCCGCCTGGACTTTCCAAGCGGCGTTTTTAGTTTCTGTGAGCGTGATGCTCACTGGATGGACAGCAGTCCGCTGATCCAATCCTGGACTAAGACATTGGGCGGAATATCTCGGATATCCACCGCCAGCGAACCCTGGTCAGCCATTTCAAATTGGAACCAGAAGGCGTCGCAATTGACGCAAATGTAGAGCACTTGTGGCACTGGTGGCGGAGCTTTCCATTTAAATGGCCGAAGCTCGACTTCGCCATGGCATTTCGGACATGTATCCATCTACTACCTCCTAGGATTTAATGTCCGAGTGTGAGAGCTAGGCAGCCAGCTGCTCCGGCGGCCAGATGCGAGACTCCCCATCGGCGTCGATGTATTCCGTTCTGCCGGTGAGGAGCGTGTTGAGATCCATGTCATAGTGAGTCAGGATTGCGGCGCGCGTCGCCGGACCGAAATTGCCGTCGACCTCCAACTGGAGCGAGCGGATCGCCGAATTCAACTCCCGCTGAATTTCCTTGACCGCCTCAATCAGTACTTCGTCGTAGAAACCAGTGAGCCGGACGTGGTGTAATACCCTCCACCGACTAGGGTGTGTCATCCCGATGATCGCCAGCATGAGCAGCTGGAGGATAACAACGGCCGGACCTTTGGACCGCTTACCGTCCTTGCCGATGGCGTTCAAGTACGGCGGTAGCAGGCAATACACTTTGCACATTGTGAAACCTCCATTTAGAGTCCGGACACCTCTGTGATCGTCTTCTGCTCGCAATCGATTACACAGCCTTCAGTCTGCAAGAACGAACGGACTTCCCACTCGACTCCAAGAACCTCACGCGCAAACAAGGCAATGAGCTTACCGACGAACGGCTCGTGGATCACCACAACTAGAACCTCATTGTCGGCCGCCTGCTGTTGGATCAAATCCAACACTTGCTGTTCCTCGTATACATCCCAAGAGTACAGACAGTCGAAGTGTTTATGAGGATAGCGCAACTTATCTGCGAGTCGCGTAGCGGAGTTCAGTGCCCGACCTTTCGGCGAAGTCAACACCCACCCAAGCTTCCAAGCTGTTACATCTTGGAGCCGAAAGGCTAATGCGTCGATGCAGTCACTGCCAAGTCTAGTGAGTTCCTCGCTGCCAGATTCATGAAAGCTGTGCCTCACAACAATCAGCGTCTTCATCGGTCCTCCTCGGATTCGAGTTCAGTTCCATCCAGCAGACTATGCGTGGCGGCGAAGCGGGAAACCAAAGCGGGTAAACGTACTGCTTCTTCCTCTGTCAGGATGACGCGGATGTAGACCTTGGCCGACTTCTCGTGATAGTCCAGCACCGGACGCAGACGCCGCTCGGAGAGTCTGCCTTCGACAGTAGCAAACTCCTGCCCAAAAACATCGATGAATACGCCCAGCTTTGAAGACGGCAGGACAACCATGATCATCTGACCGACTACGGCAAAAACTATCTTGCCACGTTCTGTCCTACCAGCTCGACTTGAAGGTGACATGTGAACCTCAGGGTTAGCAGAATTGTTCAGGTACGAGCGAACCCCCTAAACCTATATATTCCCACGGGTATTGTCAATTTACCCCGTTGGATAATTTCATATCCAACGGGGTAAACCAACCGCAATCAACATATCCACATCAAAAGGACTAAAAGTATCTGAAAATGAACTTTTATCAACTAACAACCTGTGGATAACTTGTTAGCATAGTATTGAAAAACTGCTGATATTAGCCTCAAATTAACCCCTTATTGACAAGATTTCTCGACCTTAAATATGACTTATTGGCTAATATTAGCAAAATACCCAAAATTTTTCCTCTTTTTCTGACCAAAATCCTTGACATAGCCCTCTCCCTCTGGTACTATTGACCCATGATTTTTTTGACTAACCTAGAGTTTTAGGTACGGTCAGGTTGAACTCCAACCTTGCTTCGGCAGGGGTGGAGTTTAATTGTTTAGTCCCACCATCGGCGGGACCCTCAAAGACGCCCGGCGTCTCTCAATAAGGATTAATTTTGAGTTCCCTCTGTATTGTCATGAATACAGAGGTTAATTAAGCCTCATAACATACAACTCAATGATACAACCGACCACGGAACGCTCAGCGTCCCAGAAGGTCGTGCTGAGCACGACGATCGGAAATCGTAAGTATTTTACCAACTTACGAGAAGCTATCTCGTTACCGAACTTAATCGAAGTTCAGAAGAAATCGTACGATTGGTTCTTCAGAGAAGGTCTGAAAGAACTATTTGAGGAAGTATCCCCTATCAACGACTTTATCGGTCGTGATCTCGAACTCTACCTGACAGATTATTATCTGGATGAACCAAAGTTCGATGAGAAGACTGCTAAGGCCAAGAATATTACCTTTGAAGCGCCTCTGCGCGTCAAAGCCAAGCTGGTAAATAAAAAAACCGGCGAAATGAAAGAGCAGGAAATTTATCTCGGTGACCTGCCACTGATGACCGAACGCGGTACCTTCATCATCAATGGAGTAGAACGTGTCGTAGTCTCACAGCTGATCCGCTCTGCTGGCGTGTTCTTCACTTCACAGGAAGTGCGCGGACGCCGCTACTATGGCGCCAAGATCATCCCGAATCGTGGTGCTTGGCTGGAAATTGAAACGGATCCGAATAATGTGCTGTATGTAAAGATTGATCGCAAACGCAAGGTGGCCGTGACGTCACTGCTGCGTGCTTTTGGTCATGGTACTGATGAAGAAATTTTGAAATTATTTGCAGATATCGATACTCATCCTGAAGTCAAATACATTACTAACACTATCGGTAAAGATATTGCTAAAGATGAAGCTGAAGGTTTGAAAGAAGTCTACAAGAGAATTCGCCCGGGTGATCTGGCTACCACTGACAATGCTCGCAATCTGATCCACTCTATGTTCTTCAACTTTGATCGCTACGACTTCGATCGTGTCGGACGTTACAAATTAAATATTCGTTTCGGTATCGATGTGCCAAATACGAAGGAGAATCGAGTTTTGCGTAATGAAGATCTCGTAGCCATCATTCGCGAGATTATTTCACTCAATCAAAATCAAGCAGAACCAGATGATATCGATCATTTGGGCAACCGCCGCGTCCGCGCTGTCGGTGAATTAGTACAGAACAAATTTCGCGTCGGTCTGGCTCGTATGGAACGTATCGTCAAGGACCGCATGAGTACCCTCGATATCAATACCCTGACACCGAACCAGCTGATCAATGCCCGTCCTGTTATTGGTTCGATCAAAGAATTCTTCATGAGCTCACAGTTGTCTCAGTTCATGGATCAGGTCAATCCGTTGTCCGAGCTGGAACACAAACGTCGTCTGTCCGCTATGGGACCAGGTGGTCTGTCTCGTGAACGCGCCGGCTTCGAAGTCCGCGACGTACATCGCACTCACTATGGTCGTATCTGTCCGATCGCTACTCCAGAAGGTCCAAATATCGGTCTGGTGGGACATCTTTCTTCATATGCTCGTATCAATGATTATGGCTTTATCGAGACACCATTCCGTGTCGCTATCCACGATCCGATCAATGATGGCCACAAAGCCGTAGGCGAGATCGCCCGTGAAGATATCCTGACCGATGGCAAAGTAGTGATCAAGGCCGGAGCAACAATTTCTAAAGAACAAGCACAAGCCTTAGCAAAAGATAAATCTCAAAAGACTGTACCTGTAAAAGCGCACATCACTGAGGAAGTGGTTTACTTGGATGCCTTCACCGAAGAACGCTACAACACCTGTGCTGCTACCGTACCTCTGGATGACAAAGGTTATTTCGTCAATGATCAATCAGAGCTGCGTATCCATGGTCATCCAAAATTCGACCGCGTGGAAAAAATCGACTACATGGATGTTGCTCCCAACCAAATTATTTCTATCGGAACCTCCCTCATTCCTTTCTTGGAGCATGACGACGCTGTCCGCGCTCTGATGGGTACCAACATGCAACGTCAGGCTGTCTCAGTCATCAAACCACAGGCACCGGTCGTCGGTACTGGTATTGAAGCTCGCGCCGCCAAAGATTCTGGACAAGTCATCGTCAGCAAAGAAGCTGGTGAGGTTGTGGCTGTCCAAGGTAACAGTATCGAGATCAAAGGCAAGAGCGGTGTCACGACCTATCCTCTGGGCAAATTCATGCGCTCCAACTCCTTCACCAGTATGAACCAGAAGCCAATCGTCAATAAAGGCGACCAAATCGAAAGTGGTCAGGTCTTGGCTGACGGTGCTGCTACCGAAGGTGGAGAATTAGCCCTCGGCCAAAACATCCTCGTCGCCTACATGTCTTGGGACGGAGGTAACTATGAAGACGCTATTTTGATTTCTGAACGCGTCATCAAAGAAGACCGCTATACCTCTATTCACATCGAAGATTATTCTGTTGATGTCCGTGATACCAAACTTGGACCGGAGATCATCACTCGTGATATCCCAAATATTTCTGAAGAAAAACTCAAAGACTTAGATGAGAACGGTATTGTCCGTATCGGCGCCAAATTAACCGCCGGTGATATTCTTGTCGGTAAGATCACCCCAAAAGGCGAGAGCGAACTATCAGCCGAAGAAAAATTGCTGCGTGCTATCTTCGGTGAGAAGGCTAAAGACGTCCGTGACTCCTCTCTCTATCTCGAACACGGTGAGCACGGTAAAGTTATTGATATCAAAATATTCTCTCGCGACAACGGCGACAAGTTGCCGGCCGGTGTGATTCAGACCATTCAGGTAACGGTAGCTCAGATTCGTAAAATTCAAGTCGGAGACAAGATGGCCGGTCGTCACGGTAACAAAGGTGTTATTTCTCGTATCATCCCAGAAGGCGATATGCCATTCTTGGCCGATGGTACACCGATCGATATTATTTTGAACCCACTCGGTGTCGTCTCCCGTATGAACTTGGGACAGCTGTTGGAAACTCACTTAGGTCTGGCTGCCAAGACACTGGGCTACTACGTCGCTACTCCTGCGCTCGATGGTGTACCAGCTCAAACCATCAGAGACGAACTGAAACGCGCCGGTCTACCGGAAGACGGTAAGCTACAACTCTACGATGGACGCACCGGACAACCATTTGAGAATAAAACCGTTGTCGGTTATTCCTACATGTTGAAGCTGAACCATTTGGTTGAAGACAAGATTCACCAACGTTCTATCGGACCATACTCTCTCGTCACACAGCAGCCACTCGGCGGTAAAGCTCAATTCGGTGGACAGCGCTTCGGAGAAATGGAAGTCTGGGCACTGGAAGCCTATGGCGCTGCTCATACCTTACAAGAAATTTTGACTATCAAATCGGACGATGTACCGGGCCGTTCTAAGGCTTATGAGTCCATCATCAAAGGCGAGCCGATCGATAAGTTGAATATTCCTGAATCGTTCAATGTCTTGATCAAAGAGTTGAAAGGTTTAGCTTTGGAAGTGGAACTCCTAACTGAAGGAGAAGACGAAAAGTCAGCGGCTAAGAGCCGCTCCAAGGCAGAGAAAGTTGATAGAGACGAATAACTCCTTCCCTTTCTCTTAACTCCCTTCTCCTAACTTCTAACTTCTAAAAAAATGCCAACTCCATCAACAACTCGCACAACGCTCCTAGCCAATGAGCCGGTGCAAAAAGTCATCGAATTCGACGCTATCCGTCTGCGCCTCGCCTCTCCGACTGATATCCATGGCTGGTCCAGCGGTGAAGTCCTGACTCCGGAGACTATCAACTATCGTACCCAGAAGCCAGAGCTCGACGGTCTCTTCTGTGAGAAGATTTTCGGGCCATCGAAAGACTGGGAATGTTATTGTGGTAAATACAAACGTATCCGCTACAAAGGCATCGTCTGTGATAAGTGCGGAGTGGAAGTCACCCGCGCAGTCGTCCGCCGTGAACGCATGGGTCATATTGATCTGGCTACACCTGTCTCCCATATCTGGTTCTTGCGCGGTGTCCCATCCAAGATCGGCCTGGTACTCGATATGTCTGTTCAAGATCTAGAAAAGGTCATGTACTTCGCTAACTTTATCATCATCAATGTCGATGAAGCAGCTCGCTTAGAAACCTTGGAGCAGATCAAGAACGAATTAAAATCCAAACGTAAGCAGATTGATAACGAGCACGAACAACGAGCTGCTGAAGTCAATAAAAAGAAAAACCAACTTCTCGCCGAAGGTAAAGACGCCCAAAGTGTCGCTGCTACGATTGATGAAATGCTGCAGAAGCTTAACGACCAGAAGCTAGAAAAAATTGCTAACTTAGATGAAGCAGCCGAGACCGCCAAGAAAGAATTACGTGAACTGCGTTTGAGAGAAATTATTTCTGAAAACAAGTATCAAGACTTGTCATTGAAATACGGTCACGTCTTCGAAGCTAGTATCGGTGCTGAAGCTATCAAATATTTACTCACACGCATCGACCTCAAAGCTCTAGGCAAAGAATTAGACGGCCAAGTCGATACCTGTCCTCCGCAACAAAAGAAAAAAATGGTTCGACGTTCACGTCTGGTCAAATCTCTCTTCGCCAATGGCCTACGACCAGAATGGATGATCCTCGATGTCATCCCGGTCATCCCACCAGATCTGCGTCCGATGGTTCAGCTTGATGGTGGTCGTTTCGCTACTTCTGATTTGAATGATCTCTATCGCCGTGTCATCAACCGTAATAATCGTTTGAAACGTTTGAAAGAACTCAACGCTCCGGAAGTCATCCAACGCAACGAAAAACGTATGTTGCAGGAAGCGGTTGATGCTTTGATCGATAATAACGCCCGTCATGGCAAGACCGTCACTGCTTCTACTGGGCAGAAGAGAATGTTGAAGAGTATCGCCGACATGCTGAAAGGTAAGCAGGGACGATTCCGCCAAAACTTACTGGGTAAACGTGTCGACTACTCCGGACGTTCTGTCATCGTTGCCGGTCCTCATCTGAAAATGGGCCAATGCGGTCTGCCGAAGAAAATGGCTTTGGAAATTTATCGCCCCTTTGTCATCGGCCAATTGATCTCCAAAGAAATCGTCCATAACGTCCGCAGCGCCAACCGCTACATTGATGAAGGTCATGAAGAGATCTGGGATATTCTAGAAAACATTACCAAGAACTCTCACGTACTTCTGAACCGCGCCCCAACCCTCCATCGTCTCGGTATCCAAGCCTTCCAACCAATCCTGATCGAAGGTAAAGCTATCCAAGTCCACCCACTCGTTTGTAGCGCTTTCAACGCTGACTTCGACGGTGACCAAATGGCTGTCCATTTGCCTTTGACCGAAGCTGCCAAGAAAGAAGCAGCCGAGCTCATGCTGTCTTCCAAGAACTTGCTGAAACCGGCAACCGGCGAACCAATCGCTTCACCAAGCCAAGATATTGTCTGGGGCAGTTTCTATCTGACCTACGTAGAAGAAGGTGCCAAGCCAACCAAGGCTTTCGCTGATAGCAATGAAGCTGAAATGGCCTACGCCCTAAACAAGATCAAGCTGCAAGAGCCTATTCGCGTGCGCTTCAATGGCGAGACTATCACTACCAGTGTCGGTCGTTTGATTTTCAATCAGATCTTACCAAAGAAGATCGGCTTCTTGAACCACAACCTCAATCAAAAACAGTTGAAGAAAATTGTTGCCGATGCACTACGCCAACTGCCAAATGAAACAGTCGTGGAATTACTCGACAGCATCAAAAACATCGCCTTCAAATACATGACGATCTCCGGACAGTCCTGGGGTATGGGCGACATCCCTGAGCTAAAAGAAAAAGGCGCTATCATCAAAGAAGGTGAAGTACTGGTAGAACAAATCCAACAACAATTTAATGACGGTTTGTTGACAGAAAAAGAACGCTATATCAAAGTCATCGAAACTTGGACCTCAATAAAGAACAAGATCACAGACATCAGTAAGACTGCCTTTGACTCCAAGAACTCTGTCTATAGTATTATTGAATCAGGCGCTCGCGGTACCTGGGCTCAGATGATTCAGATCATGGGTATGAAAGGTCTGGTGATCAACCCAGCCGGAGATATTATCGAATTGCCTGTAAAGGCTAACTTCCAACAGGGCTTGGACGTACTGGAATACTTCATCTCCACCCACGGTACGCGTAAAGGTCTGTCCGATACCGCTCTGCGTACTGCTAACGCTGGTTACCTGACTCGTAAGCTCGTTGATGTGGCACAGAGCCTCGTTATCAGCGAAAAAGATTGTAAAGATACTGAAGGCTTCCTGCTGACGAAAGTTGAAACAGAAGAAATGAATGAAACTCTCGCAGCTCGTTTGGTTGGCCGTTTCTTAGCTGGTGATCTGATGAGTGCAGATGGCAAAGTAATCATGAAGCGCGGCGACATCGTCACCAATGATGACATCAAGAAAATAACTGCCGGTGATCCAACTGAGGCTCTAATCCGCTCAGTACTAACCTGTAAATCAGTCCGCGGTATGTGTCAGGCCTGCTACGGCTACGAGCTGGGTCATAATGAAATTGCTGAAATGGGAACTGCAGTCGGTATCATCGCTGCTCAGAGTATCGGTGAACCTGGTACACAGCTGACGATGAGAACCTTCCATACCGGAGGTGTGGCCGGCGGAGATATTACCCAAGGTTTACCTCGTGTCGAAGAATTATTCGAAGCGCGCGTACCGAAGAAAAAATCTATCATCTCACCGGTCGAGGGACAAGTGATGATCACCAATGAGAATCTCGGTACCAACAAGAATCGTCTGGTGAAGATCAAGCAACTGACGGCAGCTACCAATACCTTTGATATTCGTGTCGATGATACGATGAAGGTCAAAGATGGTGAAGAAGTCACCAAAGGTCAGATGCTCTTCGTCCGTGAGAATGAAGAATTCACCGCTACTATCAATGGACAGGTCACTCTGACCAAGAAAGAGCTGAAGGTTGTAGGACGTAAAGACGAAACGCTGGAAATCCTCATCCCTGCAGGCTATACCCTCTGGGTCAAGAATAATGATCTGGTACAGTCCGGTCAACCATTAACTGAAGGCAGCATCGATCTGCATGAGCTCTACCGTCTGCAAGGTCAGCTGGCAGTACAGAAATATATCATCAAAGAAATTCAATACATCTACTCTTCACAGGGTCAGAAATTGAATGACAAACATATTGAATTAATCGCCCGTCAGATGTTCTCCCGTATCTATATCAAAGATGCCGGCGACACTGATCTGCTCCCTGGTGAGATCGTCACCAACACTCAGTTCACCGAGGCCAATCTGGAAGTCAAAGGTGAGAAAGCAACCGGCGAATACCTCTTACTCGGTATTACCAAAGCTTCTCTGGCTTCTGATTCCTTCTTGTCAGCCGCTTCCTTCCAAGAGACCACTCGTGTCTTGGTCGACGCTGCTATCACTGGTAAGAAAGATAGCCTCCGAGGATTGAAAGAAAACGTCATCATCGGTAGATTGATCCCTGCCGGTACTGGCTTCAAAGGAAATAAGAAATAAACAACACTATCGATTACAAAAAACTACTCTTCATCTGAAGGGTAGTTTTTTGATATTGAATAGAATAATAGATCAACTGAATAATTGCCTATCTCCGCGGCCTATTCGATGAATCAATTTATCTATTACTCAATTGTTTTTTAGATTTTACCTTCTTCTGCGGACGCACCTGCCAATAGACAATAGCACTGAGGATGGCCGCGAAGAAACACCAGACTGAGACAAAGTTGGCAATGAAAAACCACGCCGAGACAAAAAGTGCCGCTATCATCACCAAGCCAAAGATATTGATCACCTTATGACTGGAGACCAGACAGCTACCGCAAGCAGCAGCGACATACAAAGCTAACGTTAATCGTTGGTACAAGTGTGGCGAGTGGTAAGCAATACAGGAATTAATAACTTCAGAGGTAATACCTTTGGTAGAGATAAAATATAAGATATATAAACTAACTACTAATCCGAGTCCTAAAAGTAGAGCTAAGAGTTTCTTTCGCTTAGGATCTTTCTCTATCAAAAGGACTGCAAACGGTACATAAGCCGGCCAGAGAATGTGAGAGAAAAAAGAGTAAGCAAAGGTGGCTATGGTATGAATCATCGGGTAGCCGAAGGTCAGCCAGACTATACCTTCGATACCTTGTTGGATACCGAAAAGTAGTGGGATACTAGCAAAGGGAATGGCTGAATGTTGTTTGGTTTCTTTCAATGTCACAGCACCGACAGCACTGAGCGCACCGGCAGCAGCGAAGCTTGCAGTAGCAGAAAAACACATAATTTATTTTTATTTTAGCATCAGATATTGAGATAAGTATATATCTTCTCACTGCACATAGCCAGCACACCTATTACCCCTCCTTACCAAGGGGGGCGCGGGGAGGTCATAGTCACAGATTACTTCGACCATGTAAGGCTGGTCTAGCAATGACAAGCAACGGTTGAAAAACCCCTTATTTTAAGCTATAATGCCCTCAATTATGACAGCAGAACAACCTTGGTCAAACCCCAGCGAAAGTGAGCTTCTGGAGCTGGTCAAAGAACACCAACCTATTCTCTATCAACCCAATCACGATAAACATGAGCCAAAGTTTATGTACTATCGGACCAACGTTGAAGACGAGACGCTCCACATCACCTACTATACGGTCTGGGATAATGAACGTCATCCCCGCTATCTCTTTCATGTGATCTACGCTTTTTTGTTTCGCAAATTTTATTACGGTTCGATTAAGGATATCGAGTATATTCAGGTCGATGTGAATTTGAAGACCAAAGAGGTAACGGATATCCGCTACGAACAAACCTATAATCCGAATTACAACATCACTTTCCCCTTTCACGTCCGCAACCATTTGAAAAAAGTCCCGAGTCCCAGCACCAATGAAAATACTTTCATCCGATTTTTTGGCCAACGCAATAATTTCCACGGACTGATCAAACCGCAGTTCACTGGCAAGCGTGTGCATATGATGGTCAGCAGTTGGAATCATATTTATAATGTCTATATGGAAGATATCGGTAAACAGGTGAAAAATCTTGGTGATCAGTTCAACACCTTTTCTTCACTAATGCTCAAAAAATATGATTCTCCTGATGTCAAGAAATACAAAGCAAGTCGTCGCAGCAAAAGCGAAACAGAAAATTTTAAATAGTTTGATGCAAACTACTCGTTAGGTCGAGCGAGTATAGAATATAATTTACAACTTCCCGCCTCGACTCAAGAAGTACATTGAGGCGAGGCTGGTCAACTTACAACTTTTATCTCTCATCTATTATGAAACAATACCTCGCCGAATTCCTCGGCGCCCTTGTGCTCACCTTAGTAGTCCTCGCTACCTCTATGAATGGCTTTGCTCTTGCTACTCCACTAGCAGCAGCTTTGACGCTAGCTCTTTGTGTCTATACCCTCGGACCAATATCCGGTTGCCATATCAATCCCGCTATCACCCTCGGACTCTGGTCTATCGGCAAGATTAAATCCTGGAAAGTATTAAATTATATTGTCGCTCAAGTACTCGGAGCCGGAGCAGCGTTGTTGATCTTCAAAAGTCTCGGTGTCACCATGCCAAGCCTGATCTCTGCCGACACCTGGATGGTCGGTTGGGCTGAGCTTATCGGCGCTTTCTTCTTCGGACTCGGAGTAGCAGCCGTGGTCAGTCACAAAGTTCCGACTGATTTCAGTGGAGTAGTCGTCGGCGGTTCGCTTCTGCTCGGTATCGCGCTGGCTGCTACCGTCTCTCTCGGCGTGTTGAACCCAGCCGTCGCCTTAGGCTTGAATCTGCTGTCATTTGCCTATATTCTTGGACCTATTATTGGTTCAATTCTCGGCATGCAAGCTTATCGCTGGCTCGGTGGACACCAACAGTAAATAAGCTCTAAGTTCGAAATCCTAAGTTCGAAACAAATCAAAAACTTCAAGGTTAAAACTCTAAAAACACAAGCTTTTATGCTTCTCTAAGGCTTGTGTTTTGAATTTGGGGCTTTGAATTTTGAACTTGTTTAGAATTTCGAGCTTAGAATTTAGTGTTTTTTACACCATCAACCATCTGACGTTTTTCCAACCAAAATAGACCTTACAAAACAGTTAATTTATGCTAAAATAACCTCCATGATTGGCCGAAGAAAACGTAAATATACCCGCAGACAGGTGGCCACCGAACAGCCCGCGATTAACCACTGGGAGCTAGGTCCCGAAACCAAGCGAGCCATTAGTATTGTGGCTCTTTTTACCGTGGCACTCCTTGGCCTGATCTCGCTTTTCGATGGTGCTGGTACGCTGGGTCAATATTTCAAATCCGGCTTAGGACAATTCTTTGGTTGGATTGATTGGATTTTTTTGATACTCCTCCTCGGTGTAGGCTTCGCACTACTCTTCGCCAATCGCTGGCAGGTAAAAAAAGTTTATTATCTCGGTATCAGTTTAGGGTTCGTCGCCCTCAGCGGACTGCTAGATTTCTTCGTCAGCGACGCAACTTTGACTGATATTCGTACAGCAGAAAATGGTGCGGGTATTTTCGGCTACCTCATCGGTCATACTGCTATCCGTTACACCGGGTTTTGGGGAGGACTATTAATTCTCTTAGCTTTGTTTATTATCTCAATTATTATCATCTTTAGCAGTTCATTACGGGTCATGGGTAGCTGGTTTAGCAGTTTGTTCCAGGGTTCGAACTCTGACTATGATGAGCCAATTATAGAGGAACACGCCAGACCGTCGAACGCCATACTAAATCTTGATAATGACGAGCAGGAAGTGGAAGAAGAAACTACCAGCGAAGAGCCAGTAAGTAAGCAGAAAAATAACGAGGAAGAACCAGCTCGTCCAGTGCAGAAGCCAATGAAGCGTATCGACATCCCACTTGATCTCTTGAGCGCCGCTACCAGCAAACCAACGAGCGGAGATATTAAGGCTAACAGTTTAAAAATTCAAAAGACTTTAGAAACCTTTGGTATCGAGGTCAGTATGGGAGACGTCAATGTCGGCCCTACGGTGACACAGTTTACCCTCAAACCTGCTGAAGGGGTAAAACTGTCACAAATTACCACCTTACAAAATGATATTGCACTGGCTCTAGCCGCACACCCAATCCGTATTGAAGCGCCTATTCCTGGTAAATCCTTAATTGGTATTGAAGTACCCAATCAAACTGTCTCCATTGTTCGCCTACGAGAAATCCTTAGTAGCGAACCGTATCATACTCGCAAGAGCAACCTGATGGTAGCGTTGGGCAAAGATGTCACCGGAGCCGCCAATCTAGCTGACCTCGGTAAAATGCCTCATCTCTTGATCGCCGGTGCTACCGGTAGTGGTAAGTCTGTGGCAATCAACTGTATAATCGCCAGTCTACTCTGGCAAAATTCTCCCACTGATTTGAAATTGATCATGGTCGATCCCAAACGCGTCGAGCTCTCTATGTACAACGACATTCCTCATCTGATGACACCGGTTATTACCGATGCCAAAGCAACCATTAACGCGCTCCGTTGGGTCGTCAATGAAATGGACGAACGTTACAAATTATTAGCCTCAGCCGGCAAACGCAATATTGATAGTTATAACAGTAGCGTTCTGGTTAATCGTTTGCCTTATATAGTTGTCGTAATTGATGAATTAGCCGACCTAATGGCAGTGGCTGCCAAAGAAGTTGAAGCTGCCATCATCCGCTTGGCTCAAATGGCTCGCGCAGTGGGCATTCACTTAATCCTCGCTACTCAAAGACCATCGGTTAATGTTATCACTGGTCTGATCAAAGCCAACATCACCTCGCGCATCGCCTTCTCCGTAGCCTCGCAGATGGATTCTCGAACTATCCTTGATACGTCAGGTGCAGAAAAATTACTGGGTAATGGCGATATGTTGTTTACCAGTGCCTCATTATCCAAACCAATGCGTATTCAAGGTGCGTATATTTCTGAGAAAGAAGTCTCGGCTATCGTCGACTTCCTGAAACAAAGTGGTGAGCCAGAATACGATCACAGTATCACTGAAAGTCAGAATAAAGGTAACTCGGCTACCGGTGGTGCTGTCGACGGTGACGAAGAAGACCTGCGCCGCGCAGCTGAGATCGTCATCAAAGCCGGCAAAGCCTCTGCCACTATGCTCCAAAGCCGTATGCGCATCGGCTATGCCAAGGCTGACCGCTTGATCATGCAATTAGAAGATATGAGTGTTATCAGCTCGGCTAATGGCTCCAAAGCCCGAGAAATACTGATCACTGAAGACCAGATTGACGGTGCTTTTGGCTATAATCAGGCCATAAATAACCCTAAACCAAGTAATGTCATCCCCACCGCTATCCCTCCAAGCATGGACAATGAGGATGAGGATGCTACACTAGGTTTAGAGCCAGAAGAAGACGAGGCGGCTGAGTCTGATGACTCGGAAGAAGAACGGTTTTAGTACTCCTTCCGCTATCTTTACCAAAACTTTATCGTAGACCTGTAGGCTTATAGGCAGTAGGGACAGCATCAATAATCCTACTCTATAACCTACAAGCCTACCAACCTACAGTCCTACACAATGCATTCATTCCAACAAAAACCCATTACCTCTCTTCATCTCCTGGCCGAGCGCTTCAAACGCGCACGCACTGACCGTAATTTGTCTTTGGAGCAATGCGCAGAAAAGATTAATATCCAAAAAAAATACCTGTTGGCCTTAGAAAGTTCTGACTATGACGCTATCCCCGGCGATGTCTACGCTCGTACCTGGATCCGACAATACGCTGACCTCTTAGGACTTGATCCATTAGAAAGTGTCAAAGGGTATCAGGAAGAAAAAAATCGTCAGTCGCGCATCGAAGAATCCAAACCAACCTTAGCAGTACACCAACAGCGTGATTGGCGTTCTCTGATCACTGCCTTTTTTACGCCTCGCATTCTCCGGTGGTCAGGGCTCGGGCTGGTGGGGTTTCTAATAATTTTTTACGTTGGTCTGTTCGTTTATAAAACTTTTGAACCACCAACGATCGTCTTTGATCAGCCATTAACTGACCAAAAAACCCTGGCTACTTCTATCGATATTGGTGGCAAAACCGAGGCCGGTGTCCAAGTCTGGTTCAATGACAAGGATATACTCGTAGATGGTCAAGGACATTTTTCTCAAGAAATCCCCTTGACAGATGGCTTGAATATTCTAAAAATCCGTGCTAAAAAAAAGCATAGCGCCGAATTCCAGCAGGTGGTACAAATAGTACATACTGTGCCAGAACCGACGGCTATTGCTACTTCAACAGGGGCTTATAATTAAAGACTAACGTTATGAACGAAGAACGCATGCAAGCCGCTCAAGAAGCTATGAATCAGATCAAAACCCGCTTTGGTGAAGGATCGATCATGAAATTGGGTGATACCAAAAGCCTTGACGTAGAAGCTATCACGACCGGCTGTCTATCACTTGATATTGCACTCGGTATCGGCGGAGTACCACGTGGCCGCATTATTGAGATCTATGGACCAGAGTCCTCGGGTAAGACGACTCTAGCTCAGCACATCGTAGCTGAAGCGCAGAAACGTGGCGGTGTGGCAGCCTTCATTGACGCTGAGCATGCACTCGATCCGGAGTACGCTAAGAAAATCGGGGTGAATACCAAAGAGATGCTTATTTCTCAACCGGACACTGGAGAACAAGCTCTGGAGATTTGTGAAACCTTGGTTCGTTCCGGTGGTGTAGACGTCATTGTCATTGACTCAGTAGCAGCTCTGGTACCAAAAGCCGAGATCGAAGGTGACATGGGAGACTCGCACATGGGACTCCAAGCACGTCTGATGAGTCAGGC
>CAZFBK010000006.1:41192-51170 GCA_964517065.1 uncultured Gammaproteobacteria bacterium
ATGGGCGTCGGACGTGAGACTGCCAAAGCTTTCTTGAGAGAAGAGAAAAAACTTCAGGCAGAGATCCGCAAGCAGATCATGTCGGCGGTAAAGGTAGAAGCCAAGGCTGACGCTGAATAACATAAGGCTCCTTATTACCCTAAAAACAGGAAGACGCTTTTTAGGACCACCCCAGGTCTATCGACCTGCCCCTCCTTTTAAAAGGAGGGGAAAGGGGTGGTGGTCTTCCTGTTTTTTAATATCATCAGTTGTCGTATAATATAGCAGTCTATGAGTATCGCCAAAAAAATATTTTATAACACTACCTGGCAGATTGTCTTGCGTTTTGGTGAGATCATTCTCGGTATCTTTACCTTAGGTCTGATCACCCGGCTCTTGGGCCAAACGGAATACGGCTACTACACCACTATTGTCGCTTGGCTACAGTTCTGGATCGTCCTCGTTGACCTAGGACTCTATTTAACCTTGCTACGAGAAATATCCGCCCACCCCGACAAAGAAACTGAAACGATCAACAGTATGGTAACGCTGCGCTTAGTCACCGCTGTACTATTCTTGGGTCTCGGCATCATCACTGCTTATCTCACTAACTATCCTGCCGAAATCAAATTCGGTGTGGTAGTTTTGGCCGTCAGTTATTTGGCTAATAGCATCATCACCGTCTTAACGGCTCTGTTCCAACAGCGTCTACGTATGCCCATCGTAGCTACTGCCAGTCTGATCAATAAAGTGTTATTGCTTCTCGGCATTATGGCACTCAGTTGGCGGCCGCATCACCTTTTTGTCATCGTAGCTGTCAGCTCTCTAGCAGCTGTAGCAAACCTGTTAATCGTTTGGATCGCTGCAAGTAGGATGATTCGGCTACGACTGAGCTGGAATACAAGGACCTGGCTAGCCTTACTGGTGAAGACTTGGCCGCTCGCGGTAACAACTGCCTTGAACCTGATCTACTTTAAACTCGACACCTTATTTATGTCTTGGTATCGTCCTGCCAGCGAGGTCGGTCTCTATGGAGCCGGCTATCGAGTCTTAGAGATTATCACTACCTTCCCCCACATGTTCATGGGCTTGATCTTACCGCTCCTGACGGCCGCTTGGGTGACACGAGATCATCATAATCTGCAAAAACTCTGGCAGCGTTGTTTTGATTTCTTTGCTTTTTTGACCTTACCGTTAATCGCAGGTACGTGGGTCTTGGCCACGCCAATCATGATCGCTATTGCCGGACCTGAATTCGGCCCGTCTGGTGCGATTGTGAAAATATTAATCCTAGCTACTGCTGCTATTTTCTTCGGCACACTCTATACCTACCTCGTCATTGTCTTTGACCGGCAAAAAGCTATGATCCCGTATTTTGCCATTGCTGCTGTATTATCAGTCATAGGCTATACTATTACTATTCCCCGCTACAGCTACTGGGGTGCAGCTTGGATGACGGTGGCTATCGAGGTTCTGATTATTTTCTTTGCGTGGCTGACGATTCGTAAGCAGTTTACCTTTCAACCACGCCTGATAATTGCTGCCAAATTATTTCTAGCGAGCGTACTTATGGCGTTATGTCTTCAACAACTAACCTTTTTACCCCTCATGATACAAATACTGATTGGTGTTATCGTCTATGGCGCACTGGTAGTAATAACCAAAGCTTTTCGCTGGCAAGATATTAAGCCTTTATTATTTAACGCAAAGTCATGAACATCGTTGCTGAATTCACTGATCTAAATTTTTTATTATTGCTGGTCTGCTTGGCAGGCTTTTATTGGTTGGCTTGGCGTAGTCGTTTCAAAGCTTTGATGATTCTGATTGTCCTACTCCCAAGCTATATTATTCGGACCACGCTTCTTACTATTCCGGTGACATTTTTAGAATTAATGATTGTCGGTTTGTTTATCATCTGGATCATCAGGGAGCGTCAATATCCCTGGCTACTGCTGAAAAAAACTATACCGCACAATAATCCGATACCGTATATCTATCGCGTTGTTATCACTCTGATTTTACTGGCTGCGACGGTCAGTGTTTTTGTCTCCGGTAATCTAAAAGAATCTCTCGGCATCTGGAAAGCTTATTTTCTTGAACCAATCATGCTGTTTTTGGTAGTCATGCAGACGGTCAAGACTCGAGAACAAATCTATGATCTGATTGATGTGCTGGGTTTCACTGCTATCTTACTCTTCCCATTGGCTGTCTACCAACACTTCACCGGCCATACGATACCTCTCGAATTTTGGTCCAACCCTGCCACTCGCCGCATCACAACTATTTTCGGCTATCCTAATGCCAATAGTCTCCTGCTAGCCCCGATTGTCGCTCTCTATGGTGGCTATGTCCTCAAACGTGAGTCAGTAGCCAAAACCATCTACAAACTAGCCGTGATCGTCTGTGGTCTGACTATCATCTTCTGGGCTCGTACTGACGGAGCCCTACTGGCTCTCGCTTTCGTCGCTATCTATCTGATAGGCACAAAAATTCCGTTCAAAAAAACTTTTTGGGCGCTCGTGGTGTTATTGGTACTAGTCTCTGGTTATTGGTATAGCCAGACCACCAGTTGGCAACAGCAATGGCAGCGTATCCATGAGGGCAGACTTGGCCTGCAATCTTCCTCATTTGAAATCAGATTGAACCAATGGACGGAAACAACTAAACTTCTATCACATAAGCCACTCTTTGGCAGCGGTTTAGTCGGCTATCAGACCGATCTCATACCGTATCACTGGAATCCTTTCTTAGAGATCTTCCTCTACCCACACAATATTTTTCTAAACTTCTGGGTTGAAACTGGCTTGGTCGGACTACTGGCCTTTCTCTGGCTCGGTTGGCTCTTATTTCAGAATTTGAGAAAAAAAACCACCGACTCTATCTTGTCGGTGATGTTGCTGGTCTGCTGGCTGACGATCATTATCCATGGTCTGGTCGATGTCCCGTATTTCAAAAATGATCTCAGTGCCTTCTGGTGGCTCCTCGTAGCAATCACGCTCCTGGTAACTAGCTTCCGGGAGTCAACTCCTTCCAAACACAATTAGCCAAAAGCTGATTGCAACTGTATTGCACTTTGCGTGTTGCCTGCGATGAGGTAGCGTTGGTTTCTAATATCGAAGTGCACTGATTTTGATCGTCACAGGTCTCTGGCCACGGCGTGATGACCAAACTGCTATCAGAGAAATCAAAACTAAACCCTGCCTCGGTGGTATGACGTTCAGCAAAATATATATCTATAATATTACTACCTTGAGATAAATAGATTGTTCCGGTCTTTACGAAGGTACCATGAACACCGGAATTATTGACCACCACAATATCATTGGCCAAGACCCAAGAGTCATCATCCGATGCTAAGGAGTAATCGTATTGTCCTGAGTTGGTTGCTGTAACTTTCGCACGCCAATGTGTTCCGTAATGATAGTCATGCGCGAAACCTTCTTTGTTTTCCCAGGCAGTACCATCGAAAGGAAACCAATCATCTCCGAAGGTTATCGTCTGGTCAATGCGTTCAAATTTCTTATAAGCGTCATCAAACCAATAGTGTTGCAAAGGAGAAGGTGTCGCTCCCCACAGAGTGTTGTTTTCCATATCCGGATCATTTTTACTATAGTTAAAATACTCTGACCACCAGCCACTCCCTGACTGATACTGGCATTGTGGGTCCTGCAGACAGGTGCTTTGAGAAGCGGCAATTTGCGTAGCAGAAGTCGCATCTTGCAGTGTCAATGTTGTAAAAGAAGAAACACTAGGGTCTAACCGCAGATCGACAAGTGCTTCCTCGACACCTGACTGAGCCGCATAAAATGTCTGAAGAGAAGATACGAAAGATTTGACGGCAAAATTATTTTCAAAAGCAGTCAATACCATAGAGACAATAATGGTCAGCATGATAGCGGTGATTACCATAGTCGCAATGATTAAGACCGCTCCTTGATTTTTTTTGCAAATATTCATTATCGTAAGCTGATTATCATCTGATAATGGGCTTGATAGTATTGATAGGGATTCTCCGGATCACCTAGGGTCAGAGTATAGCTGATAGCTACGGCCCTCCAGTCACTTCCGCTGCCGATTTTGATCGGGGTGACAACCCAATCAGAGACAACTGCTCTACTAGTAGTAATAGGGATTGGACCAGCGCCAACTGGAAGCCAAGTATTCGTCAGCTGATCAAACTCTTCCTCAAAATAGGTAATGCGGTTGCCGCTGGGTACAAGAGAGAAACGCTTCTCATCGGAGACATAAAACAACACCCCTACTGGATCTGGTCTGAGGTCAATAATCTTAGTAGTATTATGAGCGCTATTCATAAAAACATTATCCAGCAATCGTACATTCTGTTGAGCCTCGTGTGCCACCCGTAGCTGTCCATTTATCTGGAACATGACCCGTAACAAATTAAAGGTCACAGCCAACAATAAGGAAGAGATAACCACATAGGTTAAAACCTCTATCAAACTAAAACCACCTGATTGCCTTTTTTTATTCATAAGCAGAATAACTAAGTCTAACTTCCTCTAAAATTGGCGCTTGAAGATCAGCTTGGCTGGCTAGGTAAGCTTTATAGCGGATATACCTCTGATTATGATGCACACTATCATTAATATATTCGTGGGCTCCATTGGTATAATACGTAGCAGCAGTACCATCAGGACCTACGAAGTTCCATGGACCCACATCAGAGTTGCTGGTAGCCAGCTGAAAACGAACGCTGGTGTTTTGCGGCACATGACTAGACCAACTGATCCAATTATAAGCAACAGTATTGCTGCCCGTATCAAAGGTTGAGGATTCTAGCTGACCAGCTGTAGCGTAATCACAATTCGTAATCTCTGTCGAAATGATAAAGAATTCTTCGGTGTTACTACTGGTAGCAGCGTAAATAGTAGAACAGTTAGCCGACATACCAAGCATCAAACCTGATAAATTGTAACCATTCACATAGTTAATAGAGCTTGGCACACTAACGTCGACTACTGTTAATTCTTTATTGAGAAAATTCGTACCAAGCAGGGCATACGGGCCGACAACGGCCAAGGAATAAATCGTCTCTCCCGCATCATAACTACCCAAAGGACTCGGCTGATTTGGATTACTAATATCATAAACAAATAACTCATCTCCATTACCATTATTCTGTGTGGAGATATACGCCCGACTACCCAAGACAAAAACGTCCGTTGCTTTCAGATTTCCGCTTATATTCACCCGAGCGATCTGATACATACTAGCGGGCGTCGTGACATCCACGATTTGCAATTCCCCGTTTGAAGACTCAGTAGCAACATAAAGGTAATTCTGAGCTAAGAAAAGCTGAGTGGCAACATTTGTTGTGGACAAAGAAGACACCTGAACCAGCGCAGTCGGCGAACTTTTCGTGTAGGCATAGAGCGCGCTACCTTGTAAAACATAGACATTATTTTCGTTAACCGCTATATCCAGTGCGTCGCTGTTACCCGTAATATTATAGCTAGCAACAACGCTAGGACTAGCGGGATTAGCCACGTTTACTATTTGAATTTCCTTAGAATTATCATCCGTAGCAAGGTAAGCATAGGTATCATAGACTATTACAGAATTCACACCGCTACCGATGTCCAAACTGCCGAGTAACGTCGGGTTTTGATTATTGGTTACATCCAATATGTACAGCTCAGCGCCAGAGGAATTATTGTCAGTTACTAGATAAGCCTTGCCGTCTTTTTCGTAAACATCCTCATCATCGAAATTACCTGAGGTATCATAAGCTCCGGTAGTTGTAGCCTGAGTCCAGTCGATGAAACCGGCTGTCAAAGTAACTATGCCTGCCGTTGTAGTGTCTGCGCCGGCGTCCTTAGCGGAAAATACATTAGGTGTAGTAGTTGACCAGGCGTTCTGCCCGCTGTCCCCACTCCAATCCGTCTGCACCCAACGACTAGCCTCCCATAAGTGGCGGTAATTAGTTAAGGTCAATTGGCGGTCAAGACCTGAGTGTCCTCGCCAGCTCATAGTTACTATAATCTTCTTCGTATTGGGATCGAGGAAGCCGCCCGTATCAACAATCGTGCCATAAACCTGACCATTAGTCTGATTGGCTCTGTAGACATCACTGATAGTAATCACCCTATTGAACCGTCCATCAAGTGTCTCGGGCGGTGTCGCTAACTTCAGCACATCATTGGTTATATCCAAACCGTAGTCACCATTTGTGACAGAACTCCACGGCAGAGCCTGTACAGCCTCGAGGCCACCCTGGGCATAGAGCGAAGCTTGAATTTTTTCTTGGTTGTACCAGCGTAGCTGAGCACTAAAGGTCAACGAACTAACCATCACCAACGTCAACACTGAGACGAACGTGATGGCGATAAGTATTTCAATGAGAGAAAAACCTCGGTTATTTTTCATATTATTCTATAGCGCCAAAAAAAGTTATAACTAACTGACGCGTTACGGTCGGGTCAGAACTAACTGCTACCGTAATGATACCGGTATTAACGGTGCGGCCGGTGAATTTCTCAAACACCACATTCGGACTGTAGCCCGAAGTACCATCAGATAGGCTGCTGTCTGGTTGCACAATACTGATACCACTCAACAGTTTCACTTTATTCTTTGGGTCGGCAGGATTGTATATGGTTGTCGGAAAGATAATGTAGCGATCTGTTTCGAAATGAATACCCCAAGCTTTCCCGTCTTCAGCCGCTACCGCTTGTTCTTGTGCTCTAATCAAAGAACTACGTATTTGTTCAATGGTGGTATTAACCTGAACCTTTTTTAGCCAGACCGTGTAGCTGCCTTGACCGAGTGTGGCAAGAATACCCAAAATAGCTACAACCAGTAGCATCTCAATGGCAGTAAACCCCGCACCAGTTTTACTCTTAGGCTGACGAAGTGAAAAAAAAGTTTTGAAGAAAGAATTGTCTTTGGACATAGTATGAATATATCTCTAAAACTGGTGCGGGGTAAAACCCTGTTTGTTTTTAAAATTAGGTATCACCAAAGCTATTGGTTAGATCATAAATAGGGCCAATTACAGAAACAGCGATGAAGCCAACAACTACACCGACGACAATCAGCAATACCGGTTCGATGATCACTGATAAGTTTGCCAACACGTTATTGACGCGGGTATCATAAAATTCTGAGATCTTTTCCAAAATATGTTCTAGCTCACCTGTCTCCTCACCTACTTTACATAGCTGAACCATTAAAGAAGGGAATAATTTTGGGCGCGCGGCCAAGGCTTCATGCAGAGCTACTCCCCGACCAAGCTCGACCGACATAGCTACGATAGCCTTTTGATACTGTAGATTTGTCGCAGTCTTGGAGACAGTTTCTAGTGATCTAATAATCGGTAAGCCAGAAGATAGGAGGACTTTAAGATTACCAGCGAAGCGAGTCAAAGCAATCTCACTAATCAATGTACCAACTAATGGCAATCCTAACATTCTCTGATGCAGCCAGGCACGTGGCCCAGCAATATGAAAAAACCATCTTGTCCCAACAATAAAAATAATCGTACCAGCCAAAATATACCAACCATAATTAAATAAAGTAGAGGAAAGAAACTGCATACCCACCAAAATAATAGGCAATTTAACATTGGCTTCCACAAAAATTTCAATCAGCTTTGGAAAAACAAAGAGCGTTAACATCAGACTGACCCCGATCAACGCCAGCATGACGACCATAGGATACATCAATGCACTCATAACCTTACTTTTCAGCTCTTTCTCAGCTTTCAGCAATCCAGCCAAGTGGGCTAAAACATCGGATAATAAACCACTCGACTCTCCTACTTCAATAGTTGCAACCAATAATTCTGGAAAAACTTTGGGGTAGGCTTTCAGACCTGCAGAAAACTGTTCGCCGTTTTCAACCAACGAACGTATATGTTCAATAACCGTTTTGAAGTATTTATTTTTTATCTCCCCTTGCAACGTTGATAAGGTAGCTGACAATGGTAATCCAGCTTTCATCATCGTCGACATATTATCGAGGAAAATCATTTTCTCAGAAATAGAAACATGACCCGAGGCAAATCGTTTCTTGCGATTCTTTTTTTTGCGCTCTTTGTCCGCAGCCTTCTGCAGCTTCTTGGCTTCTACCTGGCTCGCCACCAAGGTACTCGGCTGCTCGTCTACGTCATGCTCTTTGACTGGAGGCACAGCTGGCGCGGTAGGAGCAGCTACACTCGCCTTAGTCTCTGCTGCGGCTGCGGCATTTTGATTTAAATATTCCATTTATTCGCGTTTGATGCGTAATACTTCTTCGATCGTGGTGACGCCTAATAAAGCTTTTTGTAAACCGTCTTCAAAAATATTAATCATGCCGCTCTCAAAAGCGATTTTTTCGATATCATTCGTAGAGGCATGGCGGGTAATAGCTTCTTGCATTGGTGCGGTATTTTCTAATAACTCCATGACACCGATACGTCCGGAGTAGCCGGTTGTATGACAACGGGTACAGCCCCGTCCTCGATAAAATGTTAGGTCAGCGAAAGTGTTGGCAGTGGGTTCAACTAAATTTAAGGTTTTGAAACGTGCCATCATTTTCTCCAGATCAAACTCTTTGCCCAAGCTGATTAGTCTATCCGGTGTCAGATGATAACTCTCAATACAGTCCGTGCAAATCTTACGAACGAGACGCTGAGCAATTACCAGATTGAGTGTAGAAGCAACCAAAAAAGATTCCACTTCCATATCTAAGAGGCGTGGTGGTACACCGCTGGCATTATTAGTATGCAGAGTGGACAATACCAAATGTCCGGTCAAGGCAGCACGGACGGCAATCTGCGCTGTTTCGTTATCACGAATTTCTCCGATCATGATGATATCCGGATCCTGACGCAGCAGTGAACGCAGACCAGAGGCGAAATCATATCCAGCAGCCGTATTGACCTGTGTCTGATTGACCCGACGTACTCCGTATTCGATCGGATCTTCAATGGTAGAGATGTTCACGTCTTCAGTGTTCAAAATATTTAAAACTGAGTACAGCGTCGTAGTCTTACCAGAGCCAGTCGGACCGACCACCAAGATCATACCAAAAGGTTTATCAATCTGACGCCGTAGCGTCTCCATATTTTTCTGGGTGAAGCCCAAATCCTCGAGGTTAAGATTCTGCGCTTCTCCGGTCATCATACGCATGACGATCTTCTCACCGTAGAAAGCCGGTATGACCGAGACGCGGACCGATTCTTCCTCTTCTTCCAGTTTGAAAGAGAACCGTCCATCCTGCGGTACACGATGTTCATCGATACGCAGATTGGCCAGAATCTTGATACGTGCCACTAAAGCATCATGCACCGTTGAGGGCAGCTCCACTTCATCTTTCAGCTCACCATCCACACGGAAACGGATGACAACCGCATCAGGTAAGGCCTCAATGTGAATATCTGAAGCTAGCTCAAACATGGCGTATTCCAAAATAGTATCAACGATTTTGATGATCGGTATTTCTAAGACATGATTTTTGCCCTGAACCTCATCCTTACTCAGCTTGGTATTCAAGATCTCCCCCAAACGGCCTTTGATATCTTTGTCGTAGAGCCGAGCAGCGAAACGGTAGCCTTTGATCGTCGTTAGGAAAGGAATTATCTTCTTTTTGCTCGCTTGCTGTACTGCTTGAAGGGCTGTCTGATCAGCTGGATTGACGAAAGCAACTTTCAACTCTGTTTCGTTAGCCTCGAAAGGTATCGCCTTAGCTTTGGTTACTACGTCAGCTGTTAACTCTGCTAAGACTGGCGCTTCTAATTTACGTTTTCGTAAATTTACAAAAGGGACTTTCAATAAATCGCCAATAGCTTCGAACAAATATTGCTCAGTGATAAAGTCGCGTTCAATCAAAACCTCCTCGACTCCCCGTCGTCGGCGCGCAGCGTTATCTGCAGCGTCTGCCCAGTCAGCTTCTTTGACCAAACCACTAGCAAAAATCAGCTCTTTGACTTGCTCGGGAGTGATTGGGAGATAGGACATGGGAAAGTCAAAATTAAAAAGTCAAAAATCAAAAATAAAT
>CAZFBK010000007.1:0-1238 GCA_964517065.1 uncultured Gammaproteobacteria bacterium
TCTTGGAGGATTTTTGGGACTGCGATAGTGCCATCAGCCTGTTGGTAGTTCTCCAGAATGGCGATCAAGATACGCGGTGACGCGATCACGGTGTTGTTGAGTGAGAATGGATGGATATTGTTCCCTTTCTTATCTTTGTAGCGGATATTGAGACGTCGCGTCTGATAGTCAGTCAAGAAGGACAGTGAATGAGTCTCACTGTAAGCATTACGGCTCGGCATCCAGGTCTCGACGTCATACATTTTGTACTTGCCTGCACCCATATCACCCGTGCAGATTTGTAGAATTCTAAACGGAAGCTCCAAGTCAGCTAGAAGATCAGTTACAATCTTCAGCATTTCTTCGAAGTGCTTCATCGCTGCTTTGATATCCGCCTGACAGATAACTACCTGCTCCACTTTGAAAAATTCGTGAACACGATAAATACCTTTAGTATCTTTGCCATAGCTGCCGACTTCACGACGGTAGCAAGGTGAGATACCGCAATATTTCAGAGGTAATTCTTTCAAATCAATAATCTCATCAGCTCGATAGGCCATCAGTGATGGTTCGCTGGTTCCGGCTAGGTATTTAATTTCGCTCTCCTCGTTGTCCTTTGTTTGATAGATTTCATCCTTACCAGCTGGGAAATGTCCGCTGCCGACGAGTGCCATCTCTCTGACCATAGTCGGTGTGATCATCGGTTGGAAGCCGGCTTTGACCATGCGTTGAATCGCTAATGTTAGGAGACCCCAATGCAACAAAGCTAAATCATTTTTCAAATAATAACCGCGGAAACCGGCTGCCTTCACTCCCCTGTCCAGATCCAATAGGTTCAGAGCTTCACCTAATTCAATATGACTTTTGACTGGGAAGTCGAAAGCTTTCGGCTCGCCTACGCGTTTGAACTCCACATTGCCGCTTTCATCTTTGCCGACTGGAGTGTCTTCGGAGTAGACGTTCGGTACGAGCAATAAGAGTTGTTGGTATTGGCTATCAAGAGCGTTGAAATCCTTCTGCAGTGTCTCCAACTCAGTTTTGATTTTCTTACCGGTTTCAATCGCTTCATCACTTGGCTTGCCTTTGCCGTCAAAATTGGCAGCGTTGGATTTCTTCTGCTGATTCAGCGTTTCGATAGACTGCATGATGGCATTACGCTGTTCGTGCAGTTTCAACAGAGTCGACAAATCAATGTCACAGTTTTTATTTTTGATGGCCAGAGCTATTTGCTCTTGGTTTGCTTGGATGAATTTTATATC
>CAZFBK010000007.1:1338-38927 GCA_964517065.1 uncultured Gammaproteobacteria bacterium
TATTTTTGATGGCCAGAGCTATTTGCTCTTGGTTTGCTTGGATGAATTTTATATCGAGCATAATAGTATCTTCTGCGAGTTCCGAGCTCTGGCGGACGAAGCAGTCTAGTTTATTTTATGAATCAAGCTAGATTGCTTCGCCGAGTGAGTACACTCTTGCTCGCAAATAATAAAAGTTAATTAATCGTGACACTTACAATCTTATCTCCTTGCTGAATTGCGTTAACAACATCTTGTCCTGAAGTCACTTGTCCAAAAATAGTGTGCTTATCATTGAGCCATTCGGTTGCTACGTGAGTAATGAAGAATTGTGAACCATTAGTATTAGGACCGGAGTTGGCCATGGCCAGTACACCGGGTTTATCGAAACGCAGAGCAGCGTTGAATTCATCTTCAAATTGATAACCCGGTCCACCAGTACCGGCAATAGGCAGACGCTTGGGGTTATTGTTTGAGTCGTAGACGAAATCTTTGCCAGCTTCGCCCTTAGCTTGTGGATCGCCGGTTTGGATCATAAAATCAGCAATGACGCGGTGGAAGTAAATACCTTCGTAAAATTTATCATTCGCCAGTTTGATGAAATGAGCTACTGCTTTGGGCGCTTCAGTACCGTAGAGTTCCACGACGATATCGCCTTTGGTTGTTTTGATAGTTGCGGTATTGGTCATGACAGGTTTAGGAAAATTATTAGATGATGGATCATTGCTATTGATAGTACCAAGCTGGCTCACTGGCGCTGTTTCTGATTTACTTTGATTGTTGAACAGCGTGCAGCCCGTCAATACAGCGACGGCGATGAGAGGGAGTATAAGATATCTATTCATGCAATATTTTTGTTAATATATTATGTAATTGTTTAATAGCTTTACCTCGGTGCCCGTATTTCAGTGTTTCTTCCGAAGTGAGTTCACTGTTTACTTTGTCCAGATCAGGATAGTAGAAGTATGACGACCAAGGTATTCCCGCTTTCAGAGGTGCTTTTGGTTCTAGCAGCATCATTCCCCGTGATTCACCTCGAGCGGTGTAGATATGCTCCGGATCAACGTATAAGGTGATGACCGAAATGAAATTAGCAGTTCTCTGCCCTTCTGGGATATTTTGTAGCTTGGTGACCATCATATCAACGAGCTCCTGATCAGTTGCTTTATATCCGGGCCAGTTTCGTGATAGTACTCCCGGCTCTCCGTGAAGCGCGTCTATAGCCAGTCCGCTATCATCAGAGATCGTCGCCAGTCCGGACAGACGATAGAAATGCTGCGCCTTGGCCAAGGAATTATCCTCGAAGGTAGTCCCGATTTCCTCAAATTCTGGATCAAGATTCAGATCCTGCAGCAGTTTGAACTGCAACGGCAGATCTTTCAGCAGCTCTTGAATCAAATGAGCTTTGCCAGGATTGCTGGTAGCGATGAGGATGGTGTCGAGTGTCATGCTTGTGATACTTCGGTCAAACGTTTAATGAGCAACTCACGCGGTAAGACGCTGAGGAACCAACCTGCTTTCGGTCCGCTGTCGGCATTTAAAAATGATTTGTAGACCGCTTCGAAGAGCTCTTTTGGTTCTATTGACAGCTGTTCTTTGAGCTCATGCAGTTTGGTATGAAAAGCCTGCCCATCAAGTGTATCTGATTCTCGGATATAATCTAGTATTTCTTTCAGAGCCTGCTTTTGTTTCACAGATAAATCGCGGGCTAATTCCGGCACAGAATCTGTGTAGATAGTAATTTTGAATTTCTCGGGAGAATATTTTTCTACCCAATTTTTGGCGTAGTCAGTACGGTAATCTACTTCTGCTTCGTCTTCCTTCGTTAGGACACTACCTTTCATTTTTGCTGTCTCTTGGTGTAAATCAACGTGAGGCATCTGAGATAAGTAGGCAATCAAACTAAAACGAGGGAGGAAACGTTGTTTTAGTTTATCTTTTTGTGTTGGAGTGTGAGTAAGTTGGAACAAGCGCGCCTGATCTTCGTGGCCTTTGTTCCAATAACTTTCTGCAATAGTGTCATAGAAATCATACAAGACTGGAATGGTATCGCCGTCAGGTTCAAAGTCAATTTCTTGAGGCGGGCGTGTGCGCATCATTAGTAAGCGCGTTAGTTCTGGTGGCAACAAATCAGAGATATCTTTGGCCGTTGAACCCAGACCTTTAGAAGAGGACATTTTCTTGCCGCCGACAACGAGGAAATTATAGGGAATGTCGTAAGGATTTTTATAATCAAAAACTTCTTTGGCAATGGCAGTTGATACTTCTCTCGATCCTCCCTTGGTTGCGTGATCTTTACCTGCGCCTTCAATGTCTACGCCAATAATTTTCCATTTAGCTGCCCACTCTACCTTCCACGGCAGTTTGCCTTTACCGCCAAAGGGAGAAACTTTGCCTTCATGGCCACAACCTTCAGCCCATTTGACCAAATCTTTTTCACAACGATAGGTTACTAATTCCCCATCCCACGCGATTGCTTTAGTCGTGCCGATTTTCTGGCACTGTTCACAGACTAACTGCACCGGTAGCCACTCTGCTCCCTTGTCAGAGCCGGAAACTCTCTTATAGATGTCGCGAATTTTTTCTGCATTATCCAGAGCTAAGCGAATGGTCTCATCAAATTTGCCTTCCAAATACAACGTGCTAGAACGATATAGCTCCGGTTCAAACCCGGTTTTCTTCACGACTTGGATAAATTCATCAGCGACGTATTCAGCAAAGTTTGGAAACGCTGGATCTGGAGAAGGTACTTCTTTTAAAATACGTCCCATGTATGGTCGGTAGACCTTCTCATCTAAGTAATGAGGCAAACCGTCAAACGGGTCGAAGTCATTAATTTCAAATAAATACTTACAGGCGATTTTCTTTTCTTTGAGAATCTGATCAATAATGCCGTGAATGACAACACCGCGCAGTGAACCGACGTGTACTCTACCGGACATTGTCTTCTCATCGCGGATAATTAAAGGCTGACCGCTTTTGATTTTGTCGGCCAGCTTAATCTCAATTTCGTTAGCTGTCTTATCTCCCCAGAACATTAGCTTGGATACTTAATGATTTCACTTAATATTGTGTATTTTAGCTATAAATAGCAGTTTAAGCAAGGTTAAAACCTAGCTTGACATAAACACCTATATATGATATATTATTGAATCCTGAAAATCAGGTGTTCTCTGACAATTTACTTACTTCTACAAGAATAGGAGCCTGCCATGCGACGTTTCGCGTCTATGGTCAGGCTACCGAAGCCTGACTGGAAACGAATTTCTGAAGTAGCTGTTTGGGGCGTATTTTGTCTGTTTTTCCTGATCCTGCCTATCATCAAGAGAATGGCAGATCCGGAGATTCGGAAGAACGCTTTCAAGATGCCTACCGAAGAACGGTACAAAGCGGTCATAGATAGCGCGTTTGCATTGAGCAACCGTGCTCGGGATAGCGACATGAGCTACACTCCGGAAGAGTATGCTCATGACATGATCTGGCTGCGCAACAGGGGTCTGGAGGTCGCTCGTCGGAACCTCGTTCAAGATGTGCCGTTCGATGGCATCATTCGAGGCTTGCATGATCTAGCAGTCCGAGCTCAACGTCGCAGACTGGCTGCCGGTTTCGAAGCGAAAGGTCAAAAACCTTTCATGGCCGATCGAATGGCAACTCCGGGTGCAGAGCAAGACATAAACGATGCCTGCACAAACTATGCACGCACCCATGGCGAAAATCTCAAGCCGATCGACGGTAAAGAGATACTCGCCTTCTTCCGCCACTTAGCCCTGTCGAATTTTTGGGCGATGATGGTGACGATTCTGATCCTCTTCTTGCGGTTGATCTACCTTGGTCGCCTGAAAGAGGAGCTACTGCTGTCCCCTGGTCGGTTCCTCTGGTCCTGCTTCTTCTGGGGTTATGGGATATCGAATTATCCTGGCAACGATGTTGCTTCGGAGATTCGATTTGCTCGTCTGCGTCAGAAGCGCATAAGGAATCTTGACCGGTGGCATCTGACCAGTCAGGAAGAAGCCGCGCTCTGGCTCATGGCTCGCGATCGCCTCATCAAGTTTGACGAAGCGATTGAGACTGTGAGAGATCTGGGCATTTACGCCCTAGCGCGGCCACGTCGTACGTTCGTTACCACTGCTCTCATCTGGCTGACCTCTGGCTCATTGAATGTGCGCAATACTGCTGCTGAAACGACCGTTATCGTCGAAGCTTGTCAGCTAGCGCAGCTTCCTGTGCCGGAGTTACAGCTGAGTATCACACCGTTCACCCCGATGGGTGGCGGCGACAAGCTTAGCCCCGGGCCAAACGCATTTCTGCCTTGCCTGATCAGCTTGGTGGTCATGCACCTCGTGTGCCTCGGAGCTATGACTCTGATAGTCGATCGGCGCAAGCTGATGCGGACTATTAGGGCCAAGGATTGTCGTGCGCCGCCTGTCATTTCAGGAGGCACACGATGAAGAAGCTTGTCGGTATTCTCACGCTGGCCATGGCGCTCATGGTCATCACGGTTCCGTCGCAGGCCCAGCTCGGTGACTATCATCTGAATAAGGTGGTCTTCACCTCCGGTCCTGGGCCGCTCTCGTCTGGTCTGGACATGTCGGTCAAGCTGATCGACAAGTCTCGGACGCTGCAGGTGGTCGCCAACGACAGTCGGATCACGCTGGTTCACCAGTGGGATCTCGGCATGCCGTCGGTCGCTCTGACCGGTGGGTTCTTCAAGAACACACCGTGGATCGGCGCTCGTCTGGTCATGGACTGGACGCCGACCATCAGCACGATGCATTGGGTTGGTGGATTGTCCAGTGACCCTTCGCTTCCCAAGACTGAGTGGCAGCCGGAATATATGTTCGGTTGGAACTCTATCACGGTTAGCGTTGGATCTCTGGACCTGAGCTACGCGGTGAGCAGTTTTCGCCGCGACACGCTCAAGACCTTCCCTGGGGCGAGCTACACGTTCGTTCTCAAGGATGGGTTCAAGGTTGCCCCGACCGTCAACTGGGACGTCAAAGCTGACGTTCTCATGTGGCAGGTGGGTGTGACCTACCAGCCCAAGCAGAAGTAAGTTAGATACACGCAGGCCGCCCTTCGGGACGGCCTGTTTTTTATTGTCAAAACATGATACTTGACAAGATTTGATATATATGCTATTATAATATATTACTGTCACAGATAGCTCTGTCACAACCTAGAGAGTAAAAGGGCTACAAAGTCCCGTCTATATAGATGAAACGCAGCTAAACGGCCAATTCTGGCCTCTGAATACCCTTCTCGAAAGGAGCTTCACATGTTCCGTCGCTTTCTGGCTTTGCTGGTCGCTTTCATGACCCTCCTCGGCTTCACGGCAGCCTCGTCGTCCGCCAGCAACGTGCTGGACATGTCGCTGACCTTCAAGGCGACGCAGCAGGGCAACCTGCCGACGTCGCAAACCGTCATCCCGTGGGCGACGTACACACACGAGTCCAGCGGACTCTTTGTCGACGTGCGGCAGAACTTCGATGCGGTAGATGCCGCATCGGTCTTCATCGGTCGGGTCTACAACCTGACCGAAAGCGGCACGGTTCAGATCACGCCGGAGCTCGGTGTGATCGGTGGGGAAAAGTTCATCGGTCTGTCCCCCGAATTCTATATTTGGGGCAAGAAAGGTTCCGTCGCCTTCATCACACTGAACCAGCTCGCCGTTTCCGACCGGAGTAATGACTTTCTCTACCACTGGTCGGAAGTGCGTTATGTCTGTAGTCCGCGGCTGGAAGTCGGTCTCACGTGGCAGGCCTATCTGGAGCCAACAAGTGGTACCGGCGCCAGCATCGATGGCGGACCGCTGGTTCGCGTCAATGCGGGTCCGGCATACGTCAAGGCCATGTACAACCTATCTTTGACGGAGACCAAGCCGTCGAGGTTGGACAAGATCTTCCTCGTGGTCGGCTGGACCATTTCCAGCTGACCATACTCTCTACTTACGCGCGCTGCCCGAAATGGTCAGGCGTATCAGCGGGCGGTTTCCCTCACAGGAAACCGCCCGCTTTCTTTTTACCCGAAACTAGGCTAGGGTAAAGCTAGTAAGACACGTTTTCCAGCATTATCAACCACAATCTGGAGGTTTGCTCATGAAACGCCTGTTTACTGCTCTTTTGCTCCTGTTGTGTTCCTTTTTTGCTCCTCATCAGGCCTATTCCTTGGAGTGGGCTGGTGTCGAAGGCTCGGTTGGCGCACTGTACCGTGTCCCTGTTTATACCTCATGGGGATTGCAGATCTCCGGTGAGCTTCGGAGCATCCCTTCTGACAGTAGGACCTACCAGGCACTGAGTATCGGTCCGGGCTGGTATTGTGGTAATAAATGGTACTACCTGCAAGTAGGTGGTATCAGGAATTACTTTGCCTCTGGTAATGAGGCGCTGACCTGGGGGTTACAGGCTGGGATGTCAACGTCCAATGGTAACATCTGGGCCGAAGCAGACATGCACATGGTCCAGAGTAAGGGTTACGATGGAGAATTCATCGGTAACTACACCTTCGTCAGGCGCTTTGCCCCATTGACGCTCAGTGCTAACATCGAGCAACGTGATCTCAACCGAATTCGTATCGGGCCGGGAATTGGCCTTGCTACCAGCGAGGGCGTCTGGATTCAGGCGAAATGGTTTATCTGGAGGGATATTGATGTGGTGAACTATCCGCCGATGCACACCGTCAGCATTGAGGCGCGTTGGTACTTCCCGTGGCCGGGAGAGGATGCCAAGCGGCAGGCAGGGTACTCTCGGTACCTGAACATACCTCCTCTGCCTCCGAAGTAGCTGAAGCAAAGACAAAAAAAACAACGGGCGGTTCCTTCATTGGAGACTGCCCGCTTTTAAATAGTAGTAAGTAGAAAGTAGTAAGAAGTAAGGGATCGGCCTTTTAAGTTGCTCGATGACCTTGTGATCTCGTGAGATTAAATGTCGCCTCCAGTCCCTTACTCCCTTCTTCATTCTTCTTATCCCTATTCAATATGTGGATTCTGCTTCCCCTGATACTTGCGTAAATATTTGATGAAACTTTTGATATGCTCCTGACTGGATTTATTGAACAGTGAACCGAAAATACCGTTATCAGCTGATTCGCGTTTGTGATAGTGAGTCAGGATACTGTCCGCCACGAACCAGACCTGATAGCCTTGCTCCCAGAAGCGACGGCACCAGTCGGTGTCCTCGAGATATAAGAAATATGACTCATCGAGTAAGCCGACTTTGATCAGTGCTTCTTTGCGGATCATGAGCGCAGCACCGAAGAGCCAATCAACTTGTTTGTTGCTCTGGTGATCCCAGTCACGATAGAAATAATGATCGAGCCACTTCTTGCCGCCGGCGGTGTCTTTCAAAAACGTCCTTCTATAGAGTGGCAGCAAAAGATTGGGCCAGCGAGAACATGATTCCTGCACCTCATTATTCGGATAGGCTAATTTCGGTCCGGCGATACCTGCTTCGGGATGCGACTGCATGAAGTGGAGTAAGGTCTCAATGTCTTTGGTATCCAGGATGACAATGTCAGGATTGAGTATCAGGATATACTTGCCTTGGGCGCGCTTGATGGCTAGGTTATTCCCTGCTGCGTAGCCGGCGTTACTGGTATTCTGGATGAAAACTGTCTGCGGGAAATCAGCTGTTATCATCTCCCCTATGCCATCGTTGGAAGCATTATCAACGACAATCACTTCATAGCTAAAATTCCAGCTCAAACTATACAAACTCTTGAGTTGATGTTTGATCAGGTTTTTGGTTTTGTAGTTCAGGATAATAATGGATAAATCCATAGGCGTTCTTTGTTGGAGGTTGTAATCTTGACCACCCCTCACCCCTCCTTATAAAGGAGGGGAAAACGAGCGGTAGAAAGTTCGAGGTTATTTTTGAATTTTGACCTTTTAATTTTGACTTTTTTCAAACCACTGCTCCATATCTTTAGCTTTGACGCAGATGAGCTTCTTTATATACTTGCGTTTATACAGCATTTTTGGCCTATGGGCAAGGTAGCTGGACAGGCCTTTCAGACTGGATAGATCTAAGAGCAGCAGATAGCCGGCTTTGGCTACCTCGTACCAGAAAAATGACCAAGCATGCTTCAGTGTGATAGAGCTGAAAGAATTTTTCTTGATCATCATCAGATGGTTGCGGTAGCTGAGCATATTGATAATCTTCCTCCCTTGTCTGCGGTGCCAGCGACTGTTGTTCTGTGATATTGAACGATCATGATAGACAATAGCTGTTGTCAGACAATAATTTTCCCAGCCATTGAGGCGTAGTCGCCACGCCAGATCGATATCTTCTTTGTAGAGGAAAAAATCTTCATCAAAATATTCAAACAGCTCGTGGTTATTTTTTTTGGGGATCTTGGTGGCTTCCAAAGCCTGCCGGCGATAGATGGTAGCAGTACCGGACAGACCGAAGACAGGACCAGACTCAACTTCACGCTCCTCACCCTGATAACGATCAGAGAAATGATAGCGCTGATCGGCCACCAGTCCGGCAGAGTCAATTTCTTTGGTCAGCGCCTCATTGGCAAAATCCCAGCGATACATGATACCGGCGATTGAGCCAAGCTCCTGATGCTCGTCCATGAACTGGATTAAATGCTGCAAATAGTCTTTGTCCATGATGACATCAGGATTGAGCACCAAGACATACTCACTGTCCGACCAGTTGATGACAGAGTTATGAGCTTTGGAAAATCCCGCGTTATGCCGCTGCGCCAGAATCTTACCTTCGATCCCCTCTTCTTTGATTATTTTCAGCGTCTCATCATCGGAGTTATTATCCCAGACGATAATTTCAAAATCCTGCCAGCTCTGCTCCCGTAGTGAAGCGGCTAAGTAGGGCAGATATTTGGCACTATTGTATGTCAGCAGACTAATGGTGAGACGGGGTTTGTGATTCATGATACTGGATAAAAAGCAGACAAAGAATAAGATACGACAGACCAAGCGGATGATTCAGATATGGTGTGACCGCATGGGTGATCGCTATGAAGGCTAGACCGGCAAATACACTGGCAATAGCCGCTGTCTGTCCTGACAGTCGTTGGCTCAAACGCCAGCCACGATACAGTGCATAGCCTATCAGAGCCAGCCAGCTAAGTAAACCAAGCAGGCCAAACTTGAACCAGAAATCGAGCCAACCAAGCTCAAAGGCATAAGTGGTATAGCTGCCGTCAGACCCCACCATACTTCTGATGCGTGGATCATTATTTTTATACGTCAGCGTACTGCCCAAGCCTGAGCCTAGCAACCAGTGATGCTTGATGCCTGTGATCATCACCGGTGCCAGATTGGCTCGAGACGACGCTGCTGATTCACCGTTGTTGAAACGGTTGGCAAAAGCATTGGCTAATTCAGAATCAACCGGCGGGATAAACAGTGTGGCGGCGACTATGCCAGCGCCAAGGATAATACTGGTCAGCATAAGACCTATACGCAGCTTTTTTTGTTTTTGTTGCCAGATGGTTTTGATAGAGATGAGTTTCACCATAACCGCGGTCAGGATCAAAGCCAGCCAAAAGCTACGCGACAAACTGATCAAAACAGTGCTGAACATCAGAGCCGACAGTGCTACTGTTTTCCAACTCCAGCGAAGCTTCGGTGCCAGTATCATAGCGATGATCGTTATTAGCCAGATAGCGGCCGGATAGATCTGTGACTGGAAAAAGACACGCCAATAATTGGCAGTGACGAGCGTTAATTCACCAACTTTGGTATCACGTACCCAAAGATACAAGAAGCCAATATTGGCCCAGTCGTAGATATGAGTGAAGATATGGAAAATGATCAATGTCTTGGCGCAGATGATGAGTGCACTGGCCAGAAAAAGTGAGGCAACTTTTTTCCACTCTATTTCTTTGATCAACGGATACCAGATGAAATAATACAATAAGAAGCTGTAGCCGTTGCCGTCAAAGAAGATATTGGTCAAGATGTTGTGATACAAGTAGCCGAGGAGCAGACTTAAACCAAAGAAAAACAGCACCGCCAAATACAGACGTGAGATCCACTGATGCCAATTAATCGCTCTTATACTGCGCCAGCTCGATGGTAGCCACCAGAGAATCGTCAAAGCAAAGATCACCATACGGATCGACAGACTGAAGCCACCTATCTCCCAATAGAACGAGCGCCCTAATGAACCCCAGAGTACTTCCAATAGAGGAATGTAGACTAACCAGCGTTTGTCCTGATAATAGAGCCAGCTGATAGTTACGATGATTAGGGCTAGAACGAGCCAATTCAATACTGGCAGCGCGTAGGCAGCCAACGATAACGTCTCAGCCAGCATCAGGACGGCTAGAGTATATCCCAAGAACCGTTTGTCGATCAGATCAAACAGCATTAGCGTTTGGTTAGACTATAAAGCTTGGTTAGCATGATGTTTGTCGGCAGGAAGAATTTGATCAAGGTTGATTCTGAAGCTGGTCGGTGCTTCTGCAGATAGGCTAGCAGGCTGCGGTTGAAGATCTGCTGCTTCTCTACTGTCAGGCGCTGATTGAAACTAGCTCCACCATGATGAGTGATCACGCTGGTTGCCAGATAGATAATTTTCAAACCGGCGTGACGGATACGCAGACAAAAATCGATTTCTTCAAACCAGAGGAAAAACTGTTCGTCCAAAGGCCCGACTTTATTCAACGTGCTTCGTGGGAACATCAGAGCCGCTCCCATTAACTGCTCAGCCTCTTGAGTCTTTTTGTAATCAAATCCGCGTCGCAGATAGCTACCGAGACCCGGCAGCCACGGCATGACATTGATCTGTTTTAATAAAACAAAGAGCTGATTCCAGCCCGTTGGGTTGCCTCGGACTGAAGCTTGAGTAGTACCATTTGGATTGAGTATATGCGGTCCGATCAAACCAACCTCTGGATGCGTCTGTAGATAATCAAGCATGGTAGTCAAACTGCCGGCCGGAACGATGGTGTCGGGATTCAATAATAACAAAACATCCGCTGTGGCTTTTTTGATCCCCAGATTATTGGCAGCAGCAAAGCCAAGGTTGTCTTTGTTCTCAATCAGTACGACAGTTGGGAAATCCTGTCTGACCATGGCAGCAGTGTCATCACTGGAACTATTCTCTACGACAATAATTTCCAGATTATCTTCCGCTGTAGCCAAAGAAGTCAGACAATCATGAAGCAGTTGTCGGACATTCCAGCTGACGATGATGACAGAAAGTTTGGGCATGTTAGTCGATTTTCTTATCAACGAGTTCTAACATGCGTTTCACGGTTTTGGCCCAGGAATAATTCTCCATCAGTTTTTTCTTGGCTTGAGCTTTGTCTTCATCGCCGACATCTTTCAGAGCTAGCTGCAGCTTGTCGTTGAAGTCTTCGTAGGTATCAGCGATATGAATCTCCTCAGGGAACATCTCTGCTCCGCTGTGAGCGGTCGCTACCACCGGTTTGCCGCAGGCCAAGTATTCGTACATCTTCATCGGATTAGTAGACGTGATGAAGTCATCTTGTTTGTGCGGTATCAGAGCGACATCAAACTGCTGAATATATTGCGGCGATTCGTCGTACTCTTTGTAGCCGAGGATATGGACATTGGGCAGGAGCTGCAGCTCATGGAAATCCTCCGTGTACCAGATAGGACCGCAAAGGACAAAAGATTTGTCGGGGTTTTTCTCGGCCAGATATTTGACCAGCGGCAGATCCACTCGCTTCTGGATCACCCCGATATAGCCGATGATCGGCCGTGGTAAGTCGGCGATGTCTCTGTTGATTAATCGTCTCGAACTTTGATAATGTTTCAAATCCACACCATTAGGGATCCAGTAGACATTGTCCTGATTGTCGAAAATCTTTTGCAAGTCTTCGGAGACGGTGAAGATGACGGGAGTATTTTTTTTGATATAGTCATAGGCAGTTTCCAGCTTTTGTTTGAAGTGAACATAGGAGCTGTGCTGGGCCCAGTTGTCCACCGCATCAAATACTGTCAGGCGTGGCGTCAATAATTGCACATAGGGCATGATTGGTGGAAAGAAAGACCAAACAACGTATTCATTGAAACCAAGTTCTATCAATTGTTTCTTCAATCTTTCACAATACAATTTAGGATTGAAAAAAAATTCAGCACTGGAATATGTGTACAGTCGATCGGACAGTTTAGTTACCCGACCAAGCAGATCCCGTTTGATCACTTTACCATGAGCTAAGGTGCTAGCATTGTCGCGATAATCACGCATCGGCTTACCTAAAACAAGCGGTGGCAGGTCAAAATAGTTACGGATGGCACGTCTCCAAGTCATTGGTGGGAAATCGACACAGATAATTTTATCTATTTCTGGACTTTTTTCTAATTCTTTAAAAACATGAAAATTACGGTTGCTGATACCGTTAGCCCATTCAGAATAGTTGGACATATTGATAAGTACTAAGTCGCGTTTTTTCATCTTATGATAGTAGTTTGGCTAATTGTTGGGCTTTGTCGGTCCAAGTTGGTAATTGTTGTAAGCGATTCTGAGCAGCCTGTCCAAGACGGAGTCTGGTCTCTGGTTCATTGATTAACTGAGTAATAGCGTTGGCGATGCTCTCTGGTTTCGTACCGTCTATTAACAGAGCAGATGACTGGTCAAATATTTCTTCCACAGACGTGTTCAGACTAGCGATAATTGGCAGTCGGTAACTAGCAGCTTCCAAGTAAACAATACCGTAGCCTTCGACATCGTCACCAATATTTCTCGTTGTTTGGATGAAGATGTCGGCGTTTTGATATAACTCCTGTAATTCCTCGTCGCTAATTTTCGTTTTAATCGTTACGTGATTTGTTAGTTTCCACTCACGTATTAAATCTCGCAGATTCTGCTCCTCTGCCCCACTACCAATGATAGTATAGTGCAGATTAGGATTGTTCAAAAGATTGATTGCTTGTATGACCATGTCGTGGCCTTTGCGTTTCGTCAAGCGACCGACACTGATTAAGCTAATAGTGGTATCGGTTGGGTCTTTTTCGACATGAGTGGTATTCAGACTCGTATGCAGATATGGGGTGATAACACTAATTTTCTCCGGCCCAACAAGCTGATGAATATTATTAGCAGTAGCTTGGCTGTTGACGATAACGTGCTGAGCCGAAGCTAAAATTTTGATAGCTAATTTTTTATTTTTTTTCAAAGCTAAACGAATATCTAAACCGTGTAAGGAAATAATATAGGGAATGTGTAACCATTTATACAGTAAGTAGCAGATTTGACCCAAGGGGAAAATATTAGGAGTAAAAATAATTTCTATTTTTTCACGTTTGACTAACCGACTAACGTTCCAGAGGCCGAGCAGCCAGCGAGGACGAATGTAGGGAGTCAGTAGATTGGTAAAGCGGTAGATTGGTAAAGCGGAAGGGAACGTTTTCTTTGAATCAATCTCCTGCTTTTTCATGTCTGTAGATACCAGATAATTCTGCTCTGGTAAATGCGAAAACAAACCGTAGCAGTAGTTAGCTACGCCACCGTGGAACGGATAGTACTCATGGGTTAAGACCAAAGTTTTTTTCATTCTGATTGTTGTCGAACACTTGTCAGTAGCTGTCGAATATCAGAAATTTTTAATAAACCAACTAACCAGATAGCTAGGACATAGGCTAGGCCTGCCATGAGGATAGCTAGATACATATTAACAACCCCTGCTAACCAATAGACCAAGAAGGCCATTCCTAGAGCCATTATTAGGGCTTTAACGGCTATTATTAGGGTTTTGAGCCGTTCATAGGCTAAGTGGCTATTTATCACCCAGAGGCTCAAAATAAAGACCAAAATAGTGCTAGAGGTAGAAGCCACAGCTGCACCACTGGCGCCGTATTTAGGGATTAATAGTAAGTTGACGATAACGTTCCAGACTAAGCCACTAGCTACGATAAAAGTTTGAGATTTTTGCTGATTGATAGCATTAAGTAAAGAACCGAAAGGAAAGTTCAAAAATAAAAACGGTAGAGTAAAGATTAGAATCTGCAGTGGAACTATTGCTGGACTAAATGAGGCAGTATAAAGCTTTGGTATTAAATATGGTGCCATAGCTATCAAACCGAAACTCAGTGGCAAAGAAATTAATAATAAATATTGCACTGATCTCGTGAATGTTGAAGCTAAATCAGTTTTACTATGATTCCAATAGTAAGCAAAGGCTGGATAAAGCGAAGCAATGATAGCTAACGGAATGAACTGGAAAGCAAAAGTTATTTTGTACGCCACGGAATAATAACCTAACTCGGTGCTGCCTCGTATTAAACGCAACAAAACCGAATCAGTATAGGCATACAGTCTCGTGAAGATTGCCGTTAGCGCAAAAGGTATAATCATAGTCCAGAGATGTCGGAGTAATTTCTGATCCCACTGCCAGTGCAAAGTAAAGCCCATCTTACGTCGTGCGACCCAAAATGAATAGATAAAATTGAAAGTACTACCTCCAACTAAAGCCAGAATAAGAATTTCAATTGGGTACTGCAGTTTAATCAAAATAAATCCGAGAGCTAGAATGATTGCTTGATGAATCATGGTAGCTACACTCTCGTAGCCTAAATTTTGTTTACCACGAATGCCAGAGTAGAAAAGTAATGTAAAGCCATCAAGCACCATAGCCACACTAGCTACAGCTATTAGTATCAGTGTTGTGGTGTCGTGGACTAGTAAAGGAGAAATAATAATTAAAGCTATGACAGTGAGTAATGATGTCAGGAGTTTGAAAGAAATAACTTGGTTAAATAATTTCTCACCGTTATCATCCTGCTTGGCTATTTCTCTGGTGACAATGGCAGACATACCGAGGTCGGCAAAGACTGCGAAGATCAGGACAAAAGAAGTGGCAAAGGCATAGTCCCCTATTCCTTCGGGTTTGAGGTAACGGGCCAAGATAGTGAAGTAAACAAAAGAAATGACCTTTTGTAAGGTCAGAGCAGTCATATACCAGACAGTATTTGAGGCAATGTGTCTAGGGGTTATTTGCATGTAGGTAGTATAGCAGATAATAGGGTCAGGGTCAGGAATCAGGGAGACTTAGTAATTCAAAAAGCAGATAGCAAAAATATAAAGCAAAAGGTAAAAATAACAACTACAGACTATGGACGAATTTTTGATTTTTTATCTATAATTTTGCATTTTCCATTTTAAATTATTTTTTTATTTGATTATTGGTGCGAGAAGAGGTTAGGAATGAGGATTGAGGATTTGGGTCCTTAGTTGAAAGTTAGCAGTAGATCCCCTTACAACTTACAACTAAAAACTTACAACTGATCTAAAAAAACCACCCCACCACAAGCACCGCGATGTTTGCGGATTTTTGTAGTGGGGCGTGAGGTCTGTGGCGCCGCCGTTACGGTTGCGCCTTATTTGCGTGCGCGGTTAGCGCTGATGATCACGGCCAAGTTCGCGAGTGCGACGACCACGATAAAACCTAGAATTGTCCACGTAGAAATGTAGCTAGGTATTTCTCGTAGTTCCATTTTCGACCTCCGGAAAAGTACTGTTCGAGCAGATTGGAAAATGATCGAACTTAGAGAATCTGCGGCAGTACCTCTCCTCGGTCTCTTTGAGTTGAAAACAACCAGAGACAGAGGTAGTAGCCAAGAATTCCCAGCAGAAGCAGTAGGGACAGTAGAGCCAGTAGCCAGAACGGCCATGTCACCCAAGCAAGATGCAGCGGATGACTTTTCTCTGGATCGACTTCGTAGCCGTCACAGGTAGCCACAGGACGACACTCGTGCTTGATGATCGTTACAGTGCCGACTATTCCTATCCCGATGCCTGTGAGCAGCAGCCAGAGCCACCAGAGATCAGTGACTCCTTTGATGAGAGTTGAAATTTTGACGGGGTGCGGCCACGTCAGCATGAAAAGAGCGACAGCCACCGCAACCAGCCCAGACACAAGAAGTCGTTCGTCTTCTTTGTCTCGCTTATGAAGGAGTAGCATGAAAAGCAGACAAAGAACCATGATAGTACACAGTAAAGCAGGTGCCCATGACGGACTGGACATGAGGTCTGCAACACTCCACTCCATGGCTGTGTTCCTCGCTGGTGGTAGGGTTGAATTTTGGCGATGTGCTGATAGTCTTTTACTATTTTTAACTTCTACTGTCAAACCAAAAAGGACAGGTCGAGACCTGTCCTTACGGAATGATGCATTTCTAGATTAACGTTTACTCCACTGTGGTGCTCTACGAGCTCTCTTCAAACCTGGTTTCTTACGTTCTTTTTGTCTGGAGTCGCGAGTCAGTAAGCCATTTTTGCGTAAGGTAGAACGGTATTCTTCGTTCATTTCCAGTAAAGCACGGGAAATAGCGTGTCGGACAGCACCTGCTTGGGAGCTTGGTCCACCACCTGAAACTTTGATAGATAGATTAATCTCAGATTTACCAAGTAAGGTAATTGGTTCCATGACAGCATTTTGCCATTCAAAATATGGGAAATATTCCTTATACGGTTTGTTATTCACCGTGATACCAAAAGCCGGTTCATTCAGATTCACTCTGACACGAGCAATAGCAGTCTTACGACGACCAACAGTTACAATGTGAGTACTTTTCGCTGTCATAGAAAGATAGGAGTTAGAAGTTAGGAGTTGGGAGTTAGAGTTAAGGTTACGTTTCTATTTTCCAAAAGTTAGACGCTTAATTCTGGCACGGCGCAGTTTATTTTTCGGTAACATATCATAGACCATAGACCAGAATAATTTCTTCGGGTTCTTGATATACATTTCTTTCAGACCGGTTTTGATAATACCGCCTGGGTAGCCAGTGTAGCGTTTGTACTCTTTCTGCTCCATTTTCTTACCGGTAAATTTGATCTCACCGACGTTCAACAGGTGAACTTTATCTCCGCCGTCAACGTTCTGCTGATAACCAACTTTAGTTTTTCCGATCAAGGCAGCAGCAACTTGGCTGGCAACGCGTCCGCCAACTTTCCCTGAAGCATCAATGGTGATTAATTCTCGTTTGATCATAGTCATTATTTCACTAATTCAATTTGCACCATCATAGCACCGTCGCCTTTGCGGGCACCGAGCTTGATCGTACGGGTATAACCCCCAGGACGAGTAGCGTAGCGAGGTCCGAGGACTTCCAAAACTTTCTTCACGGCTGTTTTCTCCGGTAGTACAGCAGCCAAGGCGCGTTTGGTAATCAACGATTTGACTTTGCCTTTGGTGATCAATTTCTCAACCAACGGACGTAAAGCCCGAGCTTTGCCGGCGGTGGTCTGAATCTTTTCGTATAACACTAAACTAGCAGCCAGATTCTCAAGCATGGCTTGGCGTGGAGCTTGTTTGCGGTCGAGGATTGATTTGGTTGAGCGATGGCGCATAGTAGTTTAGTAGATTGGTAGTTTGGTAGGCGGAGACGCATTATAATGCGTCTGTACAATTTATTCGGATTTTTCTTCCTCTTCAGCTTCAGCCTTCTTGGCTTTAGCTTTCTTTGGCTTAGCTTCAGCCTGATCAGTCTCGGCTTTCAAGAAAGCAAAGTGCTCAATCAAGACTTCAGAAGCCATATTCACAGCTTCCTGACCGCTGATAGAGCCGTCAGTAGTGATATTCATCACGATCTTCTCGTAGTTGGTCTGTTGGCCGACACGAACGTATTCGATGTCAAAGCCGACATTGGTCACCGGTGAGAAGATAGAATCAATATCGATAGCTCCGATTTCGCCTTTAACCTTATTCTGCGTATCAACAGCTACATAGCCGCGTCCGTTGGCTACAGTTAATTCCATTTCCAGTACCGCTTTCTTATCTGTCAGGGTAGCGATGACGAGCTCCGGATTGGTGATTTCTACTTGAGCGTTAGCTTTGATATCAGCACCGGTAGCTTCTTTCTCGCCTTTAGCGATTAATTCAATCTTTACTGGCTCGTCAGAGTGCAATTTGAGGTTCAGTTTTTTTAAATTGAGGATGATATCTACCATATCCTCTTTGACGAACTCTAAGGTTTCAAACTCGTGCTGAACACCTTTGATCTTGACGCTGGTTACTGCTGCTCCCGGCAAGGAAGACAGTAAAACACGGCGCAGGGAATTGCCCAACGTTACACCATAGCCAGGAAAACAAGGTTCAATGACTACTTCGTAGACATTGTGTTTCTTTTCCTTGATGGAAATGCTTTTTGGTAATTCAATGAGTCCCATGAGCGTTTTTATTAATTATTATCGTGAGTAGAACTCTACGATTAACTTAGTTTCAATATTTTGGGGAGCATCAGTGATGGCTGGAGTCGATGTGACGGTAATGGTCATGCTGTTCCAGTCTGTTTTCAACCAGCTGGCCTGAACTTGAGGCTTTTCTTTGCTTTCCTGCAAATTCTTCCAGAAGGCGGTCTTCAGCTTAGAGCTTTTGACATTAATAACCTGTCCGACAGCTACGGTGTATGATGGGATATCAGTGCGCTGCTTGTCGACACCGAAGTGGCCATGATTGACCAGCTGACGGGCCAGACGACGAGTCTTGGCAAAGCCAGCGCGGTAAATGACATTGTCCAGACGCATTTCCAGTAATTTCAAAAGATTCTGACCGGCATCACCTTCCATTTTCTTGGCTTTCTGGAACAAATTGCTGAACTGGCGTTCCAATAAACCGTACATCAATTTGGCCTTTTGCTTCTCACGGAGCTGCTTACCATAGTCAGTGCGGCGTCCACCGGTGCCTTTGGTTGGTCCGTGCTGTCCAGGTGGAAACGGTCGTTTGTTCCATTTCGGTGTATCAAAAACATCCGTGCCTTCACGTCGAGAGATTTTTACTTTTGGACCGGTATATCTTGCCATAGGTTAGTTTGTAGTTGGTAGTGAGTGGTGAGTAGTATGAATTAACTAGTTTTGACTTTTTACTTTTGACCTTTGAGTTTATACGCGGCGGACTTTCTTTGGTCGGCAGCCGTTGTGTGGGATCGGAGTCTGATCTTTGATAGACAATACTTCCAAACCATGAGCATGGAGCGCTCGGACAGCAGCCTCGCGGCCGGAGCCTACACCTTTGACAAAGACATCAACCTCACGCAAACCATAGTCTTTGGCCATTTCAATTGCGCGTTTGACCACGATACCAGCTGCATAGGGAGTCGGCTTTTTTGGTCCTTTGAACGAATTGTGTCCGGCAGTAGACCAAGCGATCACTCCTCCGTTTTGATCAGTGAGCGTGACGATGGTGTTGTTGTAGGTAGCCTGAATATACGCGCGGCCCTTGAGGACCTGACGTTTCTTTTTCTTGCGGGCTACTTTCTCGGTTGTAGGGGGATTCATTGCCATAGGTTAGTTGGTAGTGAGTAGTGAGTAGTGAGTAGGCAGGAAGCTGTGGTTGCTTCTACAAACTACTCACTACCAACTACACACTGTATTTTAAGTCTTTTGTGCTGAAGGTTTCTTACCTGAAGTGGCGGTAGCGCGTTTGTTGCCACGAACGGTGCGGGAATTCGTCTTGGTGCGTTGGCCGCGTACTGGCAGACCTTTAGCATGACGCGTTCCACGGTAAGCTCCAATTTCTTTCAATCGTTTGATATTACCGAGGATTTCACGTTTCAAATCACCCTCCACCTTATATGTTTCTTCAATTACACGGCGAAGTTTGTTGACCTCTTCATCAGTCAGATCTTTGACGCGGGTATCTGGATTAACCTTGGTAATAGCTAAAATTTTGCGGGACAGCGTCGGTCCGATACCATAGAGATACGGCAAAGCAGCTTCGACGCGCTTGTTGTTTGGTAAATTGACGGATGCGATTCTAGCCATAGTTTAGTTGGTAGTGAGTAGTGAGTAGTGAGTAGGCTGGAAGCTGTGGTTGCTTCTACAAACTACTCACTACCAACTACAAACTGATATTAACCTTGTCGTTGTTTATGCTTAGGGTTTTCACAAATACAATGCACTCGTCCACTTCTGCGGACCAGTTTACATTTCTTACACATTTTTTTGACTGAAGGGCGAACTTTCATTTTGAGGAGTTTGTAGTGAGTAGTTAGTAGTGAGTAGGCTGGAAGCTATGGTTGCTTCTACAAACTACTCACTACCAACTACAAACTGAATTAAGTACGACGGTAGGTGATGCGACCCTTGGTCAGATCGTAGGGACTAATTTCTAAAGTGACTTTGTCTCCTGGGATACAGTTGATACGGTTCATGCGCATCTTGCCGGATAGGTGTGCCATGAGGGTTTGACCGTTGTCTAAGGTGACTCTGAAAGTGGCGTTCGGCAGTAGCTCTTCAACTACCCCTTCCATTTCAATGAAGCCCTTATTTTGTTTCTGTATATTGTCTCCCATTTTTTTCCGAGAACGCTGAGCGTTCCTAAGCATCTTGAGATACTAAAAAAATACTTTCTAACCAGTATCGCCGCGGTTTTAACTGGAACTCTTACCTGTTAGAAACACTGTATTTTTCCTATTTGTTGATAAATTTTCAAAGCAGGATAATTATACAGTTTTGGTGGGAGTTGTCAAGAAGAAATAAAGCGTAATTCGTAATACGTAATAGGCAGGCTTAATACCCTTGACAAAACTCGATACTTATGATTATATTGTTATAATTGCACACAAAAGAAGCACTTTTGATAGCGTATAGATATCTGGCCTATTTTCGTAGAAGGAGGAACCAGTGATGCGTAAACTGGCAATGGTCTGCGGGCTGGCAAGCATTGGGTGCCTCGTAGGGGCGCCGTTTGCTAAGCACTACATTCTTCTCTTATTCGTTGGTCTTTTCTTCGCACGTGCCTGGGGGTGGTTGAACGAGGAGATCAACTCCTCCCCGCCCGGGCCGTACTGAAGCCAGAGGCCAGCCATGGCTCAAGACTCGCGACCGCTAGCTCACCAGCCGGCGGTCGTTTCATTTGGCCTTGACGATACGACCTACTTATTGTACGGTAGCGTATCCTTTGGATATCCCGAGGCGTTCACACTTTTCCCCTTCGAAAGGAAGGTTTCTCATGGAGTTCATCACCAAGGCACTGCTGGAGAACAAGGGGGTTCTGCCGCTGGTAGCTTCCGAGAGCCTACCTCAAGCGGAGATCGTCACCGCGGTGGCCTTTCTCCGGGCAGGAGGGTCGGCAGCTCAGCTGTCCATCCGTTTCCACGATCTGGGTATAGATGGTGAGGCTCGGATAAGTCAACTCAAGATTCGCGTCATGAAGATCCTGGCGTCGCTTAGTGATACGGGCGAAGTTCTTGGTGCAAGACAAAGACGCGAGGCGGAATACGTCACGTATACACTGACCCGCGAGGTACACTGATACAAAAGTACCTTTAACCGTCACCCATGCGGCCAACGGCGGCTAGCCACCATACTAGCCGCTTTTTTTTACCCAAATGAAAAGCCGCCTCCCGTGATAAGACGAGAAGCTAAGCTTTTCATCTTATACAGGAAGCGGCTAGAACCAGATGTCGATTGACATCCTCGTGAGCGTCCCTTGACTGCCGATCTCCTTTTCCCCCTTGTCATCCCATAATGGCCAGTTTTCAGTTTCAATCTTGGTTCTGGCCATTCGGACGATCTTGACGGTTCTTGCTTCCATGAATTTCCGACATTGATCAATGATTGAATGCGGGTCGATGATGGTGCTGCAGCCCTCTTGCATGTATTTGGGATCATTGGGTAAATAACCAGTCGCATAAATTTTGCAGGAACTGATAGCGTCTTGATTCTTGGGCACGACGTCGATGTCTAGTCCAAGGGTTTGGAGAAATCCATTGGCTAGAATATTGTCGAAGGCCGCCAGGAATTCAGGCGCTTGAGCAAAGGGATCTTTGGTCTGTGACATGGACTCTCTCCTCCATTGCGGGACACGATTGGAAACGAACTACTAGGACCCGATATTAAATCATATATTGGCGCTTTGTCAATGGCGGTAAGGCTGATCGGAACAGCGTCAAAAGTCCCTTTCTACGAGAGACGCTGAGCGTCTCGAGTCGCTCGCGGGGAGGGACTGTTTTTTTATGATATTAACTTCCTGTGTGGGTATCTTTAATAAACCCAAAATTTAATTTTTATTAAAAAACGCCACGTTAAATAAAAAATAATTGGATGAACGATATATGGTAATGGTGTACAGTAGATACCCGAGCCGAAAATTAGGGTCAAAAGAAAATACGCTAAGGTTTGAAATAAAAAGTACACTAGACTCCCAATAACTGTGTTAAATGTCGGCGAGAAACCGTTCTTAGAGTTGTAGTGCGCGGTGCCATTACGAGTGAAAAACTCAAAGATGATCCAAATTATGAGTACTGCTACAATCCATGGCCAGTGGCCTGACCACACCGTAGCAATAACATGCCACAGCATGGCAGTTGGGGATGCTTGACCGGAGCTAAAGATTTGTTTGCACATATCCGGAAGTAATTTTGAGAGCAAATCGATTTGCATCTCAATCAATTCGTGTGACCAAAATGAACTTCAATTTAGACATGTTGAATTTCAGAATGATTATTAAAGTCAGCCAGTTGTGCAGCTAGTTTTAACGAATTTACAAGTTCTGGGATAAGCAATAAATCCTCCACCTGAATTGAGTCAGCAATTGAAGTGGCTATATTGTTTTTGAGTTCGTTCTGCTTCACATAACGTGCCTGCTTCGATATGTTAGTTTCCTTTTTGATGTTTTCTAAAGCATTTAGATCTGCCGACTTGTCTCTACCGGCCTTAGTATATAGTGCATCTGGTAAATAATCTTCTAAAGTCGCGTTTGGAAGAATAGTACAGCGTCCGGCCAACGCCCTTTTAATTGAATCTACGCGTATCTGAGAACTCTCCGTGAGTGGCTTATCGAGAATGGCGACCACCTTATTTGAATAAGGAGAGTAGTCAATCTTTAGGGGTATTAGCGTATTTTCAATAGCCGTTAGACTGTTAGATATATTATCTAAACCACGTGCAGCAATAATTTTTACCTTGTTTGTTGGAACGTCTAATAAATCTGCCACACCTTTACAAATAGTCTCATCTGACGATCCTTCAACAATAAGAAAGTTTGCGGGAAAATGAAGGTCTTCAAGGGAATTACCCAATAATGAATATGTAAGGTCTAGAATGTCATCCTCAGTTTTTAGAGGAGTTAAGTCAAGTGCGCCATTGTCTTTTTCAATTTTGTAGTTTTTCTCCGGCTTAGAAGGGTGTAGAAATAAATGTGATTGGGTAGCGGCAATAATAGTTTTCCCCTTGTCCACGGCCTCTAAGAGAATTTGTTTTAATATTTTTTGAGCTCTCGCTTCAAGTGAAATCTCAGGTTCGTCGATTAAAATTACATCGACATGATCCGAAGTCAACGCAGCTAGAATTGGAAGTACGCACCTAAGACCCGAGCCATGGTTCGTTATATCTACCTTACTCATACTAACTTTTTGATTTGCTCCAGATAATATTAGTTCATCGAAGCCTAATCTTGCAAGTAATTCGTTTACATCAAGCATTTGATTTACAAAATTACTCCGAGAAAGTAATACGGTATAGAGCACTCCTCTGTTTGGTCCTCTAGGGCTGTCAATGATTCTAGGATTGCTCCCACAATGATCAAATAGAACTCTATTGTATTCGGTTAAATCATAAGGTGCTGGGGCAGTGAGTGCCACATACTGCCTGTCACTTTCTATTAAACATAGGTTTTCAAAGGATACTAAAGCATCATCGTGCAATTTTTTAAATATATATATTGTAATATAGTAGATTTCCCACTGTCATTTCTTCCAACTAAAACAGAATATCCACTTGGTATATCAAAATCAAAACCAGCTTTAATAGGACCGTATTCCTGGCTAGCATCGTTTCTAATATTAAACTTGACCCTATTCATTATAGTCCTTATTCCAAAACCGCCTTCACCCGTCTTACCCCTGCTGAACTTGCCTCTTCCTTCGTAATCTTCAGCTTACCCATTCCCTTGGTATTCTCCACATGAGGTCCGCCGCAAATCTCCTTAGAAAAATCACCGACAAAATACACTTTAACTTTATCACCGTATTTATGTTCAAAAACACCAGTAGCTCCCAGAGCTTTGGCTTCTGGCACTGTCATTTCTTCATAACGTACATCTAGATTGCGAGCTATCTGCTCATTAGCCATATCCTCAATCTGTTTTATTTGCTCGGGAGTGAGCTTATCAGGATGCGAGAAATCAAAGCGTAGACGTTCTTGGGTAATGTTGCTCCCCCGTTGCTCGATATGCGGTCCAAGAATACGGCGCATAGATTCCAGCATGATGTGATTGGCAGTGTGGTATTTGGTGGATTGTTCGCTGTGATCGGCGAGACCGCCTTTAAATTTACCGGCGGATGCAGTTCGTGAAAGATCTTGGTGAGTTGAAAGTTGAGAGTTGAAAGTTGTAAGTAGGGCCTGCTCATCAAATGCTGTGCCAATACGGCGTAACTCTTCGAAAAACATTTCAATCGGGAAGCCGTAGCTTTGGAATAAGTTGAAAGCAAATTCGCCTAAAGCTTCCACTGACATCGTAGCAGAATCTTTCATTCCTTTATCGAATTCTTTCAAACCTGAATCCAGAGTTTGTAAAAACTTTTCAGTTTCTTTGGTTAACTGTTCCAAAACGCGAGCTGAGTTACGACTAAGTTCTGGATAGTCAGTATGATATTGGCGATTGACGAGTTGAACAATACTGCTGAATTCTTTCGGGTCGTAGCCAATCATACGGGCGTGACGGATAGCACGGCGGATGAGACGGCGCAGGACATAGCCTTGGTCGGTATTGGATGGTTCGAGACCGGCGTCATCAGCCAGCATGAAAGTCGCTGCTTTGATATGGTCAGCGATGATTCTTAAAGATTTAACTTCTGGTTTTGAAGACTTCTGACGGATCAGCTCTAGTACTTCAGACAGATACTCGATTTGGAAAACTGAACCATAGCCGTTTAACACAGCTACTGTACGCTCTACTCCCATACCAGTATCGACATTTTTTTGCTTCAATGGTTCGTAGGTACCTTCAGTAGTTTTATTAAACTCCATGAAAACATTGTTCCAGATTTCTAGGAACTTACCGCATTTACATCCTGGTTGGCAGGTTGGGATACATTTTTCTTTGCCAGTGTCGTAAAAAATCTCAGTATCAGGACCGCAGGGACCAGTAGCACCGACAGGACCCCAGAAGTTGTCGTCCTTGCCGAGGAAATAGATACGCTCTTCTGGAATGCCGACAGACTTCCAGAGTTCGAAGGATTCTGTGTCTTTGGGAATATTTCCTTCTCCGGCGAAACAGGTGACGGATAATTTTTCGTCAGGAATATTTAAATATTTCGCAGAGGTGAGGAATTCGTAGCTCCATTGAATTGATTCTGTTTTGAAATAATCACCCAGAGACCAGTTGCCCAACATTTCAAAAAAGGTCAGATGAGAATCATCACCGACATCTTCAATATCTCCGGTGCGAATACACTTCTGTGAGTCGACCAGACGCTTACCTCCCTGATGAGGCTCGCCCATGAGATTTGGCGTCAGCGGCTGCATACCGGCAGGGGTGAAAAGGATCGTTGGGTCATTGACGGGGATAATAGAAGCCGACGGGATGATAGTGTGTCCCCGCTCCTGGAAAAACTGGAAGTATAATTGTTTGAGTTGTTTGAGTTGCATGTAGTCAAATATAGGTAATTTAAGGGTTTTAGTCAATTGTATGGATCTGTCGCCCCGTAATATATTACGGGGGAACGCAACAGCGGCCGCAATATATTGCGGGGGAACAGGAATGCGAATCTTGTCGGAGGGCTAGAAAAGGAGTAGTGTGGCTATTAAGAGAGTTTTTCCGGCTGGAAAACATGTTCCTTAGCGATTTGAGGAGGTGATAACGATGACCCGTATCCCGGTCGATCCTACGTATGACGCCAATAATCCCGGCTGCGTAGAAGCAGCTAAGTGGTTCAGGGACCATGGATATGGCGAAGTAAAGGTCTGTCAACGCAAATTCTCCGAGGTTGGCTCCAAACGACCTGGCATGTGGCACATTTGTGTCTACTTCACTGGACTGCTGCCAAAGAAGTTGGAAGGCTACCCTCGACGCTTCGGCGGACACCCCTGGCGCTTCTATCAAAACGGCGTACACATTCACCTCGCGTAAATAACCCCGCTGCTTGAAAAAGTGACGGGGTTATTCAATGGTGCTGCTAGCCAATAGTTCAGTACCCTTATACAGAGCAATGATCTGACCAGAGGCGATCGCTCGTTGAGGTTTGATGAAGGTAACCTTCATCACTCCTGCTTTGATCTGACGCACGGTGCAAGCTTGGTCGTCTTGGCGATAGCGAATCTTGGCGTGGGCTTTCAGCGGCAGTTTGAATTCCTGACCCAGCCAATGCCAATGATGAGCAGTTAATTCTCGCTGGTATAAATCATGAGCATCTTCTTCACCGACAATGAGAAGGTTTTTTTTGATATCTTTGCGGATGACATAGCGGGCCGGTCCACCACCGAGATCTAAGCCTTTGCGCTGGCCGATGGTGTAATAGTAGACTCCTTGATGTCGGCCGAGAACAGTGCCTTTGATATCAACGATGTTTCCTGCTTTAGGTTTAATCTTGGCTTTCAGGAAGTCAGCCATCTTCACTTCACCGACGAAGCAGATACCTTGACTGTCAGGACGATCGTAATTTGGCAGTTTAATTCGTTTGGCTAGGGCACGTACTTGGGGTTTGGTTAAATGGCCTATAGGAAATAAGGATTTGGATAATTGCTTTTGATTTAGTCCGGCTAAGAAATAGGATTGGTCTTTGTTGGCGTCTTTACCTTTCAATAAATGATACAAACCCTCTCTATCTTCGCCTACCTGTGCATAGTGACCGGTAGCTATTTTAGCTGCGCCTCGTTTCAGTGCTAGGTCAAGGAAAATTTTGAATTTGATTTCAGAATTACAACGAATGTCAGGATTCGGCGTGCGGCCGAGGCGGTATTCTTTATACAAGTAGTCTAATACTTTGGCACGGTAGTCTTTTTCTAAATCCCAGGTTTCGATGGGAATATTGAGAAACGACGCAACTTCATAAGCGGCTCGTCGATCTTCTTTCCACGGGCAGTCTAATAATTGGCCTACGCGGTCAGAGAAATTCTTCATGAAAACAGCGCGGACAGTATAGCCGGCTTTCTTCAGTAGATAAGCAGAAACAGCGGAGTCTACTCCGCCGGATAAGCCTACGATAATGGTTTCTGACTGCTTCATAGCAATGATACTGCCAGATTATCGGGGTTTTGACAAATTGAGGCGGATTTCGGTATTATTATGACAACAGGGAAATTCATTATTTGGGTTTCTCTTTTTATGTTATTCAAAGGCTATCGCATTGAGTCTACACGCTTACCGTGGTGGGATTACGGTTGGACAGCAGAATACTTCATAACTATCTGCACACTGGACCGAAAAAGATATTTCGGTGAGATACAAGATGGCAAAATGGTCAAAACCGAACTCTGGCATATCGCCAAAAAATATTGGCAGGAAATACCTGAACACTTTCCATTCGTGACCGTGCTCGACTTCATCATCATGCCTGATCATATCCATGGCCTATTGAGGATCGAGGATCGGCGCCCACAGTCTGTGGAGACGCATCATGGGGCCGTCGGGTCTGTGGAGACGCATCATGATGCGTCTCAACGGCCCCATAATACTTTCGGACCGCAGAAAAATAACATACCTTCCATTATCCGGCATTTCAAGGGCGCCGTAACCCGATACTCCAAAAAGCATACTCTCCCATTTGGCTGGCAATCACTCTATTTTGATCAAATAATCAGAGATGATAATCATTTTTACAACGTTCAAAACTATATCCGCACAAACATTGAACAGTATCAGGAAGACACGATTACTTAATCCTAAATATCATAATCTTCTTCAGCGCCTCTCGCGCCAGAGCAATACGTTCGCTATTATCAGCGTATAAGGTGAACAGACGTTCTCCTGCCTTCACGTGCTCACCGTATTCTTTATTCAAATAGATACCAGCTAATTTATTGGCCGGTGCTCCGAGAATGCGGCAAATAGTATTAATGCCTTTATTATCAGTGAAGGTTATCTTACCGCCATGGGTGGCATTGATATAATATTTGTGAGCACCAAGGACGATTTGATTCGGTTCAATGTTTGGGTTGCCGCCTTGAGCTTTGATAATCTCTTGCATTTTTTTCCAAGCAGCGCCTGATTCCAGTGTTTTCCACGCCAGCTTGGCGCCATGACCGGGTTTGGCTTTGCCAACCAACTCCAATAACTCACCGGCTAGATGCAGGGCCTTGTTCTCCAAATCACCTGGGCGGTCAGTTTTTTGTTGAAGCACTCGCAAGACATCTCGCGCTTCCAAAGCTGGCCCAACACCACGACCAATAGGATCCTCTGATTGGGTCATGATAACTTTTATCTTGATGCCAAATTTGTGCGCCACATATTTAAATTTCGTTTCCAACCCTTTGGCGATTTTCATGTTGGCAACCTTCGTCGTCGCTCCCACAGGCATATCAATAATTAAATGGGTCACACCGCAAGCTATTTTCTTCGCCATGATGCTGACGATAGCTTTGTTCAGTGGTTCCAAAGCAATAGGATACGCCACCCGTAGGATCTTGTCATCGGCTGGAGCTAGATTCAGTCCTCCACCCCAGACCATGCAGGTGTGATGTCTACGAACGAGGGCTTTAATTTTGTCCACGGAGAAACTAACGGGAGCCAGCACTTCCATAGTGTCAGCCGTGCCTGATGGTGAAGTGATGGCACGTGAGGAGGTCTTGGGTATCAGGACACCGCAAGCAGCTACGATCGGGATGACGATCATGGTGGTTCTGTTGCCGGCTAAGCCACCGATAGAATGTTTGTCTGCCACGATACCTTTGAATTTCAGTGTGTCTCCTGTCTCAGCCATGGCTTTGGTCAGGAAAACTAACTCTTCATTGGTATATTCATTGAGATAACCAGAAGCGACAAAATAGGTCAGCTGGGTGTGTGACAGTTTATCAGAAACAATATCCGCCATGATCTGATGGATCTCAGGATAGGTCAGATGTTTGCCTTGCAGACGCTTCTGGATAGCCTGTATTGACTTGGGACGCTCCTGAAACTCCACTTGGACGATACTGCCGAGTGGCAAGGACTTTTTGCTCCAGATATCTTTGTACAAGCCAATCTGGCCTGGCTTAACTTTCGTTTTGGTTGTATTAGCCTCGACCGTCAGTGATTTGGCCTTCCAGCTAATTTTCAATTTGTCGCCAGCATGAATACCGTAGTGCCAAGCTTCTTTTTCGTTCAACAGTGCTATATTTGACTGTCCGGTTTCGATATCGAGTTTTTTTGTTTTGAGAAAGTAGGGCATGAATTTTATTTGAAGGTGATAGTCTGACCAGGCTGCACTGCAGTGCCGGCGGACTGCTCCTCTGGAGGTTCGTCTTTGATGATGCGATCCTGAATCTCGGGCAAGGCTTTTTTGATCGCTTCCTGCAAACTGATAGCTTTAGGAATATTATTCTGCTCCGGTACCGGTACAAACTTCTTGCGCTGTTCCTTTGGTAAGTTTAAGCATTCGCGACAATAGATTGGTTTGTCAGATTTGGGTTGAAAATTGAGGTGTACATCTTTACCGCAGTTATCACATTGCGCCACGAAATCACCGGTGCCTGTCGCTCTGGCTGGTTTCGGGGCTTCGACGGGCGTTCTCGGTGTCGGCGGGACAAATTTTGGCCGATCGTCCCGTCGGCGGGTAGTGTCAATATTAGCATCGCGGCGGTACGAAGGAGCTGAAGATCCACCTGGTTTAGCCGGTCCTTCTGAAGCTAGCTGATGTTCAATCTTGGTCGCCAGCATATTGTTATCACTCCAGCGACTGATCTTTTCTTCGATCTCCGCCCTATTACCGGCGTAGCGTTCACGTGAACTGCGGATAATCTTGTCGCGATTGACCGGACCGTCAGAAGGTAGATCAAATGGTGGCAAGGTGCTGGCAGAAAAAGAGTTTGACGTCACACCATCAATCATCAGTTTCAAATAAATCTTGTATTTCGGCAGATTAACCAAATCTTCCTGGGTAAATTCAGGAGCGAACTCCTGCTCAAGGAATTCCGCGTCAGCCGCTCCCACGCGACAAGCCACAATAGTACCAACGTTACCGAAGACGGCATCACGCACCGTAGTATTGGTACCGTCGGATAATTGAGCAATGTATTGGTGAGCCACGATTAAGTTGAGGCGGTATTTGCGGGCCTCGGATAAAATATTGGCAAAACTCTCTGTGGCGAAGTTTTGAAACTCGTCAACGTAGAGGTAGAAATCACGGCGCTCTGACTCTGGTATGTCGACGCGGCTCATAGCAGCCAGCTGGATTTTGGTAATCAGTAAAGCACCTAATAAGGCTGAGTTATCTTCACCTACTCTACCCTTGGACAGATTGATCAGCAAGATTTTGCCGCTGTCCATGATTTCTCTCATGTTAATAGCCGACTCTACCTGACCGACAATGTTGCGCATCAGAGCAGAACTCAAAAACCGTCCCACTTTATTCTGAATCGGAGCGATCGCTTCAGCTTTCAACGTATCAGGATACTTGGCGTATTCATCCACCCAGAAGGATCGGACGACCGGATCAGTCAGTTTATCCACGACTTTATTACGATAGGTTTTGTCCACTAACATACGCATGATACCGAGTAAGGTCGAGTTTGGATATTCTACCAAAGCCTGAATCGTGTGATGTAAGACATACTCCAAACGAGGTCCCCAGGAGTCAGCCCAGATTTTCTTGAAAACGCCGATCAAACCAGAAACCATCAGATGACGTTGTTCATCAGGGACTTTTTCTAAGACATTGAAAGCAATAGGATACTCCATGTCAGCCGGATTGAAATAGACTACATCATTAATACGAGCCGGCGGTACAAAATAGAGCAAACGTTCGACAGTGTCACCGTGAGGATCGACAAAAGCAATACCGCGACCTCCCTGTATATCTTGGATCGCCATATTTTCGATAATCTGCGATTTGCCCATACCGGTCTTACCGATGATATACATATGACGGCGGCGGTCGTCTTGCTTAATACCAAAACGATGATCCGCGTTACGGAAGTTGGTTTTGGCAAAAATATTTACACTATGATTTGGTTCTTGCATGATATTAACCTAGAGGTAAGTTATGCGGTACCGAGTCCGGAGCTGTTTCTTCTTCAGCTTCGTTCTGGGTGGTGGGACGTTGGTTGCGGTTAGCGCCGTAACGTTGCTCATAGTGAGCGTTGGACATATTGAGCTGATCCAATTCATCACGCAAACTACTGGTACCGCCTTCATCGAAGTTGCTGCTAGCCAAAGGTAAATATGACGGTGGTTCTGACTTCTTCATTTCCAGTTTTGGCATCTGAGGCGCCTTGACCGTCATGATCGGGAAATGATAAAGAGTAGCTAATTCTTCAATATTTAAAATAAACATGTCTCTACCCGCCCAGCTCGACCGGCTAATGTAGTTACGTACTATATTGGTTTGCCGACGAGCTTTCTTGCGTTTGGCCAGTCCCCAGCCATAATAGGCGGTGGTTTTGGTGAGACCGTCAGGTTTCAGACCATTGAGGTGATTACTATTAAATTGTTTGATAGCTCCAAAAACCGAGGAGACCACTCGTTGGGATGAGAAAATTTCCTTCTCAGCGATGTAGACGAGACGGATTTTGCATTTGAAGCCGATCTTACTAGCTTTCTTTTCCACCGCTTCCAAAGCCTCACGCTCGCCCGGTGTCAGATACAGCATTTTGCTGACGGGCTCATCCTTTCTTTTTTCTTCAGGTTTAACGGCGGTGCTAATAGTATTATTATATGATATCCAATCACCGAAGAATGAGGCTACTCCTGATAATGGTCCGAAGGCCGGCTTCGGAGGTGCGGCTTTTTTCCCTGCTAGTTTGTCGACAAACTTCTTAGCATCGGCTACCCACTCAAAACCTATAGGCTTAACAATAATTTGCAACCAGACCTGTTCGCCTCTCTGGAGATTGCTCATGGTCTCCAAGACCGCAGCCATAGGATCTTTGAACTCACCCATCAACTTCTCCTCAAACTCGGGATAGGTTTTGATGGGATAGTATTGTTTATTGGATAAAACTAACTCAGCTCCCCAAACATTATATTTCTCATCGGGATATGTCGTTGGGACGTTCTTGGCATAGTCCTCAACCTCGGTAATTTCCGCTTGAGGGTACTGGGCAAAGATAGCTGAGCGTACGACTTCTTTCAGTCCGGTCGGAGTACGGATGATGTAGCTTAAATAGCCATCAATACCAACCAGCTCGAAAGAAAAAGACAGTTGAACTTTACCCTCCCACCATTCCTCACCTTTGGTCATGCTAGCATGTGCGCCAGCAATAGTAGCAAAAATTTGCTCAACAGCCTTGGGCATTTGTTCGTTATCGGCCGGTATGTCAATCGAAAGGTAGGTATAGTTAATAGTACTCAAATATTTAGTATTTCTGCTATCAAGCCAGAGCGTCCAAAGTAGATAGCCAACAGGATAGATGAAAAGAATCCAGACCCCATGAATAAAGAAATACCAAAAAACATAGAACACATTTTTGCCTGCTGTGTCGGCTATGATTTGATTGATGAAGGCAAAGATGACTTCGGGATGGAAACTAATCATGAATATAATTAAACAAAGCAGCTGTCGCTGCTTATAGTATATCAAGAATGGTGGCTTCTCGCCACAATTGGTTTATTCAGTTTTCAGACGGTAGGTTTTATCTGGGTTCTTGACGAACTTATCTTTGTTCATCAAAGCCAAGACGATCGTACTCTTTTTGACGATGCGTTTCTTCAAGACATTGGTGATGATCTGATCCTTAGTCATTGCTTTACCAGCTTCGTTCATTACTTCTTCGATTACTTCTGTGACGACACCCGGTTTATAACCCCATTCGGTCAGAGCATAGATACCGCGGCCAACCAGGACGAATTTGTTATCCAAAATCAGTTCATTATGAATCGTAGCCGGATAGGCAATACGATTGTCAAACTTGGCTTCATTGATAGCCTTGGCAATATCAGAGAAATGCATTGGTTTGCCAGACTTCTTCAAGACCATATAGATTTTATCATTCATGCGCTTCGGCTTGATGGTAGACCAGTCACTGACGCCCCACTCGTTATAAATATTGCTATTGACCTTTTTGCTAACGTCGAGAATATTGGTCATTAACTCCTCATTAAGGTCAGTCCAGAAGATCTCGGTAGCAGAATTCACCTTTTCAATCAATTCAGACAAAGGCAAAGGCTCTTGGTGGGCAGCTACCAGCTCGTTGATCTTACGGACATTGGTCAGGAAATGTTCCCATGATGCTTCCATCGAAGCCCAAACTTTATTGTGTTCGTCAGTTTCTTTGACTCCTTGAAATTTCTCGCTTAGTAATTGATTAAGCAAAAAACGGACAGCAGCGCGATTCGGCTCGGTATCCCCCGGTGCCTGCAGCAATTGGGTGATCAGACGCTCCTCGGTCATGACGCCGCCGTATTCAGCCAGTACCGCATTAGCTAGGTTCTCTACAGCGTGTAAAATCTCCTTATCAAAACTATCCTTGATTTTCTTCAAAGAGCTGTTCTCTACCTGACGTACACGTTCACGTGTAACCTTATGTTGTTTGCCAATTTCTTCCAAGGTAGCTTTTGGTTGATCACACAGACCATGGCGACGGCAGATGATTTCTTTCTCGCGGTCGCTCAAAGCAGAAAACAGCTTGCCAACGATCTCACTCGGGTCGAAATCGAAGATGGCAGCTTTTTGCTTGGAAGTGATTACTTGGTCGAGGATATTATCAGACATAAGAATATGTTGCCATGAATATAGCATAATATATAAAAAACGTCAAGCATAGGCCTGACATTCTTTGAAAATAGCTATTTTTCGAGGATTTTAGGCCTTTTTCTGCAATCTGCTCCAAAGTACCACAATTGGCGAGGCGACAAAAATTGAAGAATATGTTCCAATGATAATTCCGACAATTAAAGTGAAAATAAAATGCCTGGTACTCTCCCCGCCGAAGAGGAAAATAGCCGTTAAGGTCAATAATGCTGTGATGGAAGTATTGAGAGAGCGAACTATAGTTTGATTGATAGCTTCATTAACTGTCTGCGCAAAGTCAGTGCTACTGGTACGGCGTAGTAATTCTCGTGTGCGGTCAAAGGTGACGATGGTATCGTGGACAGAGAAACCAAGGATTGTTAGTAAAGCAGTAATGAATAAACCATCAACTTCCCAGTGCATGAAATGAGCGGCAATGGCATAGATACCGATAGCAGTTAATAAATCGTGGACCAGAGCGATAACAGCAGCCGCGCCATACTTCCAAGAAGCTACTGGTTTGGAAACATGGCGGAAGGCAAAAGCGATGTAACTGATAATAGCTAGAATGACGATGAGAATAGACCAGATAGACTTGGACTGCAGCTCTTTGCCGATAGTTGGGCCAATAGATTGAAAGCTAAGCTCAGTAATATCTTTCTTAGTGCCATCTTTCACCGCTTTCAACACTGTCTGATGCTTAGTTTCGTCAATACTTTCACTACGGATCAGATAGTCCTGTTCACCGCTCGGTTGTATTTGAGACTGCTCAAGTCCGTTGGCTTGCAATATAGTGCTAATCTCCTCGGTATTTGGTCTGCCATCATTGAAGCGTAATTCCATTAGACTACCTCCGGTGAAATCCAGGCTGAATTTCAAACCCCAGATACCGATAGCAACCATACCTAAAACTATGGATAGTATTGATAAGGAGAACCACAGTTTATATTTTCCGATAATATCAAACATAGCTAGTTTTTTGGTTTCTTAACACCGAATAAGGCCAACTTGTCGCCGAGCCAAGCCCCAGGGGCAATAAGCTGGATCAGATTACGGCTGACGAAGATTGAAGTAAACATACTGATTAGGATACCGAGTCCCAGTGTCAGAGCGAAACCTTTGATAGTAGATGAGCCGAACCAGAAGAGAATAGCGGTAGTAATCAAACTGGAAATATTTGAGTCGCGGATGGAGAGCCACGCACGGCTGAAGCCTTTTTCAATCGCACTATCAAGGTGTTCCCCGGCGCGTAACTCCTCTTTAGTACGTTCGAAAATAAGAACATTCGCATCGACTGCCATACCGATAGATAGGATGAATCCGGCAATACCGGCGGTCGTCAGCGTGACGGGGATCATGATGAACAGTCCATAGTTAATAACGGTATAGAAGCCGAGAGCAATAACAGCGATTAATCCCAGTATGCGGTAATAAATCAGCATGAAGAGCGCGACGAGGATCAGACCGATCAAACCAGCTAATAAGCTTCGTTCCAATGATACTTCACCTAAGGTTGGGCCGATGGTTTGTTGGCTCAGTAAGTTAATAGCTACTGGCAAAGCACCGGCATTGAGACGTTGTGCTAAGAGTTTTGATTCACTCAAGCTAAAGTTGCCGGTGATGACAGCCGTGCCTCCGGTGATCTCAGTCTGTACCGTCGGAGCGCTGATAATCTGACCGTCAAGGAAGATAGCTACCTGTTTGCCGACGTTCGATTTGGTAATGGCAGCGAATAGTTTAGTTCCTTCGTCGTTGAAAATAAGGTTAACCTGCGGTTCGTTGGTCTGCCCGGCGAAGGTAACTTGGGCTTTCTTCAGTTGCTTACCCGTTAATCCTGTAGATTTCCAATTAACTTCATTGTTGTTATCAATCGTTTTGATTTGGAACAAAATATGGCTAGCCTGAACTTCCAGCTCGCCTTTGTCATTAGTTCGACTGGCGACGCGCTTGATGATGTGATAACCAAATGGTGAGGTGACGACTTCTGGATCCAATTGACCGTCTTTCAGTTTATCGAAAATAACATCATCAAAAGCCGGTACAAATTTTCCTTTGGTCGTGAAACCAAGATCTCCACCAGTATCTTTACTTCCTGGGTCCTCTGATAATTCTTTAGCTAAAGCTGCGAAGTCTCCTCCTGCTTTGATTTTTTTCAGCGTATCTTCAGCCTTTTTCTGCTGAGCAACATTATAGGTATCAATAGCCTTGGTGCTGCTGGCGTTGTCAGTTGGTTTGGCTGTTGGGTCGATCTCTTTAAATTCTAACAGCGGAGTTTGACCGATTAATTTGATGGCGTCGTTGACATTGGTAACGCCGGCTAGTTCTACAATCACGCGATAGCTGGAGCCCTGACGTGTGGTCTGAACTAAAGGCTCTGATACACCATAGGCATTGATACGACGTTCGATAACTTCACGTACACCGTCGACAGCACTAGCTTTCTCACCGTCTGTCAGATTGTTGGTATCAGCCTCGTATACAAGGTGAGTACCACCTTGAAGGTCAAGACCGAGGTGTGGATAAAACTTATTAATCCACCCGCTTCCCGGCCAATTGGCAGGAATATGAAGACTGACCGCTAAGAAAAAAAGCGTCAGTACGATAATACCGGCGAAAATTGACCAGATTTGGGTTCTGGTGGTTGTTTTGGGACCTCTCGTAGATGATTGGTGATAGTACTTGGACATAACTGTGAGAATGTTAGCAGATGAGCGTAAAAAAACAAGTGCTGCCCGCAGGGCGGAAATTCGAAACACGAAATTCTAAATTCGAAACAGTCGGATCAAACGCCCCAGAGCCCCTCTTCGCCAAGAGGGGGTATCCGATGAAATATTGTAGTTCGTACAACCTGCAGAGTATTTTCGCAAAATTAAAAGTTCGCAATGACTCTCACCACTTGGTTTCTGCGAGCCCTGTACTCAGGGCGCGGCAGTCTAGTCAATCTATTGAGTAGTTTTCTATAAGGAAGTTATTAGAGATTGCCCGCCTCGTGTCGACAAGCTCCGCGAGTCGAGCTTTACTCGAGTACGAGTTTCGCAATGACCAGTATGAAGTTAACCCAGATACTTAAACCTCGGTACCATTATACCATTGACCTCAACTTCTTCCAGAAACATCGCTAGCGGTCTGACCCATATTTTACCTAGGTCATTTTCATATAACGCCTCATACACCACCATATCTTCTAGCGTCTCGCTGTGCTTAGCTAATGATAAGACTCTATAGTGGCCGCCTTTGTAATGCTGGTAGGCGCCGAGTTTAATTTTACTACTCATCAAAAGTTTCATTGTATTCCCTTAACTTCTCAACTATGTCATCAATTTGATCATACTCGATAATTACATCCGCGATCCCAATGGTAACGTTTTCTATCTTGGTCCCTTTTTTCAGAATTACTACTATCCTTTTACCTAGTGCAAATGCCGCACCAGCTTCAAAAGCTCGGCCTGTCGGTTTTTTGCTCATATCGATCAGTAAAACGTCACTTTTCCTTAGTTCATCTAGAGCTCTAATCATCATGTCTTTAGGATCGTCGAAAGTCACTTGGAATTTCTCTACATCTCGTATGAAGCTAAAATCTTCGAAACCAGATGTTCTAACAAGGGAACAAAGCTTCAGAGTTGCTTCTCGGCTGTCAATAAATGACGAAGTGACAAATAGTCGCATACTTACTATGTAATTGTTAGTTCCTCAAATCCTGTGTTGTGATCTAAAGCCCGAGCGTAAACCACATCATCAAATATTCCGATAACAACTTCCACGGTGACGCCGACTGTGCAACCATCTTTCAAATGTCCGCCGAAGACGTGACCATCTTTATCCGAGACGGCGATGTGAATATGACAACCGTCTTTCGAAATCGTGCCGGTGC
>CAZFBK010000007.1:39027-42229 GCA_964517065.1 uncultured Gammaproteobacteria bacterium
TTATCCGAGACGGCGATGTGAATATGACAACCGTCTTTCGAAATCGTGCCGGTGCCGGAAACAATCTCAAAAGGACCGGCAAAGCTACGGACGTCTTGGTGATCAATGGTAGCTCCGGCCATTCTCAGATTGGCGTTCTCAAGGGCACCGACGACAGATAATAGTACGCCCGCTTCTACATTTTTTGTGCGGCGTTCTATTTCTTCTTTCAATAGCTGACCTGGTGTCAGACGGAAGGTAAGTTGTTTCATTACTACAGGTATAGACTAATTGGAGACAACATAGGCTAGTACATTAAATTCCGGATGATGGAACTCTATCATTTCGTATTCTGGTCGAGTGATTAAACTTAGATTTTCTGGATGCAGGGTTAAATACTTGTCTTTAAAACTTACATACTCGGTATCGAAGTCATTACAACCCATCTGTGGCCGTTCTACATCCGGCCGTCTAATACGCACATGTGTTATCTTATGAGCACCGAAAGTTATTGGTTTATGCAACACTACTCTCGGGCCGTTGTTAAAACTAAAAGGTTTACCTAATTGCTGCAGTAAACCTTTCAGGATTTCAAATTCTGAATCAGAATGTGAAAAAATAGTGACCGATGTGATGGGAAATGACTCGTTGAGGATTGCTTTGGACATTGCAGAGCTCTCTGCGACAACAAACTTGACAGATTCAATTAGTTCGTCGATTGTCTGAATTGCTTTAGGCATAACCATGATCTGATATTCATCTTGATATAATATATAAGTTGGTTCAGAAACCGTTAACATTTTAACCCTTCCATTCACAACCGATGTGTGCCAATCAAATAGACCTGATTCTTTATATCTTTTAAGACCGTCATGTGTCCAAAATGATATTGCCCCTGGGTAGCTACCTCCAATTTTATGCAGCCATGAACCATCTGGTTTATTCTTTCGGCGTGGGTCGTCCTTGGGACAATCTCTATCTACAACCTCGTAGATTCCTAAGCCATCAACAGTAAATCGGTAAAATTTATCGAGCGTGGGTCGCTTCATGAAAAGTAGTTTAATTGGTGCACATAGGACAGGTCAAGACCTGTCCTTACGAATTACGCCCCGTGGCATTTCTTATACTTTTTTCCGGAACCACAGTAGCAAGGATCATTTCTGCCAATCTTATTACCCTCATCATCAGTCGGCTTTGGGGTCATGATCTGCTCCGGTGCTGTTGTTTTCTCCTGACCGGAGAAAAGCTGTACATCTGATTTCTGCTCAACGAGTAGAGGCTGGTGAGTATGAACTTCACCTGGTCTCTGAGCAATAGAAACTTTGTAGATCGTATGGACTGTTTGACTGCGAATAGATTTCAACAGGTCGTCGAATAATCGCTTTGATTCACGTTTGTATTCGACTAAGGGGTCACGCTGACCGTAGCCCTGCAGACCAATACCGGAACGAAGCAATTGAATCGTATCTAAATGCTCCACCCAGAGGGTATCAAGGCTGCGGAGGATGACGCTTTTCTCAATATCGACTAATGGATTGCGTCCTTCAGCATCCTGTACGCCAATAGTGGTCGTGATGTACTGTTGCAGCTGGTCATAGGAAGCTTCAGCCAGTCCATAGAGGTAATCAACCAATTCATCACGCATAGCTTCATCGCTGGTTGTTTTGGCTACAATATCATCAACCTTCTTTTGTTCTTCTGGTTTGAAGGGATAGATAGTATTGATCGTTTCTTTGATTTCTTTAATTCCCCATTCTCCACGATGCGGTGCTGAAGTATGGAATCCGACGAGTTCAATAATTTCTTGTTTGATATCAGCTTTTAACCGCTCTGTCAGCGGGCTCGACTCTCCTGCTTTGGCTCCTGCTGACAGGTCAAGGATAGCCTGACGCTCGCGGTAGATGTATTCACGTTGTTTGTTGATGACATCATCATACTCAACTAAATGTTTGCGGATATCAAAGTTATTGCCTTCTACTTTTTTCTGAGCTGATTCGATTGATTTCGAGATCATGCTGTTCTCAATTGCCACGTCTTCCGGCAAGCCCAGCGCATTCATGATGCTCTTCATCCGCTCAGAACCAAAAACACGCAGCAAGTCGTCGTCCATAGAGACGTAGAATTGACTGCTACCCGGATCACCCTGACGACCAGAACGTCCTCTGAGCTGATTATCGATGCGTCGTGACTCATGTCGCTCAGTACCAATGACGTGTAAGCCACCGAGCGCTACGATCTCTTCATATTTAGCTTTATCAAAAGGAATACCGCCGAGCTTGATATCCACACCGCGTCCAGCCATATTGGTAGCTATGGTCACACCACCTTTGATACCGGCCTGAGCCAAGACTTCTGCTTCTTTCTCGTGCTGCTTAGCGTTTAATAAGTGAAACGGAATACCTTCACGCTCAAGTAGCATGCCCAACAATTCATTTTTTTCAATTGAAATAGTACCGATGAGTATCGGTTGGCCTTTGGCGTGACGCTCTTTTACCTCGTTAATAACGGCTGTGAACTTACCGTTTTCTGTCTTGTAAATACGGTCCGACAGATCCTGACGAATCATGTCCTTATTAGTTGGGATGGTGGTAACTTCCAGTCCGTAAATTTTGTTCAACTCCTCTGCTTCCGTGGCAGCAGTACCGGTCATACCCGCCAACTTCTTGTACAGACGGAAATAGTTTTGAATGGTAATGGTCGCCATGGTTTTATTTTCCCGTTGGATGGCTACACCTTCTTTGGCTTCGATAGCCTGATGCAAACCTTCAGAATATCTGCGTCCCTGCATCAAGCGGCCGGTGAATTCATCGACGATAAGGATCTCTCCGTCTTTGACTACATAGTGTTTGTCACGTTGAAACAGGGTCTTAGCTTTCAACGCTTGCTCAATATGATGTACGGTCTCCATGCCATTGGCGCTGTAGATATTGTCGACACCCAGAGCTTTCTCCATTTTGCTGATGCCAGCGTCAGTCAAGGTTGCGGCTCGCAGCTTCTCATCCACATTGTAATCCTCATTCACAACCAACTGTTCTACTAATTTGGAAAATTGGATGTATTTATCCGTTGATTCCATATCAGGCGCCGAGATGATCAACGGTGTACGAGCTTCATCGATCAAAATACTGTCGACTTCATCGACAATAGCGTAGTTAAGTTCACGTTGAACTTGTTCTTCCTTGTTTTGGTTGAGATTATCACGCAAATGATCGAAGCCGAATTC
>CAZFBK010000007.1:42329-50238 GCA_964517065.1 uncultured Gammaproteobacteria bacterium
CCTCGGTTCGGAGGTTATCTAAAAAACGCACATTGGCGTCACCAAATAGCTTCGTCAGGATGGACATTGATGTTAGGTTCGCTTAAAGATACTACTTAGTTTGCGTTGCCAGAGCTTTCTGTTTTTGATCACACGGAGCTGATTCATCAGCTTGTTGACCACGAGGTCGATAGCTTCCCGAGTGTCGGGCTTGGTCTCGACCACCCGTAATAACTTACCGGGAATATTGAAATTTATTTCAACGCGGAAGATATCACCTTTGTTGTGTCGACTATCGCGGCTGATATCCACTCGGCAGGAAATAACCTCGTTGGCCAGCTTATAGAGCGTATCCAGACGGGTGTTCAGATACTCCTGTAAACTCTCGGTAATTTCTAGGTTTTTGCCGTAAAATTGTCTACTCATATATTTAACATACCATAAACAAAGTTAGTCTTCAAGATGAGATATTGACACATCTAATATATTATGGTACATAGAAAAGTCATACGTTCCGTCGTTCTAAACTTCACATTCCAGCTAAGTAGAGAAAGGGACTATTACCATGGCAACCATGCGAAACACGGCAGAGATCGCAGAGAAGATCCTGGCCTGTATTCCGGAGGGTCAGCCCGAAAAGGAAGATCTGAAGACCAGGTTTGATTCCATCGAGAGAACCGTGCAGGTTCCAAATCCGATGTTCGCGGCGCCGGAGATTCACGAAACGTTTCTCTCGCGTCGATTCCTGGCTATCTGCAAAGCCTGTCAGGAAGTCCTGGGCAGCCCGGAGGGCTGCGACTGGAAGCAAGCTGTCGTCACGGTGCTGAAAGGTTAGAAATCTCTTCGGAGAACAACCGAGCTCAGTGAACCGTTGATAACGGGGATCTGAGCTCGGATTTTTTTTTCTAACTGGTTACTGCGAGCCCAGCAGGGCGAAGCAGTCTAGTCAATTTATTGAGTAGTGCATATTAATCTCTTGCGCCTGTTTCAGTGGTATCGTCATACCAATCTTCTGCTAGGTCTTTCCACTCTGGATTCATACTTTCAATCAGATCTAGCTTCTTTTTGCGAGAACCTCCCTTGAGCTGAATCTCTCTAGCAACAGCATCCTCAGCATATTGAAATTCTTCGTAATACACCAGATCATGGATCTGATATCGTGCTGTGAAACTATTTGGGTTGGTATGCTGTTTGTGTTCCCAAACTCGCTCGAATAGGTTATTAGTCATTCCTGTATACAGGGTGCGCTTCGAATTAGCCATTATATAAACGGCATAGGAATAATCGCTTTTCATTTCGATTATAGTTTCTATAAGGAAGTTATTAGAGATTGCTTCTCCCTCCGAAGCTCGGGATCGCAATAACCAAAATTAATTGGTTTCTGCGAGACTCGTACTCGAGGCGAAACAGTCTAGTCCATCTATTGAGTGGTTTTTCTATTAGGAATCTATTAGAGATTGCTTCGCGCAGAGCCGCTCGCAATAACCAGGACTGTTTTGATTTGAAATTTCCTTCGAATTTCGAGTTTATCTAGTTATACACAAACCGTACCTCTTCCTGTAATTGTATCCCATAGGTATCACGCACTTGCTGCTTGATCAGACTGGCCAGCATATTGATATCTGCAGAGGTGGCTTTACCCGTGTTGATAATATAGTTGGCGTGCTTCGGTGAGACTTGAGCTCCGCCGATAGTTTTGCCTTTCAAATCCAGATTGTCGATTAGAAATCCAGCTGGGATTTTGTTGTGCGCTTCGAACGGTTTGAGGTCTAAACCTTTCTCCGCCAGCTTCGAAGTATCAATCTGATCCATCAGAATATTTTTGAAAATGCAGCCGGCAGACGGTTCAGTCGGATGTTTGGCATGACGGGTCGCGAGACGTTCATCAATAACTTTCTGGCTGGCCTCTACGTCCCCTTTTTTCAGACTCAAAGCAACTTCTGTCACAACATAGCTATGCTCTTTGAACGTACTGTGACGATAGGTGAAGTCTCCATCGGTAGTATTCATGTGCTTGGCCTGCAGCGAATCAATATCAATATAGTTGATGTAATCCAGTACATCATGCATGTCTTTGCCATAGGTGCCGGCATTGCCGACGACGGCGCCGCCGACCGATCCAGGGATACCAGCGGCGAACTCCAAGCCCACTAAACCAGCTTTGATTGTCTCTTTAATGAGATCAGCCAAGATAAATCCAGCTCCGACAGTCACCTGCTCGTTACTAATGTTTAGTTGTTGGTAGTTTAGTTTAACCACCAGACCACGGTAGCCTTCATCGGGAAAGACAACATTACTGCCACCGCCAAGCACAAAGACACGTAGGTGCTGCTCCTGTGCCCAACGCAGAGCTTCTAAGGTTTCTTCTGATTGATTCACAATGACAAAATGATCAGCCGGTCCGCCGATTTTGAAGGTCGTATAGTCTGCTAGGAGTACGTTGGATTGAAAATTAAGCATGTCGTAAGGTGTTGCGGGCTAGGGAATCAATACTTCCGGCGCCCATGAATAATAAAATGTCATCTTTGGCGTAGTGCTGACTGATCAACGTTTCAACTTCTGACCAGTTAGCAGCATACCAATGAGGCTGCGCCCCAAGCTCCTGACTCAACTGCTGAGCCGGGTCAGTGTGCTCATGATCTTCCCGCCCCGCTACTTCATAGGTGTTGGTAATAATAACTTTGTCTGCAGCCTGAAAAGCTTGGCTGAAACGTTCAAATAGTGTCTCAGTGCGAGCATAGGAGTGCGGTTGGAAAATGACAAAGATATTTTTCTGGGGATAAAACTTCTGCGCTGCTTCGATCGTCTTTTTGATCGCAGTCGGATGATGCGCATAATCAGAGTAAGTCGGACAGTCATGGTAGTAGCCTATTTTCTCAAACCGTCTCCATGAGCCATGAAAGGCGCTCAAGCAACGTTTCACTATAGCTAAGTCTAGATCCAGATGATGAGCCAAGGCAATAGCTGCCAAAGCATTATAGACATTGAAACGTCCCGGTATCTGCAGGCTGATATGATCAACCATTGTGTCATTGATTACCAAATCAAATTCCTGATGTTGATCGGTGATCACCAAATTCGTTGCCTGAATATCAGCCGGAGTATCAATGCCAAAGGTGACAATTTTGCGATTGGTCGTAATGACCTGAGAATTAGCATCATCGGCATTGCGTATCAAAACACCTTCAGGAGGTAAGGCATCGACGAATTTTTGAAACTGACTCTGGATATGCTTCAAATCTGTGAAGTAGTCGAGATGATCTTCTTCAATATTAGTCAAAATGATGATCTTGGGCTTGATATTGAGCATGTGAGAGCGATACTCACAAGCTTCAACTACTAGCACATCCGAATTACCGGCCACAAAGTTGCCCTCAAATTGAGGAATTAATCCTCCGACGATAATAGTCGGATCAATACCCGCTTCTTTGGTCATATACCCCACCAAACCAGTCGTTGTCGTCTTACCATGGGTACCGGAGACAGCTATAGTTTGGAATTTCTCAGACAACAAGCCCAAGTACTCATTGTACGTATATGTCGGAATATGAAGACGTTTGGCTTCAACTAATTCCTCATGATTGGCCGGCAGAGCAGAAGAGTAGACAAACAAGCTGACGTTTTCTGGCAAATTTTTTTTGGTCTGCTCGTAGAATATTTTGACACCTTGCGCTTCCAAACCCTCTGTCACCGTGCTACTGGTTAGATCGGAACCGATTACTTTGTAATTCTGTTGCAGGAAGTAGCGTGCCAGAGCTGACAGCCCGATCCCGCCTATTCCCGATAAGAAGGCTACTGGCTTCATCTCGATCGCCAGAGCAATATTTTGTTTGATCAAAGCCACATAGGCTTCAGTTGCCTGTGGGTTAAATAATTCTTGTAATTTTTTTCCTTGCTCACGAGCAGTATGATCGTCGGCATATAAGAGCTCAATAGCACGCAACAGATCAGAGCTTGAGCCCTGAGAGACCATCTGGGCAGCTTTGTGCAAAGCAAAAAAACGAGCATTACCCTCTTGATGACTATGGGGTAAGGGAATGATAATGACTGGTTTCGCCAGATAAGCTAATTCGGTTAACGTCGATAAACCACCACGGGTGATCACGATTGTTGCATCAGCGAGTAAATGTGGTAATTCTTTATCCACGAACTGGTAGCTATGATAGGTTTCAGGTGGCAATAATAACGATTGGTCTTTATTGTCCTTACCTAGAATATGGTGAATATCAAAACGTTGACTCAGACTGGGTAAAAATTCATTGACAAAAGCATTGAGTCCGCGCGAACCCTGTCCGCCACCGAGGATGACAATAGTAGGACGTTGAGTTGGTCGTGGAGCCGGCAAAACTCTCACGGGATTGCCCGTGTAAATAGCTTTGCCGGGAACAAACATTCGTACCTGATGTTCAAAAATGACGGTAATCTTGGTAGCAAAAGGCGCCATGATTTTATTCGCTAGACCGATCTCCAGATCTTGCTGATGGATAAATATTTTTTTACCGAGCAGTCTTCCGGCAATAACTACCGGAACCGCGACAAATCCTCCGGCTGTCAGGATGATATCTGGCCGATAGTTGGCGACAATATAGAGACTTTGAAAAAAACCGATGATGAAATTCAAAATATCGGTGATGTTTTTCCAGCTGAGATAACGTCGCAGCTTACCAGCTGAGATGCTGACCGTCCGAATACCGCGACTTTTGAGAAAGGCTAACTCAGGACCACTACGAGTTGTCACACATAAGTAGTCTGCTTCAGGGAATTTTTCTTTGATAGCTGCCAGCGGTGCTACAGGACCGAGACTGCCACCACCGGCCATCAGGATGCGATTCATGCTGTTTTGGTATATTTAGAGATATTGGTCACAATAGCTAAGGCCATCATCACCACTGCCAGATTACTACCACCTAAGCTGATAAATGGCAAGGGAAGTCCGGTCAACGGCATGATCCCAATGATTGCTCCGATATTAACAATACTCTGAATGGTAATCCAAGAGATAATGCCGGTGGTGACCAGCTTGGAGAAGGTATCGGGTGCGTTCTTGGCAATACGCAAGCCGCGGACGCAAACCATCAGATAGAGAGCCAGCAAGAATAAACAAAAAATAAATCCCCACTCCTCCGCGATAATGGCAAAGATTGAATCGGCCGCTACCTCAGGCAAATAGTTAAATTTCTGTCGTGACTGTCCTAGGCCCAGTCCAAACCAACCTCCAGAGCCTACGGCGATCAAAGCTTGCCTCAGCTGATAGCCTGCTCCTTGAGTGTCAAAATCCGGACGCAAGAAGGTTACCAGTCGTTCTAAGCGATACGGAGCCAGCTTGACCATGATAGCTACGACGATACCGGATAAGCCAGCCAAGATCCCGATATGTGACAGTTTCATACCGGCGGTAAAATACATGATGGTTGCAACCATCAGGAAAATAAGCATAGTACCCATATCCGGTTGCAATAGGATCAGCCCGCAGACGACGCCGAGCAAAATTAAAAAAGGTATGAAGGTATGACGAAAATCCTTGATGCTTTTTTGCTTTGACTCAAGCCAGATAGCCAGATAGATGATGAAGGTTAGCTTGGCCATCTCACTCGTTTGCAATGTGACGCCAGCGATCGAGACCCAGCTTTTGGAGCCGTTGATTATTACCTGTAAGCCAGGGATAAAAACAATAATCAAAAGTACCAGAGTCGCGGCCAGCCAAAGCCAGTTGAATTTCTTCAGTTTAATAAAAGGAATGCGAATAAACAATAAATACAAGATAACCCCCGGTATCAGCCCGCGCGTCATCTGTTGTTTGATGAAATAGTAGGTATCACCCTGCTCCTGAAATCCTTTGACCGAGGTCGCTGATGACAGCATCAGTAAGCCAAAAAAAATAATGATGCCCGTGAGGATCAATAAGACATAGTCAGGCTGATGAGGTCCAGAATCACCAGATAGTGGATGCCACACTTTCCTCCAAAACCTGTGGAGTTTTTTTTCACGTGCTACCATCTGTTGTTATGATAATGTTTTGTCCAAAATAGCTAGGATCACTCCGAGAGCAGATGCAACTGCCGAGATGACCCAGAAGCGCATGACAACTTTTGGCTCGGACCAGCCGATAGCTTCGAAGTGATGATGTATTGGTGTTGATTGGAAAAGCTTCCGTTTGAAAACTTTTTTCCAAAAGATTTGAACCAAGACCGACACTGATTCTATGAGAAGAATAAAACCAATAACGGGTAACAGCAGGGCAGATTGGGTCAAGAGCGCCACGACACCTAAAGTAACTCCAAGAGACATAGCGCCCGTATCACCCATGAAGAAACGGGCCGGATTGATATTGAACCAAAGGAAGGCTAACAAAGCACCGATAATAACCGAACAAAAGGCTGCTAAGTCGTATTTGCCCAAGAGAAATGCCACCGTACCATAGCTGGCAAAGCAGGTTAATAGTACTCCTCCAGCCAAGCCATCAAGTCCGTCTGTTTCATTCACCGAAAAAGCTGTCGCTACAATAATGAAGATAAAGACGACAATATACCACCAACCTAAGCTGTATTCACCGATGAATGGAATGTGGAGAATATCCCAGTCAAGTTTAAAATAAAACCACAAAGCCCCAACCAAAGCGATAAGGGTGTAGATAAGCAAACGATGCTTAACTTTCATTCCACCGCCTTTGCCTCCACCCTGCCGACGAATATTGAACCAATCATCAAGCAAACCGACTAAAGCGGAGGAGATAAGCACTCCGAGAGGCAATAACGTTTCTGAACGAGAAAAAAAGCTTAGATTACCGACCCAGCTAGGGAAAATATTCCATTGCGACAACAGCCATAATCCTCCAATCATGAGTAATAAAGTAAACCAGATAATAATCCCTCCCATCGTTGGTGTGCCGGATTTATTCTTGTGCAGTTTGGAGTAGATTGGTGTTGAGCCCTCATCACGAACGGAAACTCCTAATTTGTAATGATACAAAAAATAGGTCAACGCCGGCGTGAGTGCCATAGCGATGATGAAGGCTACGGTACTTAAAATAAGTAAACGGATAATTTCAACATTCATAATTACAAGAATGGACCAATTAATAAAATATAGAGCAGGAACCCCGCTGAGGTAATAGCCCCAGCAGTCAAAACGTAATAACTTAAATATTTATCACGCGTATACGTACGGTAAGCAAAAAAGAAATTGACCAAACTAATAGCTATGACTACAGCCAGATAGACCCACATCCAGACCCAAGAGCCTACCTGATCAATACCGTAGAAGCGATTATAGTGCAGTGTGATACTGGCTCCGTAGGTAGGTTGTCGTAGGGCGATGATGACAGTGGCTATGACATCAAAAATAATCGTAATATTAAAAAAAAGTGACACGAAGCGTTCACGATAAAATAGCGCTAAAGTTTTAATCTTCATGGGCAACAGCTTTGATAATGACCATAGCAGTATTATACCGATTTCATCGGGAAATGGCTAGACTGCCACTACTTCACTGATCTCAGGGAAGGCTTGATGTAGCTCTTCTTGGATATAGCGTGTCAGTGTCACGTCTGAGATGGAACAATGGCTGCAGGCTCCGAGGAAACGAAGTTGTAATACTTTAGTTTTTTCATTAAAGTCGACTAACTCAACATCGCCACCGTCACTATTCAGTGCCGGCCGCAGTGAGTCCAGAAATTCAGCTATTTTCGCTTCCATCATTGAATACTAGGGTAATTCAGCTATTTTATCAATAACAGCCAAGAAGTTCTAAGTTCTAAGCTCTAAATTCTAAACAAGTTCAAAATTCAAAGTTTAAACCCTAGACACCTGATGTTTGAAATTTTTGTATTGATTATTTGATATTATTTAGAACTTAGTGCTTTGAACTTAGAGCTTGCAATAACCTTCGGTTATTGCATTTTCGTATTTTGTTCGGTATACTTACAACATCA
>CAZFBK010000008.1:0-45927 GCA_964517065.1 uncultured Gammaproteobacteria bacterium
CTGTACCATGGCGTCCAACAACCTGACGAGTGACGCCACCAAAGGTATCTGTTTTGGTCATTGCAATTTCTCCGCGACCTACGCGATGGAGATCCCCAACAACGCCACCGGCGAGGGGTTCACGTTCGCGACGACGAAGACGACCTCGGACGGCAGCGACCCAGCGATGGCGGTCGCGCTGATTCCGACGACGATCACCGCCGGCAATACCAATGCCGATGCGGTTCTGAGGAGCTATATCTCGACGAAGCCCGTGCGGTTCGACCCGGCGGCCTATACCTCGGAGGGCGCTACCCGGCGGAACACCGGTCACGCGTCGATGTACGCCGAAGTCTCCCCGACGTTTCGTTTCGTCTCACCGCAGTCGATGACGGCTCGTTACACTCGACAACCGGACCGGGCGACGCGCGCGTCGCCCGCACACTCGACCTTCAACCGTCGGCCACTCAGCCGGTACTGTTAGCCGGCTATCCTCGCCATCGGGACGCTTCCCGAAGTATTGAGCTTAAATGCTCACTACGCCCTCGACGCTTCGGCGCTCGGGGGTTTTTATTTTAGATTAAAGTTGTAAGTTTGCAGCAAGCATCACATCGGCTGTTACCTACAACTTACAACTAGTAAGTCTTAATTCTCATTTTTTCATTCTTATTTTTATACTCACTACTCACTACCAACTACTCACTCCCTATGTTATAATAATTCCAATCATGGTAAAAAAATACACGTGGAAGATCGGTGGTGAAGCAGGGTTCGGAATCAAAAGTGCCGGTCTGACGTTTAGTAAAATTTGCACGCGCGCAGGTTACGAAATTTTCGACGGATCAGACTATCCATCGCTGATTCGCGGCGGACATAATACCTATCAAGTGACGGTGAGTGACAGATCCGTCTATAGCTTGGAGCAGCAAGTGGATTTGCTGGTGGCGCTGAATCAAAACACAGTAGACTTTCATTGGGATGAGCTGAATCACGGCGCTGCGGTCGTCTATGACAAGACCACAACCAAGATTCCGAAACACAGCGCAGAGAAAAACATCCGACTCTACCACGTACCGTTCAAAGAAATAATCCAACAGGCAGAAGGTATCATCATCATGCGTAATGTAGTGGCTATGGGAGCAACTATGGCGCTGATGAAGCTACCGTTCCGATTGCTCGACGCCAGTCTGCAGGAAGCTTTTGCCAAGAAGCCGAAGTTAATCCCGATGAATGTGCGCGCTGCCAAGGCAGGCTATGATTACGTGCAGAAAGCTTACAAAGAAGAGGAGTATAAAATCGATTTGAGCCACTTCACACCACGGGACAAGAAGCACGAACGGTTAATCATTCCTGGAAACGAAGCAATCGCCCTCGGAGCTCTGGCTGCTGGTTGTAATTTCTTCGCGGCCTATCCCATGACACCGTCATCATCACTCCTGCACTATCTAGCCAGTGTGGCTCAAGAGCAGAAGATCATCGTCAAACACGCTGAAGACGAAATCTCCGTTATCAATATGGCGCTGGGCGCTTCTCATGTCGGCGCGCGGGCGATGATTGGCACTTCTGGCGGCGGATTCGCTCTGATGGTAGAAGCTCTGGGTCTGGCCGGCATTACCGAAACACCATTAGTGATAGTTGAAGTGCAGCGTCCCGGACCAGCTACGGGTTTGCCTACGTGGACCGGACAGTCTGATTTACAGTTCGTCCTGCACGCGGCTCAAGATGAGTTTCCCCGTATTATCCTAGCTCCCGGAGATACGGAAGAATGTTTTTATCTGACGGCACAGGCTTTCAACTGGGCGGAGATGTACCAGCTGCCGGTGATTATCTTGAGTGATAAATATCTGGCTGAAGGCTATCGCAGTACGGTGCCGTTTGACGTTGAAAAAGTTAAAATTAATCGCGGTAAACTACTGACGGCCGCAGCCGCTGCCCGGGCCAAAGATTTCAAGCGGTTCAAAGTCACTGCTGACGGCGTCTCGCCGCGTACTTTGCCGGGTATGAAGGGCGGAGAGTTCTTGGCCAATAGTGATGAACATGATGAATACGGCTTCTCGCAAGAAAGCTCGGCCAATCGCATCGCGCAATATGACAAACGTGCCCGCAAATTAGCCACTGCTGTCAAAATACTGAACGGTGCAACGGTCTATGGTAATCCCAAGGCCAAGAAAACAATTGTGGCTTGGGGTTCTACCAAAGGTCCGATCTTGGACGCGTTGGCTACGATGAAGCGTGCTGATGAGTTTAAATTATTACACCTGAATGTTATCTGGCCCTTCCCGAAAGAAACGGTAACCAAGGTTTTGGACAGTAGCAAAAAAGTAATCCTGATGGAAAATAATGGCACAGGACAGCTGGGGCAAATCATTGCGCAAGAAACGGGTTTTGAAATACGTCAGAGGTTTTTGAAATACGACGGGAGACCGTTATTTCCCGAAGAAATTAGACGACATTTACAAGACTTATAGAAATGGGGAATAAGTTCTAAATTCGAAGTTCTAAATTCTAAACAAGTTCAAAGTTTTAAATAGAAAAGTTCTAAACTGAAACAACGATGCATATTGATTTATTAGAAGATATGATTATAGAAAGCGTTTTGAAATTTGAATTTGGAATTTCGAATTTGTTTAGAACTTCGGATTTAGAACTTAGAGTTTCTTGTTAATTAACACCGCTATGCTTCCTCGCGATAAATTCAACTCTGTTAAAAAGCCTACGTGGTGCCCTGGCTGCGGCAACTTTGCTTTGTGGATTTGTTTGAAACAGGCACTTGTTAATCTTGGTATTCCCAGCCACAAAGTTCTGATGGTCTACGGTGTCGGTTGCTCCGGTAATATGTCTAATACACTCAAGATTTATGGTTGGCATTCACTGCATGGACGAGCAGTACCAACTGCCATTGGAGCCAAGCTAGCCAATAAAGACTTGACGGTCATCGTTGCCGGCGGCGATGGCGATGGTTATGGCGAAGGATTAAATCATTTCATCCACGGTCTGCGTGGCAACGTGGATATTACCTATCTCGTTCATGATAATCAGGTGTATGGTTTGACCACGGGACAGAATTCTCCAACGACGGCAAAAGGCACTCCGTCGAAATCCAACCCTCAAGGCGTGATTGATCAGGCCTTGAATCCTCTGGCTATGGCACTGGCTGCCGGCGGAGGGTTTATCGGACGCGGCTTTGTCGGCTATGCTGATCATCTGACACAATTAATCATGGACGCTATCCAGTACAAGGGGTTTTCTTTTGTCGATATTTTCCAGCCGTGCGTGACCTATAATAAAGTGAACACCTATCAGTATTTTTATGACCGCTTGTATCAACTGGATAAGAGTTATACAGTAGGAGACAGGACAGCCGCCTGGGCCAAGGCCTGGGAGTGGGGAGAGAAAATCCCCTACGGTCTGATCTACCGTGATGACAGTAAGAAAGACTACGCTTCAGAGCTAGCCTATCTGCCGGCAGGACCGCTGGCCCAGAGCCAGATTAAGCCCCGTTCTATCACACGGCTTCAGCAATCGTTTAGGTAATACTATGTCTCGCAAAGCGGTCGTGCAGGTTCAGGTCAGCGCTCTATCAGAGGCGCAGGAACCGACAGTGACAGCGCTCCTGCTCCATGGTGCACTCAGTATTGGTATGGAGGCAGACTGGCAGGGTATCCTGATCGTTATCCGATCGCTACAGATAGAGTCCGGTGACAGCGTAGACGAATTTTCCTCCTTACAGCACGTGGTAACTATCTCTATCCATATATCAGATCCGGCGAAACTGCTACAATTATCCGGGCAACGCTTGACCTTTTGGTCGGAGCGTAGTATCCCTGTAATAGATCCAATTCACTCATGGCAAACAGAATCAACTTCTTAGCATCAATTCTCTTGTTAATCGGATTGGCGCTTATAACTGTCACCCCACTGAGGGTAGCAGCCCAAACCTCTCCTTACGATAATCCTCCAACTGTTGACCCAGCCCAGCAGACGAATTTTTCTATTGAAGCAAATGATCAGGATGTTCTGAGTGATCAGGTTTATTTCCTCATTAGTAGTATCGACACTTTAGCAGATCAGCCGATTGTTTTTTTCTTAAGCGTTGACGGCTCTGTTGTACGACAGATCAGTTTGAATTCATTGGCCGATTCCCGCAAGCATTGGCAGTCAGCAGTCGATACTACTCAGATCCCCAATGGCTCCTATCATATCGTGGCTGGTACGTTGGACAGTCAGTTCAAGGTGCAGATCTGGCATGATGCTGGTTGGAAGCAAGTTTATAATCTAACAACACCAAGATCACAGACAGCGCCGAAGAAAATTCTCACCTTAGCAGACCCAGTACCAGTAGAGAAACTTACAGCGGTCACAACTACACCCACGACCACATCAGAGGTAGCCGCAGTCTCGGTCGACGCTACGACAGATACAACCACTATACCCGCTGCCACACCGGCCGTGACAGAATTTTGTCAGCAGGCGGGAGTGACCGACGCTACCCAATGTTCAGTTTTGGAATTAGCCCAACGGTATCCAGAGTGCCAGACGGCTGGGCTGTGGCAGCTAAGCGATTGTCAGAACTATCTCAGTCGGATTTATTTTGTTCAAGCCTGCGAACCCGAGCGTATTACTGATCAGGCACAATGCCAAGAGTACTGGCGGCAAGCCGTGACTGAGCATATCAGTTGTCAATTGGCCAAAGACTCCTGCCAACAGTCTATGAAAGACCACATAGGAGAAGCAGCGGCTCATTGGATTATCAGTCAGAGAGCTCAAGCAGTTTTGACCGGGTTGGAAAGTCGTTTGACTAGCTATAAAACTTTACAACAAGGATTATCTGCACGTGGTATTCCGACTGGCTCACCTTTCATTCAATCATTTGGTTTGTCCGATCAACCTATTTTCAAATTAATTCCAGCTGAGTCGGCCATGACTATTGAAGCTGACGGCAGTCTGGTCTCCAGTTGGTCGGCAGTAATGATGATTGATAGCGATGCTGATGGATTGAGCGATGACGCCGAGCTGCGTTATGGTACTAAGAAAGATCAGTCAGACACTGACGGTGACAGCTATCTGGATGGTGATGAAGTGCAACATGGATTCAACCCAATAGGCAATGGGCCGATGATTGCTCCGATAGAGGCAGTGGATAGTCTGCTCTATTCTGGACGCAGTTGGCAACAACCTCTACAATCAGGCGATGTCGATAAGCGCCTCATGATCACCAGTGTGAAGCCATTTGCCAATGGTAAAGGAATTGTTATTTTCGGACAGGCTCAAGTCTTGCAGACCGTGACGCTTTTCTTCTATGGTAGTCAAATCCCACTTGTCGCTAGTGTCAGAGCAGATGAGCAGGGAGCGTGGACGTATTATGTCTCTCAGCCGTTGGTTTCCAGCCGTTACACACTGTATGCGACCCAGATGACCAAAGAAGGTTTGGTCATGGGCAAAAGTGATCCTACTATAATGTATATCAAAAATGGTCAGCCTGTGACTCCAGCGGTTTTTGCTCAGGAACAACCGAAGGTGTTAGGTATTGATTTTATTTCCTCACAGTCTCCATCATTATTACTTATGATTATCGGTGGCGTGATATTGGCAGGAGGATTATTGTTCTTCATCGGTTGGCTGGTTTCCCGTCGCGGTTAGGTAGTAGAGCTTTGTATTGCGTTTGAAGATTCCTAACAGGGTCTTTTTTCGTATTGTCATCATAGGAAAACGCTTGATTTCTTGCTATAATAATGTCGTAGTATCATAAGAATTCTCTATTCCTTATTTTTAAATTTTTCTTTTTGCTTTTTTAATTACCTTTCATGTCACCGATACAAACAACTGAACCACTCTACGATTGCATTATCATCGGAGCCGGACCGGCCGGTATGTCTGCTGGCGTCTATTTGGCGCGCCGTCAGTTGAAGACACTGATACTATCCAAAGATATTGGCGGTCAAGCCGCTTGGTCTTCTGATGTTGAGAATTATCTTGGCTATCATCTGGTATCGGGCACTGAGTTGGCCGCCAAGTTCGCTGATCATCTGAAAGATTTTGATATTCAATTAATTCAGGGCGCCGAGGTGAGATCAATTGCCGGTCTGGCTCCTGAATTCGTCGTCACAACACAAGACGGGATATATCATAGCAAGTCAGTTTTGATTGCGGCTGGTAAAACACCTCGTAAGCTCAATGTTCCAGGTGAGCAAGAATTTTTAGGCAAAGGAGTGATATACTGTGCCACCTGCGACGCGCCTTTGTTCAAGAATAAAGAGGTGGCCGTCATTGGCGGTGGTAACTCAGCCCTCGATGCTGTTATGCAGTTGGATAAATTAGCCACCAAGGTATATCTGATTAACCTGATGGATACCTTCGCGCCGACGGCTGATGCTATTTTAGTCTCCCGCCTGTCTCAATCACCGAAGATTGAAGTCATCATGGCCAGTCAGACCAAAGAAATTAAAGGTTCAAAAGTTGTCGAGTCTATCATCATTGAAGATGCCAAGACCAAAGCTCCACGCGAGATTGCCGTACAGGGAGTTTTTATTGAAATTGGTTCAGAGCCGTCTGTTAGCTATCTGCCGACCGAGATGAAGCTGAATCAGTGGAAAGAAATTATGATTGACGAACATAATATGACTTCGGTTGAGGGAATCTTCGCCGGCGGTGATGTGACGGAAGTGATCGAGAAGCAGGTGGTAATAGCGGCAGGAGAGGGAGCGAAGGCGGCGCTTGGTGTTTCCCGCTTTTTGGAGACGCACCATTATGCAGAAAGTTCGAAACAACAGTACTAGGGTTTTAATTCAAAAATACAAATGCAAAAATATAATTCAAAAATTAAAGATACAGACTGCAGAAGGATTTTTGAACTTTAATTTATATTTTTGCATTTTGCTTTTTAATTTATTTCGGTATGTCCAAGATTATCATAGGTAGTGATCACGCCGGCTATGCTCTCAAGGAGCAAGTCAAGAAATGGCTCATCCAACATGATTGGAAGGTGGCTGATTTGAGTAGCGCCAGTCTACAACCAGATGATGACTATCCAGCTATTGCTTTGCGTGTGGCTAAGGCCGTGGCTAAGCAGTCAGGCTCACGTGGGATTTTACTCTGCGGTAACGCACAGGGTGTCTGTATCGTGGCGAATAAAGTCAAAGGTATCAGAGCTGCCGTCGGTTACAGTCTCTATGGAGCTGAGACGTCACGACAGGATGATGATAGTAATATTCTTTGTTTGGCTGGACGCGTGCTGACAGCGGCACAGGCACAGGATATATTGAGGGTGTGGCTGGCAACCGGTTTTTCTCAGGCGGTACGTCATGTACGACGTTTGAAAGAGATTACTTCTTTAGAAAAAAATCAAAATATTACTCGCGAGATTATCCCTTCTCTACTAGTGAAAAATATCAGCCAGTTCAAGAAACGTTTAGCGCAAGTAGAGCGCTATTTCCCCTTGGCACAGCTCGACGTCGCTGATAATACCTTGGTTCCAAATGAGACGTTCTCAGACTGGAAGCAAATTCGTCGGATCAAAACAGATATTGTTTACGATTTACATCTGATGATCCAGCAGCCTGATCAGTATCTGAAGCAGATCACCAGCTTCAACAAGATTTATCGGGTATTTTTCCACCTAGAGTCTGATGTTGATGCGACCAAGCTGATTCGTTGGCTACGAAAGCAGAAGGTGCAGGTAGGGATTGCTCTGAATACGACAACTCCGATAAAAAAGATTAAGCCTTTATTACCATTGATAGATGCGGTCTTGCTGATGGCGATCAAGCCTGGCTTTAATGGCGCCACCTTTAAACCTGTAGTTATAAGTAGAATCAAAGAGCTTCGTTCCATCTATAAGCAAGGATCCATTGTGATTGATGGCGGTATTCGCCCTGAAACGGTTGGTAAAGTATTCAAGGCGGGCGCGGACGCAGTGGTTGTCGGCAGTTATCTGCATCAGGCGAAAGATTGGTCCAAAGCTCTGGCCAAGTTGCGAGCCGTCAAAAAATAATGAAACACTCAGAACAACAATTAGCTTTACGGGCTAATGATCTGCGTCAGGCAGTCATCTCTATGTTGGCTACGGCAGGATCTGGTCACACGGCCGGACCATTAGGCTTGGCTGAGTTATTTGCCGTGTTGTATTTTGATACGCTACGGCTAAAGCCGAAGAATCCCACCTGGGAGGGTCGTGATCGTCTGATTTTGTCTGCGGGTCATCTGGTACCGTTGCAATACGTGGCCATGGCACAGGCCGGATTTTTCCCGGAAGCAGAGTTGAAAACTTTGAGACGTCTCAACTCACGTCTACAAGGTCATCCCAGTCGTATCGATCTACCCGGTATTGAAGCGTCAGCCGGACCACTGGGTCAGGGTTTGTCTGTAGCAGTTGGTATGGCTCTAGCTGCGCAGATGGATCGGAGTGATTGGCGAGTCTACTGTGTTTCGAGTGATGGCGAATTCGACGAAGGTCAGGCTTGGGAAGCTTTGATGACGGCAGCAAAATATCACTTAGGTAATCTGACCGTTTTCCTCGATCGCAATCAGATACAGATCGACGGCACGACTGAGCAGATCATGCCACTGGAGCCTTTGACGGAGAAGCTGCAGTCATTCCGTTGGCACGTGATGAATATTAATGGCCATTCAGTTTCAGCTATACTCAATGCAATTCAGGTAGCACAGCATATCAAACATCGACCAACAGTTATTGTCCTGCACACGACACCGGGCAAGGGAGTGGATTTCATGGAGAAGAAATATGAATGGCACGGACAGCCGCCGACTCCGGCCGAGGCCAAGATTGCTTTGGCAGAGCTGCGCTCGTTGCGAGGGAGGATCGAGCGGGCGGACCATGATTAGAGAAGTCAAAAGTAAAAACGCAAAAGGCAAAAATATAAGTTAAAAGTAAAAAAGTAGCAGCAGCAACAACAAATACTCAATGTTAGTTAAGAACTATTTAAAAACCAAGAAACTAAAAAGCGATAGCACCCGCGCTGGATTTGGTAGAGGGTTGGTTGAAGCTGCGCAGAAGAACAAACAGATTGTGGCTTTGACTGCTGACTTGTCAGAATCAACGAAGCTCTTGGATTTTGAGCAGAAGTTTCCCGAGCGCTATTTTGATGTCGGTGTAGCCGAGCAGAATCTGGCAGGAGTGGCTGCTGGATTAGCTTTGAGCGGTAAGATTCCTTTCATGACTTCCTATGCGGTCTTCTCTCCGGGGCGCAATTGGGATCAGATCCGCGTCAGCATTGCTTACAATCAAGCTAATGTAAAAATTGTCAGTACTCATGCCGGTCTCAATGTCGGTCCGGATGGTGCTACGCATCAAGGACTAGAAGATATCGCCTTAATGCGAGTCTTGCCGAATATGACCGTAATAGTTCCAGCTGACGCTGAGCAAGCCCGTCAGGCTACCATCGCGATCAGTCGCCTCCAAGGGCCTGTCTACTTACGCTTAACTCGCTCCAATACACCGGTTTTTATTGATGCAAAGAATAACTTCAAATTGGGTCAGGCTCAAGTACTGCAAACCGGCAGTGATGTAACCTTGATTGTCTGTGGACCACTGGTCTATCAGACATTATTAGCCGTAGAAGCTTTGAAGCGTCATCATATTGCTGCAACAGTCATTAACTGTCATACGATCAAGCCGCTCGATGTGAAGACTATTCTGGCTAGCGTGAAAAAAACCAAAGCAGTAGTGACAGTAGAGGAGCATCAGCGGGCTGGTGGCTTAGGCTCTGCAATAGCCGAGACGTTAGCAGTTCAGTATCCGGTGCCACAGGAGTTTGTAGCTGTAGATGATACCTTCGGAGAGTCGGGACAAGCAGATGAGTTGTTGCAGAAGTATGGTTTGACGGTGGAGCATATTATAACCGCAGCAATTAAAGTTATAGGGCGTAAAGAAAAAAGTTCTAAGCTCTAAGTTCGAAGTTCTAAACAAGTTCAGAATTCAAAGCTTCAAAGCTCTCATTCCTCTGGTCATTGCGACACTCGTACTCGAGTGAAGCAATCTCTAATAACCTCCTTATAAAAACTACTCAATATATAGACTAGACTGCCCGCCTCGCCGTAACGAGCTGCGACGAGTCGAGGCGGGCTTCCCCTCGACAAGCTCGGGGCAGGCTAGAGCGGCTCGAGACGCTAAGCGTCTCTCGCAGAAACCAGGTGGTATGCGATGTTTAGAACTTAGGATTTTGAACTTAGAACTTCTTGCATCTAAAATAATCTTCGCTCTTACACCTTTGTCAAAAAGGTTGTATAATAAACTCACTTACAATTTATCAACATTATGCCAACCAAAAGAAAAACAAAGTCCAAGGTTGCTGCTGTCAGTGCACCGACAGTCAGTCACCCCAAAGAAACGCATCTCGATATCCGCGACCAAATCATCACCGTGGTTCTTATGATCTCGGTTTTTCTTTTGGGTTTATTATTCACTGATCAGATGTCTCGGGCGATGGCAGCAGTTATGAACAGTGGCTACCAACAGCAATTAAGCATCGGACCGACGCTTGGTCAGAGTGTTCCTATTACTACAGGATTAGCTACGAGTACAGTTGTTGCAATGAACGGAGGAGTTTCAATTAATTTTGATGTGCCTATTGGAAATATTTTGGGATACCAGATTTTCGTTGCTCCAAGCTCTACTCCTGTTTGGTTGGTGGATATCAATAGTTATGATTGCAGTCACAAACTCGTACATCAGACTCAAGGTGACAATCAAGTCAGTGCAGTATGTATCTCCACTCCGGGCTCGCCGCTTATTCCTAATGCTGGTGATGCAGCCTTATTACGATATATCTACAGAGAAGGACCTAATCTCTGGTGTGGTGATGGTATGCTCAGCGGTTATGAGATGTGTGATGACGCGGCCTATAATGGACAACCCGGTCGTTGCAATCGTACCTGTGATGGTATGACGGCCGGTGGTACGAGTACTACTACCCCGGTTCGTAAAGGGAATTTGATCCCACGTCAACCTCTTATACCTGTTGCCCCTATTCAATAGACAAAAGAAAAGCGGCCTCCTTGACGAGGTCGTTTTTTGTTCTCGGGATTATGCTATAATTAATGGTAACAGACCGGTTGTGGAATATTGCAATGATAGGAACAGCCTAATGTCTGCCCTCAAACTATATGCAAACAACAGATCGAAGGGAGGTGATAGAATGAAAGGATTACACATGATTGCTTGGATTCTTTTGGTTATTGGCGGTTTGAACTGGTTATTATTCGCTCTTACCGGTCAGGACGTAGGTACTTGGCTCGGCGGAATGGATAGTATGGTGGCGAAAGTCATCTACATCTTAGTTGGTTTATCAGCTATTTACGAACTCTTCACCCACAAGGCTAATTGTAAGGCTTGCGGTAAAGGAATGTAGAACACAATAAAAAATCTGCCGTTCGTCGGCAGATTTTTTATTGTGCAAATTCGAAACTCTATCTACCACTTGGTTTCTGCGAGAGACGCTTAGCGTCTCGAGCCGCTCTAGCCTGCCCCGAGCTTGTCGAGGGGAAGCCCGCCTCGACTCGCCGAAGCTCGTTACGGCGAGGCGGGCAGTCTAGTCTAATCGACCGCCGAGCCCTATAAGGAATCTATTAGAGATTGCTTCACTCGAGTACGAGTTTCGCAATGACCAAGCGACGGCGGTTTCGAACTTGAGACTTAGAACTTATTTAATAATTACAGTCGTATTGAGGTCCGCCCAATTGTACAACCGTTCCATGTTGGCGTAGCTGACATTGACGCAGCCGTGGCTCATCGGTTGACCGAATTTGTTGTGCCAGTAAGCACCATGGATATAGTAGCCGTATTTTTTTTGGACAAACAGTAAGTTCCATTTGGTATTGGGATAGTCATAGTTCGCTCCGCCGTAATGTACTACTGGGCGTTTTTTCAAAATTGTAAATGTTCCCACGGGAGTCGGTGTGTATTTCAAACCGGAAGAAATCTTGAAACTATCGAGCGTGGTGCTGGCAAAAGAGTATTCCAGAGTTTGAGTTTTCAGGTCTACTCTAATTGTTTTGGGTATCAGATCGGTTTTGCTAGACAGAGGATCGTGTCCGCTGTTGACTTCCTCGCCATCTTTGAAGCCATCGCTATCAGTATCGGGATTTTTGACATTGGTGCCGAGCTTAATCTCCCAATCATCAGACAGGCTGTCTTTGTCAGTGTCTAAGGATTTGAGCATTTTTTTATTTCCAACAAGTGGTGAGTAGCCATTGGCAACTTCTTCACCATCAAGAAAGCCATCGCTATCAGTATCAGCCAGCGCTGGATCGGTGCCGTAGACAGAAATTTCTTGTTGGTCTGACAGACCGTCGTTGTCTTGATCAATGGTTTCGGCTCGTAGAGAGCGAGCTGAAAATACCATGGTAATGATTAATAAAAAAATAAGACCTCGACAATATTTCATGCTATAAGTATAGCACGTTCATATTTCAGAAGGAGGACTTATTCTAAAAGCAGTAGTGACGCCATAATCAGGACACCAAAGGAGATGGCTAGTACTTGAGCTATAGTGTCTCGGAGTCGAGTGTGCTCTTTTAACTCTGGTAAGAGATCGCTACCAGCGATGTAAATGAAGCCGCCAGCGGTGATGGGAAGTAGGTAAGCAATGAGCGCTTCATGATTCGCGACAAAGATAAACGGAATAAGAGCGCCGACGATAGCTGTCAGTGCTGATAGAAAGTTCCAAAGGAGAGCCTGACCTCTTCGCATACCCGTGTGTAGTAAGATAGCGTAGTTACCAAACTCTTGGGGGATTTCATGGGCGATAACTGCAATAGTGGTGGCGATACCGGTAGTAGGATTGATTAAGAAAGAGGCGGCAATTAACAAACCGTCAATGAAGTTATGAAGCGCATCGCCGAAGATGATAGTGTAGGCGTAGGGCTCAATACCTTTAGCCTCTCGATGCTCGGGGTGATGAGGATTATCAACTTCATGACTATGGCGCCATTTGAGAATTTTCTCTAGAACAAAAAATAATAATAAACCGCCAATGATCCCAAAAGCGGTCAGTAATTTTGACTCGTTCTGATAGGCCTCTGGCAAGAGATGGATAAAGGTGTCGCCAAAGAGTGCCCCGACGGACATATACACCAAAAACAAGACTACCCTTTGCATAGCCTTACCTTTGAAACGGATAGTGAAGACTCCAATTAAGGAAATCAAACTAACAATGAAGGTGGCTAGTAGACTCGAGGTCAAAGCGTTAATCATAGGATAATGGTACTGGCAGAGGTTAGATGTGTCAATTCTGAAACCGAGTTATTCTGCTCTGATGATATTACCCTCAAGATCCAGCTCAACGAAATGGTGAGCAGTACCGTTGCGATAATTCGCGCACTGATTTTCTGGTTGGTCATCGGTGGGGATGCGCGGGCTATGTACAATATCAGCTACCCAATCATCGACGATGCGATTGCTCAGACACGGACCGTCGGTAAGATCATCTTCTAGAGCTTGCTTTTGTTGGAAAGTAATTTTCGCTTGCGCAATTGCTAAGTTACGTTCCGCTGCATGACCTTTGGGGATAGCGCCGAGTCCTGTCGTAGCATCCACAGTGCTATTAATATTCTGCTGGACCTGACAGCCGGTAGTCAGCCAGATGATATAGACAAGAGTTGTAATTGCTCGTCTCATCTGTATGTTAGTTGAAACGGAAGATCGTCATGGATAGGACACTAAGGAAGGTAATGACGCCCATCCAAGCAATGGTAACGCCTAATAACTTTATGGCTTCTGTTTTCTTACCGTCCAGATAAAGCATAATAGGCTGGCCAAGGACCAGACTGGCTTCGATAGCAGCCGAGATGACGAAGACCATCAGGAAGGTGGCGGGCATGAGGAAATTGTCTTCTTTGGGCATCAGCGGTCCGAAGGTGAATGCCAGCCAAGCCAAAGCGATGATATAGAAGGCGCCGAGCGCGGCATTGATCAGGCCTTGAGTAGGGAGAGACTTTATAACTTTCATAGTGTAAAGAGTTAATTGATTATGGTTTTAGTATAACATAAAACTTCAGTGTTAAACTGAAGTTTAGTGGTTGATCGAGATGAGAACGCTGAGCGTTCCTGAGCTCGATGGAGTGGCTAGAGCGTTACTTCTCTATTGATGACACTGAATTATGCCTAATCGTTGGATCGAGTGGCGCAGCTGAAAGACGAGTGCGCCGTTTCAGATATATTGGGTAGAAGTATAGATAAAGCCCAGTCAGCATCATAGCACCTAGTACTATAACAAAGAGAAGGCTTAACTGATTATGGATGTAGCGGAGCATACCAAGATCAAGGTGTAACACTTGACTGAATTGTGGGTATTTCATAGCAAGTCCTGTCACGCCCATTATCAATATCAAGGTAGATACCGCAAGTAAAATAATGCGATGTAATTTTCTGGAATAGATATATAATGTTTTACTAATCATAGGTTTTAATCATCGTCATTATCATCGTCACCACGTTGTGTTGCCACTGGCGCAGGAGCTTGCTCAATATTTTGTATTTGTTGTGTCGTTACGCTGCTATTTACGATACCGATGCGGTAATTATCTAATATTGAATAGGCGTTGGTCGAATGCGAACCACTACTACCTCGCGTCTGAAAGGCTTGTGTCGCCTCTTGGCCACAGTACGGAATAATCCGATTGGCTCCACCGGGGTGTAGGTTCAAATAACCCGATACAGCATATACTGTATTTGAAATAATGAGCCAGCAATTCCCAGCTGTCGAATGTTGTGAGACAGTAGCTACCGTTAGCGTGGTGCCAGTGGAAGGATTTGTTGGAGCTGGGGTTTGTTGAGTCGGGGTCACGGATGGGGGCGTTGCGGTCACTGTATTAGTAATATTTGATGGCGAGATTGGTTGGCCAATAGGACCAACGAGAAGTTTCGATAATTCTTCCTTGGCGAAGGCTGTGTGCGTGCCGCTGCCACCTCGCGTCTGAAAGGCCTGCGTCGCGTCTTGCCCACAGTACGGAATTATCCTGCTGGCACCACCTGGGTGTAGGTTCAAATAACCAGACACATCATAGACAAATCCACTGATAGTAATCCAGCAGTCTTTTGATACATTATGGGTTGCTACTATGTCGTTATTTAGTGTCTCGATTGGCGCTATTGGTTCCGTAGTAGTGGTGGGCTGAGTGCTGGTTGGAGAGCTGGTTTGCCTATTCGCGAGTGCAACTGCCTGAAGTTGGTATTGTTGACCGTACCACCACGTGAGGTTGAGTACGAACATAATACTCAGAAACCCGATAATAAATTCATTTTTCATAGAAGTCTATTAGATAGAGTATCAGGTATAGAGACGTAATGAAAGGCAGATACTTACGGTAGACTACCCCTGGGTTAGTCTCATGATAATAATAATCATTGTAACAAAGGTGAGTACCTGTCCAGAATAACGTGTCTAAAAGATTGACAAGGTCTATATTAAATGGTATTTTCATTGAAGTTTTATAATAAAAACTGCCTAGAATCGTCGACTGGTCCCCGTAGTTCAATGGATAGAATAGAAGCCTTCTAAGCTTTAGATCCAAGTTCGATTCTTGGCGGGGACACCACGCAGTAAGTAAAAACTAAAAATTCAAAAGTAAAAAATATAACTTAAAATTTAAAACTTTTGCCTTTTGACCTGTTGTTTTAAATTTTGACTTTTGAGTTTTGACTTTCAACCATGGCGGCTATAGTTCAATGGTAGAACACTGGTTTGTGGTACCAGTTACCTGGGTTCAATTCCCAGTAGCCGCCCCACAAGAATACTTCTCTAATGGGAAGTGTTTTTGTTTTTCCTCAAATACCGATATACTATAGTTACACTATGTATCCATCAATTGGTTTATTGGCTGCTTTCGTCGCTTTGCTCTGCTGGGGCTTTGGCGATTTTTTTATGCAGCGGTCTATTAGAGCAATTGGCAAAATGGAGGCGCTTTTTTTCATCACTATATTTGGTACGATTGTCCTCTTTCCATTCGTCAATGAGGAGATACCAATATTTTTGGTGGAGTCGCAATCAGCGCTGCTACTATTGCTAGCGGGCCTATTGAGCTTTGTCTCCGCCTATATGCAGTTTCATGCCTTAGAGAAAGGTAAGCTAGCAGCTGTAGAACCGGCGATGAGCCTCGAGTTGCCGGCAACTATTATCATCGGTATTTTTTTATTGCATGAACATCTGACCATTTGGCAACTGTTGTTGATCGCTGGAGTTTTTATCGGCGTGCTGGTCACGTCAGTTCATCGCCATCATCAGCATTGGTGGGGTAGACACAAATCTCGCAAGGTGGTGCTGGAAGCGGGAGTGCTTATGGCGGGGTTCGGCGCAATTGCTATGGCCGGCACGAATATCATGACCGGCTTGGCCAGTCGCGGTTCGTCACCATTGATGACAGTTTGGTTTATCCATACCTTATTGGCAATTATTAGTTTCGTCTGGCTCTTGTTAGCCGGCTCATTGCCGACGTTGATGCGAGATTTTCGCTCGCATGCCAAGGTTATTATCGCTATGGCCATTTTTGATAACGTTGCTTGGATTGCCTACAGCTTTGCCGTCTTATCTATCCCTATCGCTCTGACTATTGGAATCACGGAGAGCTACGTGGCTTTGGCAGTTTTCTTGGGATTACGCTTCAACCATGAAAAATTTGAACGCCACCAAATTATTGGAGGCATCATTGCTATCGGTTGCAGTATTGCTCTAGGGATTATCAGTCAATCAATATAATACGACTATGAAATACACTGTCATTATCGCCCGCTTGGCTCTTGCCCTGGTTTTTATCTGGTTTGGCGCTTTGAAATTTTGGTTTATCAGTCCGGCTGATGATCTAGTGCGTGATCTTCTCGCTGTTAGTATGCCTTTTATACCTTTTGGACCGTTTTTAATTTTTTTAGCGACCTATGAAGTGGCGATTGGTGTACTTTTTCTCATCCCCCGCTTAGAGCGGTGGGCCGTGGGTTTCTTATTGCCTCAAATGTTCGCGACTTTTGGTCCCTTGGTGCTATTGCCTCAACAAACTTGGGTTGACTGGTTTCAGCCAACGTTGATTGGTCAGTATATTATTAAGAATATTATTATTGTGGCTTTGGCTTTATTACTATTTTCTATCACACGTCAGCCACAGCAGGCGAGTGATAATAAATAAAAACGCCCTCGTTTTTTAGAGATTGCTTCACCCGATTACGGGTCTCGCAATGACCGGGCGTGATGTTGAGCGTTTTTTTATTAGACTGGCTCTTCGTGTTGTACCATTCGGGCAACATTGGCCCGTTTGATGAGCTCTTCTTGGAGATATTCAGCCACATGTTTATCGATGGCTGGGATAATATTTTTTGATTCATCATTGGCATCACCGGCATCTTCTGTGCCTCCTGAAAGAATGATTAGCTTACTAATACCGAGTAGCCGAAAGAGCAGGTTGCGTCGATTATTAATATCCTGTACTTGGCGGTAAGGAATAGCGTCTACATGAATATCTATGATACCAGTTTTTACCTTCAACGAATGCTCATCTAAACAGTAGGAGAAGGCTAGGTATTGAACAGTGGCCCCAATAAGACCAATAAGAAGTGTTACAGGTAGTAGCAATAGGACGGCCATAGTCACCTGATAGACCATCAGAGGGGTGATGTCATCGGGCAAAACCACCATGATTCGGATGGCCACTACCAAGGCTAATAGAAAGAGGTTCAAAATAAACCAGCGCCCCTGTCGTAAGAAGAAGAGGAGATAGACGCGCCAGCCGAGATGTTTGTAGATATCAGGTGTCATAATTTCCCTGATAGTTTAGCAGAAAAATACTAAACCTGAAAAGTCACCCACCACCTGGTTTCTGCGAGTCGCACTGGGCGAAGCCCGCCTCGACTCATCGCAGCTCGTTACGGCGAGGCGGGCAGTCTAGTCTATATATTGAGTAGTTTTTTATAATGAATCTATTAGAGATTGCCACGCTCTGATTACAGAGCTCGCAATGACCAGGATTGGTATTGTTTTGAAATTTTGTACTTTGAATTTGTTTAGGATTTAGAACTTAGAGCTTAGAACTTGCTTAAGGCTCAAGTTTTGAGATTGTACCCAATCTGCTATACTATCCCTATGCGATTTTTCAAAGCTCGAAAAATTGACCTGACTCAGGAAGGCTTAGCCAAATTCCTAGGCTCACTAGAAGCCCGAATTTTGGAATACCTTTGGCAGCAGCCCAAGGCTCATACTCGGCAGGTCTGTGACGGACTCAATGAAGAACAGGAGATATCCTTCAATGCGGTTCAGACAGTACTCGGTAGATTGGTAGAGAAGGGGATTTTACAAAAGAAGCGCAGCGACGGATTATGGTGTTATCAGGCTACCTACGATCGAGCCACTTTGTATAAATATATTTCCAGTGACGTCGTAGAATCATTATTACGTGAGAAGGATTTATTTGGTGTAGCCGCTTTTGCACGTCTGGCCACCAAGCTATCAGCTGAAGAGAAAGCGAATTTGAAAAAATTATTAAAATGAAGACAGTAGTTATTGATAGCCATAATCAAGCTGGTATTCCTATAGTAATTATCTTAGGTTTATTGAGCTTGCCTATTTTGTCCACTGTTTTTTTCCGAACAGAGATGAGCTCAGCGTTAGTGTATTGTCGGGAGACCTTGATCTTGCAATACGGCACCCATCCTTTGATGTTGGTGGGATTGGCATTGTTGATAGTTGGCTTGGTCGTCAGTATCGGGAATCTCTTGATATTATGGATACGAGAAATAGTGCAAACCAGAAATATTTTACGTTGGGCCAAGCTACGGTTGGTAGTAGCACATGAACATATTTTGCTGGTAGAAGCTTCTGAAGCCTTGGCTATCACGGTGGGATATTTCCGCCCAACAATTATTTATTCTACCGGACTTCTGTCTCTGCTGTCTGATGATGAGGTGGAGGCGGTCTTGGCTCATGAGATAGCCCATCAGATGCGACATGATCCTCTGCGTCGACTAGCGCTCTATAGTGTGATGAAATTTTGTTTCTTCTGGCCGGCACTGAAGAGTCTGACCAGATACTATATTAATCTGCAGGAAGCACGGGCGGATCAGGCAGCGTCTGTCAGTGTGGGGAAGGAAGTATTGGTCAGCAGTATGAAAAAAGTATTAGCCACGGTTATCAGTGGACATTCTACGGTCAGCAGCTGCGCTTTTGCCTTCAACCCGGAACGGTTATTGGTAGCGCGTGAGAACGGCTCGGCAGTACGGTTTCAGTTCACCGCGTGGGAGCTCGCTGGCTCTGCTCTGACACTGGCAGTCGTGCTGACCGCTACGCTGATGAGCGCTACTGCTGTCCGGGCGGGTACTGACGGTTTGCTCCAACACAATCAGCTGTGCCAATATGTAGCGGAGCATAATATTCTGGTTGGTTTCAGCCCGTTAGTCACCATGTCCTCTGATCATTTCGAGCAGGCTCCTGACGCTTATCTGGTCTGGAGGCAGTAGAGGGTAGTTGTAAAACTACAGGCTGTAGTGTATAATTATTTTATTAATCAAATAAGTCATTACGTCATGGAACAAAGATTTATGAATAACTCTTTCATCCAAGGAGTTGTCGTCGGTGTCGTCATCGTCGGTTTATTGGGTGGTGTCTATATGCTCGGAGCACGTAACGGTGGAGGTTTATCATTAGGTAGTGGCAACACGGTGACCACGCCAACTCCAACAGCACCTACTGGTGATCCAAATCAGCCAACGTTAGGAGCAGTGAAAGCTATTAGTAAAGACGATCATATCGTCGGTAAGTCTAACGCTAAGATTGTTCTGCTTGAATACTCTGATTTAGAATGTCCGTATTGCAAGACGTTCCATGCAACGATGCAACAAGTGGTCGATGCTTATGGTGACAAAGTTGCTTGGGTCTATCGCCATTTCCCGTTATCATTCCACGCTAATGCGCAAAAAGAAGCAGAAGCTTCAGAATGTGTAGCTTCTCTTGGTGGTAATGATAAATTTTGGAAGTTTGTTAACGCAATCTACGAACGCACTACAGCTAATGGTACCGGTTTCGCTCTGGATAAGCTGGCACCACTGGCTAAAGAAGTTGGTGTTGATGAGGCTAAGTTTACTGATTGTTTAAACTCAGGTAAATTCGCCGACAAAGTGAAAACTGATCTCGATGAAGGACAAACAGCCGGTGTCACCGGTACACCTGGTACTATCATTATGGTTGATGGTAAAGCTCAAAGTATTATCCCAGGCGCACTGCCATTTGCTTCTATTAAAGCTACTATTGACGGTCTATTATAATCACCAATGGAGGTTGGAGTACTCTTAGCCTTTGGCGCCGGTTTCCTGACATTTTTTGCCGGTTGTTTACTCCCAATTCTGCCAGCGTATCTTAGCTATCTCGGCGGCCTCTCCACTTCATCTCAGGATGAAGATAAGGAGAGGCCGTTTTGGTTACGCAAAGTTTTCATTAATAGTTTATTTTTCTCGGCCGGATTTATTTTTATTTTTGTCGCTTTTGGTTTGTTGGCCACGACCGTTGGCAATACCATTTTGAAAGATAGGCATCTGTGGCAGCAGATCGGAGGTGTCATTTTGATTCTATTAGGACTGTATAATTTAGAGCTTATTCCGTGGACGAGACTCTTTAGCTCTATACAGTTTCGCCCGCCACTGGCTCGAGCTCGGACACGTCTCGGGGCATTCATCCTTGGTCTCACCTTTGGCTTTGCCTGGACACCGTGCATCGGGCCGACACTTGGGGCTATCTTGATAGCAGCGAGCCTTGGTACGTCGAAAGTGTATGGCATTATGTTACTTCTAGTCTTTGGCTTGGGTTTGGCTTCGCCTTTTATAATTTTGGGACTGGTGGCAGAGTCTTTTCGCAATAAACTGTCAGCGATCAATCGTTGGTCGATATATATTCGTTGGTTCTTCTCTATCATCATTATCATCATCGGGATGCTGATGCTAACTGGGCATATTAGTTATATTTCTTCTTGGTTTCTGGAGCGGGCTCCAGTCATTGTAATCTAAAAGATACGTGAAAAAAATCGCCCGCTTCGATCCCGAAAGATCGAAGCGGGTTTTCAGTTCGGCTTGCGGCCGATTAGTGAGTGTAGGTTGCTTTGATTTTGCTCCAGCTGGAGTTCATCACAGGCGTGTTCAGGCCGCAGGGATTGAATCCCGGAATCGCAGCTCCGACGCTGAAATTGACGAGCCCGAGGTGGGAGACGTCGTGACCTGACGCCACATCCACGTTGCCACTGCAGTCCGTCACTGTCGCTAGGCCGTCTGCGGGATCAGGTACGACCTGGAGCTGGCAGGGAGTATAGGCTCCGACGTAGAAGTAACCGGCGCAGATAATGAGTCCGCTTTGGCAGGTATTCCAAGTGATAAGATTGCCACTGCTGGTCCATCCGTTGGTAGTCGTATCGGCGTCTGCGCAGAGGTACCAGGAATAGAAGGACGGATCAATTCCGGTGAAGTTGATGCCGCAATTCATCTGGCCCACTCCGTCCGCATCGGCGATCAGCAGGTAGACGTACTGCCCGAAGGTGTTCACAGGCGTGACCTTGCCACTGGTATTGATGGCGCTGCAGTTGGGCGGCGCGCCGGTGGGTTCGGAGCACAGCAGGAGATTGTGGGTGCTTGAGGCCCGAACGTTGAGAAGAATCTTGGCATTGGCGTTTGGTCCGGCCGTGGCGGGACGGGCGAAGCCAAGTACAAGAGCCAGCAGAACCAACACAGCGATCCTGATTTTCATGAGGAGACCTCCTTGTGGTGAACGATTCCATCAGAGTGTCTGAGGGAATTCTCTTTTTTTGTAGCATGGAGAGAGTATTTTAGCAATTTACCCCATTGGATAACTTTGTATCCAACGGGGTACTAAAAACTCCATTCTTTCGAACGGAGTTTTTAGTCGGTGTTACTTGGATTTCTTCTTGCTTGTCATCTTTTTCATCAGACCGATAGCAGCGATAGTAGCGGCGGCTGCAGCTATACCCTGAAAAATTTTCTTCTTCATTTTGGGATCAAGCTTGGTATACATTTTTTTCGCTTGAGTGGCGTGATCAATCACTTGGTCGATCATGCTATTGATATCGTTAGCGTCATCAGTTGCATTCTTGATGATTTTCTTAGTTGCCGTTGGCATATGTGTATGGTTAATGATTAGTATTTTTAGCATAGCATCAAATATAGAAAGGCAACAGCTTTTTTCGGGTAAAAAATGTTGTAATACTTTTCATTAATTTGAAAAAGCTCAGTGGCTATTGGCCAAAGGATTACGAGACACATTTAGGAAACAGAAAATGGGTCAGTCCTGACGTATGCTTGTCTAGGATACATTTCTATAATTATGAGAATATCGGCCCTGTTAGAGATTCGGTCGTCATTCAAACGTAAGAGTAATTCTAAGTAGAAAAGTGCAAATTTCTGAAATTTCTAGCCATAATTGACCTCTCAAGAGAAATATACTAAACTCATAGCAATTAACTATTAGTTTTGTTTATCATGTTCCAGCTTTCTACCCGCGTACAGTATGGCCTAGAAGTCATGGAGGTATTAGCTACAGCTCAAGAATTTTTGTCATTACAGGAGATAGCTAAGGAGACGCATAGATCAGCTAACTATTTGCAGCAGATTATTAAACCTTTGAAACAGGCTGGCCTGATAGAAAGTAAGGAAGGTGTGACCGGTGGCATCAAGCTGGCTAAGCTACCAAAAAGAATTACTTTGTATGAAGTTTTGATTGCCCTAGATGGAGAAGTGCAGCCAATTAGCTGTCTATCAGCTGATCACGTCTGTCCGACTAAACAAACCTGCGGTCATCGGAAGTATTGGAGTAAGGTGACGGAGATGTTGGAAACTCAGTTTAAACAAACGACATTGTTAGACTTAAAATAACCACATGAAATTAGAAATTAGAAATTTGGCCATTGCCGTTGAAGGTAAAAAAATCATTCATGATTTGTCGTTGACGATTAAACCTGGTGAGACACACGCAATCATGGGTCCGAATGGTTCTGGTAAGAGCAGTTTGTCGCAGGCGCTGATTGGAAATAGTAAATATGAAATTGTCAGTGGTGAGATTTTGATGGATGGGAATAATTTATTAGAGATGAAACCTGATGAACGTTTACGTCAGGGACTATTTCTTGGTTTTCAGTATCCACGGGAGATTGAAGGTGTACGGATTTCTACTTTTCTTAAGGCTATATACGAAAATAAATGTAAAGCTGTAATGGGCGATAAGTATAAACCTACCTTGATGATTCATTTCACCAAAACATTAGAAGGATTGATGACTACCTTGGGCATCGATACATCCTACATGCATCGCTATCTGAATCATGGTTTCTCTGGAGGTGAAAAAAAGAAACTAGAAATTTTGCAGATGCAAATGGTTGATCCGCGCTATGTGATTATGGATGAGATTGATTCTGGTTTGGATGTTGATGCCGTGCGGGTTATTAGCACTGCTCTGAATAATTTTCGTTCCAAGGATACAGGATTGTTACTCATTACGCATTACGATAGGATTCTCAAACTGGTGAAGCCGGACTTTGTGCATATTATGGTGGATGGCAGGATTGTTAGGTCGGGAGGGTATGAACTGGCGGAGGAAGTAGAGAAATCAGGTTACGAAAGTTTTAGAGCGTCCTTGTAGGGACAGGTCGCGACCTGTCCAATGAGTTTAGAGTAAAGAATTAAATTACCTCCCCTGGCCCCCTCCTTATAAAGGAGGGGGAAGTACATCAAAATAGTATGCAACCTACAGAACAAAAAACTACAGAGAAAGAACACATCTTCCAAGAATTAAATCGGGATATTTTTGATCATGCGGATTCTTCGGCTTATATGTCTGAGGCAACCAAAGGATTGTCTGAAAGTTTGATTCATAAAATCTCGGATGATAAGAATGAACCTGATTGGATGCGGGAGTTACGTTTGAAAGCGTTGAAGATTTTCTTGGAAAAACCCATGCCGAATTTTGGACCTGATCTATCCAAGATTAATTTTGACGATATTATTTATTATGCCCGTCCAGGAGAGATCAAAGGCACGGAGAAGTGGGAAGACGTAGCGACGGAGATTAAAAAAACCTTTGAACGATTAGGAATACCGGAAGCGGAACGAGAGGTTCTAGCAGGAGTTGGTGCGCAGTATGAATCCAATAATGTCTATCATAAATTACAAAAGGAGTGGGAAGATTTGGGAGTAATCTTTGAAGATATGGATGTGGCTCTGCAGAAGCATCCTGATCTGGTGCGGGAATATTTCATGACCAAATCAGTGCCGCCAGCTGATCATAAGTTTGCTGCTTTGCATGCTGCGGTTTGGTCTGGCGGAACTTTTCTTTACGTTCCTAAGGGTGTGAAAGTAACGAAACCATTGCAAGCTTATTTCCGGATGAACGCGCGCAAGATGGGACAGTTTGAACATACGTTGATAATTATCGAGGACGGTGCTGACGCTCACTACATCGAAGGTTGCAGCGCGCCGAAATATAATAGCGGAGAAATTTCTCTTCACGCTGGTTGTGTGGAAGTTATTCTCAAACCTCACAGTAAATTTCGTTACAGTAGTGTCGAGAACTGGAGTCGCAATACCTACAATTTAAATACCAAACGCGCCATCGTGGATGAATACGCGCACATGGAATGGATTGGCGGTAATATGGGCTCCGGAGTGACTATGCTCTATCCTTGTAGCATCCTACGCGGTCGTGGAGCTTCCTGTGATCACTTAGGATTAGCCTTCGCTAACAAAGACCAAGTACAAGACACAGGCGCTAAGGTGATGCATCTGGCCTCAGATACGTCGTCACGAGTTATCATGAAATCAATTAGTAAAGCCGGAGGACGATCGGTCTACCGAGGACTTTTGAAAGTTGCTAAAGGCGCCAAGAACGTCGTGACTTCAGTTAACTGTGACGCTTTAATATTAGATGACATCTCTGCTTCAGACACAATCCCAGATATGCAGATCAGTGAGAGCGATGTGACGATCGCGCATGAAGCTTCGGTTGGTAAGGTCGGTGAAGAGCAACTGTTGTATCTCATGTCTCGCGGTCTGACCCAAGACGACGCTATGAGTATGATCGTTAATGGTTTTATCGATCCGATAGTCAAACAGTTGCCGTTAGAGTATGCGGTGGAGTTGAATCGGTTGATAGAACTAGAAATGGAAGGGTCTGTTGGGTAATTCACGTACCCGTAGGGACAGGTCGCGACCTGTCCGTACATTTTTTATAAAATATGTCAGAAATATTTAAAACATTACAGACCCTTCCAGTTCCAGCTAGGCAAAAATCCTGGGCCGATGTTGATTTTGGTGCTGTAGAACAGAGATTAAGCGGGCAGCAGGTCGTCACAGATGAATTACCGGATGCAATCGACTGTCAGAAGATTATCATTGAAGCTGATTCAGATATTCAATACGTCATAATCCAAAACGATTCTGCTGATCAAGACAGCTTCCGCACTCGACAGTTTTATTTACAACAAAATGCTAAGTTAGAGCTGATTACGATAATCCTCGGAGGAGCAACTTCAGAGTTGATCCAAGAAGTATATTTAGAAGGAGCCGGCGCGGCCAGTTTACAAAAAGTAGTAGTCATTGGTACTGATGAACAAAAAATAAATCTGATTGCTAATCATGTTCACGCCGCGCCGGAATGCCACTCTGATATTACGGTGAAGACGATTTTATCAGGTTCAGCTATCTCGGCTTTCAACGGGCTAATCAAGATTTATAAAGGTGCGCATCAGACCAGCGCTTATCTGCGCCACGATACTTATGTTTTGTCTGATACCGCCAAGAACATTACTATCCCTGGTTTAGAGATTGATGCTAATGATGTGAAGGCTAGCCACAGCGCCAGTCAGAGTAAGCTAAAGCCTGAAGATTTGCTCTATCTGACTAGCCGCGGTTTGACGGAAACACTAGCAAGGAGTTTAATACTAGAGGGGTTCATCTCTACAGTAGTAGAAAGGATAAAGGAGGAAGGAGTAAGGGAACAAGCTTTAGGTTTACTACAAACTAAAATCAATCAATGCTAGATATCCGTAAGGATTTTCCAATTTTAAATCGCAAGGTTAATGGCCAACCATTAGTCTATTTTGATAATGCCGCTACCACTCAGAAACCTAATGTTGTCATTGAGGCGGAAGCTGATTATTATCGCCGCTATAATGCTAATGTGCATCGTGGTATTCATACCTTAGCGGAGGAAGCTACCAAAGTCTACGAAAATTCACGTGAGCAAGTTCGTCAGTTATTGAACGCTGTCTCCACGAAAGAAATTATCTTTACTCGTGGCACGACGGAGAGTATTAATCTGGTCGCCTATGCTTGGGCCAGACATCATCTGAAAGCGGGAGATGAGATCGTCGTTTCAATTGTTAATCATCATTCTAATATTGTGCCGTGGCAGATGATCGCTGAAGAATTAGGCGTGGGTCTTGTGTGGCTGGACTCTGTCGGGGCGATTCATGAATCGCCCGAACCGACGCTGACAAAATTATTATCCACTGGCAAAGTAAAATTAGTAGCCTTGACCCACGCTTCCAACACGCTCGGTTTATTGTACGACGTCAAACCATTGATCCAGCAAGCGCACGAGGCTGGCGCCTTAGTCTTACTCGACGGTGCGCAGTCAGTACCCCATACCCAGATTGATGTGCAAGATCTAGACTGTGATTTCTTTGCCTTCTCTGGGCACAAAATGTGCGGTCCAACCGGCATCGGTGTCTTATACGCCAAGGAAAAGATTCTAGACACCATGAAACCATTTCACGGTGGCGGAGAGATGATCAAAGCAGTCACGAAGGAAGATTTTGTGGCTAATGATCTGCCGTGGAAGTTCGAAGCCGGCACTCCAAATATTGCTGGAGTCATTGCTCTGGGAGCAGCGATTGATTATTTACAGGCTCTTGGCTGGCAGGCAATCCATCAGCATGAGCAAGAACTGACGCAGTATGCTCTGGAGCAGATGAAGCAAATTGAGAAATTACATATTATGGGTCCGACGGAGGCGGAAAACAGAATAGGTGTTATTGCTTTTACCATTGATGGTATTCATCCGCATGATATCGCCGCCGAGCTTGATAAACATGGTATCGCTGTCCGCGCTGGCCATCATTGCACACAACCATTACATACACAGTTGGGATTGAATGGAAGTACGAGAGCGAGTTTTTATATTTATAATACTAAATCTGAAATAGACACCTTGATTGCTGCTTTACGCTCTACCATATTAATTTACTCGTGAGTAGTTTGTAGTGAGTAGTTGGTAGTCGTTTCTACTCACTACTCACTACAAACTACCAACTATCTATAATGGATCCACACGCCCAACAAATTATTGAACTCTACAAACATCCTTTAAACTTCGGCAAAGATGAGACAGCCGATATTATTAAGATTGGGATGAATTTGTCGTGTGGGGATCAGGTCTCCATTTATTTGAAGTTAGAAGAAAGCAGTGAGGAGAAAGGGCAGACTACCCCTTACTCCTTGCTTCCTGCTTCTTCCTCCCGCATCAAAAGCATTAGCTTTGAAGGAACTGGATGCTCCGTCAGTGTGGCGTCGGCGTCATTACTTACAGAAATGCTAAAAGGTAAAACACTGGAGGAGGTTCTCAGCTGGGGCACGAAAGAAATAGAAGAGATACTGGGAGTGGAGATGGGGCCGAGTAGATTGAAGTGCGCCTTATTGCCGTTGGATACTATTCAGGAGGGCATTAAGGAATTTAGAATTAAGAATGAAGAATTAAGAAAATAGGTTTAAATTGAGAATGCAAAAATATCCACCTCCGCCAAGGCTTCGGAGGACACGTAAATAATAAATTAAAAAAATATATGGCGTTATCAAAATATCATCAAAAGTATAATGATCAATCCGATGAAGAGATACGGGGGAAAGTTGAGGCTAAAGCACAGGAGCTTGCGGCTATATTTCAGGAGGTTGGATTACAAACAGCTAGCGATCCTGTGCGTTTAGCAGTGTTGGGTTGCGGTGATAAACGGTTTGTAGCTCAACATAAAATAATCTTTGAAGCGGTGCTCCATAGATCGGTGGAAGTCAGCACATTCGATATCACCATTGATCATCTCGAGGGTGAGCCTAATATTTTTCAGCATGACTGTACCATGCCAATTCCGAATTCTCCATATGATATTACGTACGCCCACGTGCTATTGAAGTTTATTGAAACCTCTAAACAGTTTGACCTGATAAGTAATTCCTATGATGCCTTGAAATCAGGCGGTATTGCTATTCATTGCTTTGACACGGAGGAAATTACCGCTTCTGATACCAAACTTACAAATGGTCAGTGGGCTGTCCCACTAGAGCAATATAAAAAACAGTTGTCTGAGTTAGATATCGAATATAAGGAAATTCCGATTAAGTATGGAATCGCTTTAGTATTAATACGGAAGTAATAGTAGTCTTTAATTAGACTGGGTTCTATGAGGCGCTCTGTTGCCGTTGGATATTATTCAGGAAGGCATTTGGGAAAGTCAAAAGTAAAAAGTCAAAACTGAAAACTAAAACTCAAAAATTAAAAAGTTTTGAGTTTTTACTTGTATCTTTTACTTTTGAGTTTTCCAATCTTTTAGAGCCTGTTCTACTGCTTGGTGTACTTCAGTCATATGCACCCCAGCAGCTTCGCGTTTATCTGAATTCAAAACGCAGCTCGAGCGGCGGGCTTTGGCCGCGGTTTTCATGAATTCGTCTTCGTTAACGAAGAATTTGAATTCTTTGGTTGAGATGCCTGATTTTTTTATTAACTCAACTGCTTCTTTGGTAGTAATTGATCCTGGGTTCGTCATATTGTAGGTCCCGAACGGAATCTTTTTTTCAAAGCATTCATAGCAGGCTCGCGCGAATTCATCAATATGCGATAGAGAGTTAGTAGCGTTTAATAGTGTGTCATAGGTCATCCACTTGGTCAGTATATTACGGTCGGTATCCTCATTGTTAAACGGCACGCGCAGCCGCCAGAGATAGCAGGTAGTGGCATCAGCTAGGATCTCCTCTGCTAGTGCTTTGGTACCAGAGTAGAAGCTGCAATTGTTATGACGGAAGTCAAAGTTTGGTTCGTCTGTTTCTTTCCAACCCTTGCCGTCAGGACTGTTGCCTTCATAGATGCAGCCGGATGAGACATGGCCCCATGGCAGGCGAAGCTCGTTGCAGATCTGCATGATATGCCCAGGGAAAATGACGTTGCCATCCAATGTTTCCAGCTTATGCAGCTCGCAGGCATCAACATTTGGTTTGCCGGTATAACCTGCACAGTTCACCAGAAAATCTGGTTTGATATCGATAATGATTTGTCGCAAAATTTCCTGACGGGTATAGTCGTGTTCTGAACGGGGTACGTTCTTGAAAGCAATATTATTTTCTTGGAAGAATTTTTGAAAGGCTTGGCCGACGTAGCCGGAGCCACCGAGTAGTAGAATCATTTGATTATGCTTAATTTGAAAATTGTTTGTTAATCTTTCGTCATATAAAACAGCGAGATAGTTTATTAGGACCACCCCAGGTCTGCGACCCGCCCCTCCTTTTAAAAGGAGGGGAAAGGGGTGGTCTATCTCTCTGTTTTATTACCTACTATTTCCCGTGAGCTGTTTTATTGATGTTCGTTTAGTATAACCCATTTTGTTTTTGATTTCCTCTTCACTCAATCCTTGTTTATACAATTGTGATAAACGTGCTCGGCGCAGATCATTGGCTGTCAGCTCAAGTCCTGCAGCGTGCGCGTATTTCTCTATCACGCGTTGGACCGAACGACTGGTCATGGGTTTGGGCTTTTTCACTTCTCTACCGCCGACAGCCCGATCGTGGGAGATGAATAAGAAAGGGTTAGGGTCAGGGCGTAGGGTCAGGTAGTCTTTGAGATTGGTAATGACTGTTGGTGATAACGAGAGCTCATGCCTTCCCTGGTGATCTTCATAGCTAATTTTATTCTTTTTCACCTGTTCAATTTTCAGATTGGCAATGATGGCCAGCTTCAATCCGGTCTCCAGCATCAGACTGATGAGCGCTTGATCGCGTTTTTTGATAATCAGAGGTGCTCGGGAGCTTGCGACTGACCGTAGCAGTGTAGTAAGTTCTGCCGAGCTTGGCAAGGTTGGCTGTGTGGGAGAAACTTTGGTCAGTTTGATGCTCTTGGTGACGGGCAGACTGACGTTATGGGTAGATAGATACTGCAGGAAGTTTCTTAGAGCTATCAGATGATAGTTAATGGTCTTTTTATCCAACTTCGCCTGACGACCCTTGAGAGTTTTGAGATATGTGCGGTAATTCGTAATGAGTGAATCAGTTATTTGAGAAGGTTTGGTTACCTTGGACCAACGCAGGAAGCGACGCAGGTATAATTCATAATTGCGCACGGTCAAAGGAGAACGCTTTTTGATATATTGCCACTCCTCAAGGAAAGAGAGAAGTAGAGTTTCTAGGGAGTATTGACTCATGGCTATATTTTATGATACTTGGTCGATATCTACAAGCTTACTTGACGAATTCTGAACTAGGGATTATCATGGAGTTCTTGAAGTTCTTTGTTTCTAGATTTTCGCACAGAAGCTCAGCGCCAGTGTGGGGTATCATGGTAAGCCTCTGCAGAGGTTTCTTCATCGGCAATAACTAATCGTCGACGGGGAATGTACCGCCTCCACTAACCACGTGGGATCAGGTGACATAGACCACGCGATAGCTAAGCGTGGACTAAGAATCTGAAGAATCCCGCCTCTGGTTGGATACTGGTAGTCCCATCCAAGCTGAATCATTCTGTCCGATAGGACCCTCTAACCTTTTTGCCGCTATGCTAGGGCTTCTTGGTTGGAGGGTCTGTTTTATTGACAAAAGGAGTTGGCTATGGTAGTTTACTTCTATATTAATTAATCAAGGACTGTCTCTGGGTCAGCCTACAGCTTAGTAGGCTGAGCCCTATACCTCACATGGTATAGGGTTACCCCTGCACCATTACGGTACAGGGTACAACTCGGAAACAGCCACGAACTATACAACAATGTTAAGCAAAAAAAAGAAAGACTCGATTATCGAGCAGTTCAAGACCCATAAGAATGACACCGGTTCATCTGAGGTCCAGATCGCTATCCTGACCGCTGAGATCAAAGAGCTGACCAAACATTTGAAGGATCATCCAAAAGATTTTTCTTCTCGTCGCGGTTTGCTACGTAAAGTATCTCAACGTCGTCGTCTCCTGCGTTATTTGGAGCGCGAAAACGAGAAGGCCTTTGATAAGATAGTTAAAGGTTTGAAACTAAACATTTCCAAACGCGAACGTAACACAGAAATGATGCCGGATGATGCGCTCCTCGAAGCCGCTGAAGAAGCTAGAAAAGACGCAGAACTATAAAACATAATCCCGCATGTTACCAAGGTGTAATCTGCGGGATTATTTCTAAAATAAAATATGATCAAACACAAAGAGCAAAGAGTAGGAGTCTTCGTTGACGTCCAGAACCTATATTATTCAGCTAAGAATCTTTTTCAAGCTAAAGTAAATTTTGCTAAAGTCTTAGAAGAAGCAGTAGCGGGCAGAAAGTTGGTTCGTGCTGTCGCTTATGTAATCAAAGCGCCGAATTCTCTGGAAGATAATTTTTTTCAAGCACTGGATACTATGGGCTATGAGATCAAATCGAAAGATTTGCAGGTCTATGCCGGCGGCAACAAGAAAGGTGACTGGGATGTTGGTTTGGTGATTGATGCTATTCGTATGTCACGTAATTTGGACGTTGTTGTTCTTGTTTCTGGTGATGGTGACTACGTACCGGCTGTAGAATTTTTGCAGAATAATGGCGTGATGGTAGAGGCTGTAGCCTTCCAAGAAACAACTTCATCGAAGCTGATTGATAAGGTGGATGATTTCACTAATCTTTCAGCTAGTAAGAGAAAGTTTTTAATTAAATATTAGAAAGTAGAAATTGGGAAGTAGAAAATAGGTTTTTCTCCTTCTTTCCAGTTTCTAATTTCTAATAAGCTGACCCACAGACACATAGGCCCTGTATCCTCACAAGGAGACACGAGTCTAAAGCCTGTTGGTCAGCCGTAGGTCACCCGAAGTTCTGAGCTTGTCTCAGAACGAAGGGTGATTATCAACGAAAGGAACCTGACTATGAACTCAAAGATACAAGAATTTAAGACCGAAGTAGCCGGCAAAGAGCTGATCGTCGAGATCGGCAAGTTTGCACCACAGGCCAATGCCGCCTGTACGGTACGTTACGGCGATACGGTAGTTTTAGCTACCGTTGTGACCGCCTCACAACCACGTGAAGGGATTGATTATTTCCCTTTGATGGTGGATTTTGAAGAGCGTCTCTATGCAGCTGGCAAGATCAAAGGCTCTCGCTTCATCAAACGTGAAGGCCGTGCTTCAGATGAAGCAGTATTAACCGCACGTCTGGTTGATCGCAGTATTCGCCCATTGTTTAAAGAATCAATTCGTCGCGATGTTCAAGTTGTCTTGACCGTCCTGTCTGTTGATATGGTTAATGACGCTGATATCCCAGCTCTGACTGCAGCTTCAGTGGCTCTGGCTATCTCTCCAATCCCTTGGGCTGGTCCTCTGGCTGGTGTTCGTGTCGGTCGTATCAATGGTGAGTGGGTTTTGAACGGTAGTTATGAAGCACGAGAGAAATCTGATTTTGATTTAGTCGTCGCCGGTACCAATGAAGGCGTCATTATGATCGAAGCTGGCGGCAGTCAGGTACCGGAAGATATTTTCATTGACGCTATCAACTTTGCTCACAAACATTTGAAGCAGCAGATTAGCTTTATCAACGATATCGTCAAAGCAGTCGGTCAAGCGAAGACCGAAGAAGTGGTGGATGCTGAAGCTAAAGCTCTGGAAGATATGGTTACGAAAAAAGTTAACGACTTTTTGGCTACCAAGGATTTAACTTCAATGTTTCATCCTGATAAATTGACCACTAAGAATGCTATGAGTGCAGCCAAGATGGAGTTAGACGCTTTGCTCAAGGCTGATAGTGAAGTTTCCAAAGACGCTCGCGCTAAAGGTGTGTCACTTTTTGACTCCGCAATTGATCTGGCGTCCAAACGATTAGTCTTGGATCATAATAAACGTGTGGATGGACGCGGACTCGATGAAATTCGTTCACTGTCCGCTGATGTTGCTGTCTTACCTCGTACTCATGGCTCTGGATTATTCAACCGCGGTGAAACTCAGGTATTATCTATTGTGACATTGGGTGCTCCCGGAGATGAGCAGACGCTGGATACTATGGAAGAGACGGGTAAGAAGCGCTACATGCATCACTATAACTTCCCTGGATTTGCCGTTGGTGAGGTGAAGCCTATTCGTATGCCATCTCGCCGCGAGATTGGTCATGGTGCGCTGGCAGAGAAGGCTCTGGAGCCAGTACTACCGACGAAAGAACAGTTCCCTTATACAATCCGTGTCGTGTCTGAGGTCCTTGCCTCTAACGGTTCATCCTCACAGGCTTCTGTCTGTGGTTCTAGTTTGGCTCTGATGGATGCCGGTGTGCCTATCAGTGCTCCTGTCTCAGGTATCGCTATGGGTTTGATTACTAATCCTGATAATCACGAAGACTATCGTATCCTGACAGACATCCAAGGTTTGGAAGATCACTCTGGTGATATGGATTTCAAAGTCGCCGGTACACCGACAGGTATCACTGCTATTCAGCTGGATATCAAGCTCGGGTTTATCACTTTGAAAGTAGTGGAAGAGACTATTCGCAAAGCACAAATTGCCCGCGCCAAGATTCTGGAGGTTATGCAGGGCGCTATCAAGACTCCGCGGGCAGAATTATCACAGTACGCGCCACGTATCATCAGCCTGCGTATTGATCCGGAGAAGATCCGCGACGTCATCGGTACTGGTGGTAAGATTATCAACGAAATTATTGATACCTGCGGTGTGCAGATTGACATCGAAGACGACGGTCTGGTGATGATCACGTCTGTCGGCGCTGAAGGCGGAGAAAAAGCTCGCCAATGGGTCATTGATCTGACACGTGAAGTGGAAATCGGTGAAGAAGTCGAAGGTCAGGTCGTGAAGATCGTGGCTGACAAAAATACCGGCGCAGAGATCGGTGCGATAGTAGAATTTGGTAAAGGCCGTGACGGTATGGTGCATATTTCAGAGTTCCGTCATGAACGTATCCGCGCTGTCTCTGATGTGGTGAAAGTTGGCGAGACGATTAAGGTGAAAGTTGTCGACATTGATAAAGAAAAGAACCGTATCTCTCTGTCAGTCAAAGCTTTGATCCCTCGTCCGGCCGGCATGCCAGATGATTTCTCTGATCACCGTGGTGGTCAGAGTGATCGACCTCGCAGACCATTCACTCGTCGTTAATTTTCTTTACTACGCCTATGGTAGTACGCCGTTCCTGGGTGTTTATCACCGCAGGTTTGGTCGCCATCGTGCTTATAGTCTCTGGCTATTGGCTCTGGCGACCGACGCCGCAATTGAATAGCTATATCCCAACCAATAGTCATCTGATTATTGGTTTTGGTTCTGATTTTCTTCATGGAGAGTTGACTGATGTTGGTCAATTGTCATTCAAATCGTGGCGTACGCAATTAGCCAGCTACGTACAACAGCAGACTTCAGCTTCACTGGATCAAGTGCAGCGTTTGGTCTGGGCTAGTGATGAGACAGGTCAATATCAGACCATGATTGCCCAGCTGAAAGGTGCACTATCAAAAGAACAACAACAGTCGATTCGAGTTGCGCTCATAGGCAAGTCTACTCCAGTGCTACCATTGAGTTGGAAACAGGTTATCTTTTCAGGACCGATCATGATTGTCACAACTGATGATAACTATCAAAAACCTAATCAGCCGAATCGGTTAATTAGTCAAAAAATAGAGACCACGTATATTATTTGGGATAAACCATTACCATCAAGTCTGATTTCGAATAATTTGGTTAGCCGTCTGACTACGTTTAGTCAGCAGCCAGCCGGTCAATTACTATTTGATCATCATGATACACTCTATCGCTTAGTTTTGCGTTTGCCTGCGACTTTCGATGTGTCCAAAACTTCAGTCAGCCTGCCGACGACAGAGAATTTTCAAGTATATGTTGCCGGACAGAAATCTGAACTGTCAGAATTAGCACAATCAACTCTCTTGTCCTCTTGGTATGACAATTTGAATCAGGCAGTTGGTCAGAATTATGGTTTTGATCTGCCGACGGTGCTGAAAAGTTTCGGCTCGAGCTTCACCTTGCTGTTGGATCAGGGCAATTGGCTCGCTCAATCATCAACTGCTTCGTTGCAGCAGGTAGCCAGCAGCATGAGTGGCTACTTCCGTCCGCTGATCAAGCGCGGTAAGCTACCCGATGGCAGTTGGTATCAGGAATTAGTGCGTTCAGAAGGTCAATCAGCCACCACAACCATTGCCGGACAGCCGGTACGCGTCTGGACAGCAGCCGGAGAGCAGCATATCTATCAGGCAGAGCAGGGTGCTGAGTCATTATTGAGCAACAATGAGGCTTTGATGAACTCCAGTTTGACGGCTCAGCCCGCCAAAGGCCTCTGGCAAGCTTGTTTACCTTCCGAGAAGCTCCAATGGACCAATATTATCTGGCTTCAACCGCAACAAGGCGGTCAGTCGACCTCTTTGGTAGCGCTACCGACCCCATGGAAGGCTGTTGGTCTGCTGTCAGGACAGACAAATGAGGCACAGGAGTATATTTTTTGCTTGTTATAGCAAATTGTTGGGAAAAATATCAAACTGTGAATAACTTTTCGACAAATGTGGATAAGTTGTTGACATGATGACAGTGAATCTGTCAAAGAAATAAAATCTTGTCTAGAGCAGTGTGTAATATGGCTAACTCAAGCCATATTTTATTATTGACCCGAGTGCATAAATGTGCTATAATGGATAGGTAAGGTTAACAAAAGATCTTACATCGCACATTTTATAAATATCATCATCTGTTCCTCACACATTAACTGCCGGAACTATTACTGAAGTCTCTTGAGTAATGCTCCCGGTAGTTGATATTTGAACTTAACCAACAAGTTCAGCAGAAACAAAAACAAAATCAAAAAAAGGCCGATCCTCTTAAATGGAGATCCAAGCCATGGAATGGATAATGATTCAACCTCAAACAGTTGGAATGAGGCAAAAACTGTCATTTGGAATACAAAATGATACAAATTGAACCCATCAGAGGTTCGAGCAGTATCTGATCCAAGAGACAAGGGCAGACCGCCCACTTAAATTAATTTTTTTAGGGGATAATGTGTCTGCCTTTTAAATTACTCAAAATTTCTAATTTCCCCTTATTTTAGCCCCGTTAGAGACATCTAAATTTAAATTGATTTCCAAATTTTTAAGAAAATGCTCTTTTTTACATAATTTTACCTCACTTTTGGGGGTCTCTAACGGGGTAGACAAACCCGATTCTATATAGTAATATTCCCCTATTAACCTATTATCTATGCCATTTGAAGCAACATTTTTGAACGAACAGAAAGCCAAGCTCGAAAAACGCCGAGCCGAATTAATGCGTGAATTAAGCGAGGATTCTACTCCTAATAAAAACTCTGCCGGTGATTTCGACGCTAAGTTTCCTGATTTCGGCGACAAGGAAGACGACAACGCCGCTGAAGTGGAAATTTTCGAACGTAATCTATCGATGGAGAAGAATCTGGAAGTATCACTGTTCAACGTTGATAAGGCCTTACGCAAGATCGAAGACGGAAGCTACGGAACTTGTGAGAAGTGCGGTAAGGAAATTGCACAGGATCGTTTGAACGCCTTCCCGTCAGCCACAGCCTGCATGGATTGCAAGAATAAAGGACTGTAAATGAAAACGCGACTGGCTGGACTAGTGCTTTTGGCTGTCTGCAGTCAGTTGATCGCCCGATTATTATTACAAACACCTCCGGCAAGCTTACAAAGCTTCGGAGGTTTTTTGTTGGTCGTGAAAAACTATCACGGAGCGTTCTCTATCTCATGGTCACCGTGGATTTTCTGGCCGTTGATGGTTTTTGTCATTGGTTACGTGGCATTACAAGCAGTGAAACACTGGTTAGCGAAAGACCTAGAGTTTTTTTACTGGGGTTTGATTACCATCGGAGCTCTCGGTAACGTCCTAGACAGAATACTCTACGGCGCGGTGATTGATTATATCCGTGTCGGCTGGTGGCCGGTGTTTAATTTATCAGATAGTATGATTGTCATCGGAGTATGTTTGCTGTTTTGGAAACAATTGAGAAGCAAGAAAGTATAAGGTAGTACGTATTAAGTATAAAGCCTTGAGACTGCACTTCATATTTTATACTTCATACTTTCTACTATGTTACTCTATCATTTCTAATAACAATGAAAGAAGATAATCTAAAAAAACAAAACTGCACCATGTATCTTGTGCGTCATGGACAGACGGAATGGAATGCAGAGATGCGAATGCAAGGTCAGAAGAATTCACAATTAACTACCACAGGTATTGAGCAGGCTCAGGCCGTAGCCAAAAGTTTCGAGCAGATTCATTTTGATGCAGTCTATTCATCTGATTTGTTACGAGCCAAACACACTGCAGAAATCATTAAGTTAAATCGGGAGCTAGACACTAAAACCTCAGAGTTTCTACGCGAGCGTTCCTATGGCAGATTTGAAGGTAAAGCAGGGACTGAGTATCGTCAATTTGTCGACAGCCAGTTGGAGAAAATTCAACAGCTTAATGAAAAGGAGCGCTGGGAATATAAACTGGAGGCTGATATTGAGAGTAACGCGGAATTGATGGCGAGATTTGTCACGTATCTGCGGGAGATAGCACTGGCACATGCCGGACAAACTGTTTTGGTTGTTAGTCACGGAGGTCCAATGCGAATATTATTAATCCATCTCGGATATCTATCAGATCAACAAGCACCACCGGGACTGTTGGAAAACGGAGCTCATATTGAGCTCGAGAGTGACGGAATTACGTTTGAGGTGAAGCAGGTTGTGGGGTTAAGAGAAGCGAAATAAAAAACAGAGAGATCAACCACCCCTCCCTTCATATTAGACGGGGAAGATTAAAGGAGGGGCAGGTCCTCAAGACCTGGGGTGGTCATAACAAACGACCTCTCTGTTTTTAGTTATTGAATAGAATCTCCACGTGAGAAATATCCCAGATGATAGCTATTGATAGTCAGTACTTGATTGAAACTATAACCGCGTTTGGTCAGAGCTTCGCCGGTAGTGAAGGGGTGAAGCGTATTTTGTTCGAGCTGATAGACGGTAGAGCTGCCGGGCTCTTTCACCAGATCGGCGGTGAAGTAGGCATTGAGATCTTCTTGGTTGACATAGACCACGTCGCTCCACTGATAGCCGTAAGCGTTAAAAATTGCTTCGCTCGGTAACGGTATCTTTAGTCGGCGCAACGTATCGACATAATAGACCGTCGGATTGTTTGGTGTGCGGATCAAGACCACCGGTGCGTAGGTTTGCAACTCTTGATTGCTGATGATCCTAATTGTTTTCCAATCATAGCCATAGCTGGTGAAAGCCGCCGGAGTCATGATGGCATGGCGCATGACGAGACGATTATTTTTGGCCTGTTGCACCTTGCATTGATTAGCAATAGCTTCACAGTTTTGAGCTTGTCCGAGTATGAGTGTCTTATCAGTGAATTGGAAGGACATGCCAGCCACCGTGGCACCACGATCAGCGTAGTAGATATCAATTTTGTGGACGCCTTTGGTGATTGCTATCTTGCCATTGCGTCCATTGTAGCCGTGGGTGCCACTGTTATTTACCACAACTTTATTGTCTATCAGAATCCAAGTATCATCATCGGATGACAGGGCATAGCCGTATTCGGATGTCTGCGGAGCGGTAATATAGTTGGTCCAGTGCACACCAAAAAGATAATTGTGCTGATCGCCTTCCTTAGGTAAATCATCGAGAGGATAGAAGCTACCGCCGAACATAAGACTCTGATCTGTGCCGGAGCGGACATAATATTTTTGCGCGTACCAATCATGGACGAATGGAGAGTCTGTGGCTGGCTGACGTTGTGGATGATTCATCTCTGGATGACTTTTGTAATAGTCATAATAATCCGCCTTCCAGCTGCCATTGCTGCCGGCCAGACAAGCTGAATAAGCGGAGCAGGCGGAACCTTGGGCAGTATTGGAGACAAGAGCGTACACCGTGTCAGTGTCGGCAGTTTTTACTAATGACAATGCGGGTGTATAAGCACGACTCGGACCTTGAGCTGGGGTCAGTATCGTTTGTGACGGAGCTAGGTCTTTGGTACGGAAGGTGAGATTATCAATTTTCTTTGATCCGCCGAAAGGATCACGAGCATCGACACTGAGAATGTAGGTCGTGCTCGGTGCTAAACCACTGATCGTCAGTCGATGATTATTCACTGAGAAGCCACTGCTCTGCAGCGAGCCTGATTTACCGCCCGTAGCACGATAGTTGAGGGTGACTTTGCTGATACGGTTGGTTTGCAAGCTGATGGTGATGGAGTTGGTACCGACATCTGGACTGTTGGTATCATTTGGTTCTAGTCTGGTGATAGTCAGGGGCTGTTTATCAATACCATCCGTCGGTGCAGTGACGAAATCTTCCACAGTATAGACATGATTTTGCTTATCAGCCGCCTCTGAGCTGGCCTGATAATAATATTTAGTATTGGGCTGCAGTCCGCGGATCGTCACCTCGTGATTATTCGTCTTGTCGCCATGTCCAGCTGAACCGTTCATTTTATTTTGATCCGTACCGTAGATGACCTTACCAGTGCTCGGTAGATCAGTGGTCCAGATGATAGTGGCGGACCGTCCCATGGCTTGCGCTACTTGGACTGCTTTCAACTCCGGAGCGTAGAAGTTGGTTGTTTTGTCTGTCTTGAAAGTGCGGATGAATGAAGTGACGTCTTCAGTATTGATATAAGCTTCAACGGTGAAATAATATTGTGTCTCACCTTTCAATCCGGTGAGAGTAATCTTGTATTGATTCTTGGCTGCGCCACTGACCTGATAGGTACCGTCAAGCGCGTCCGTCTTGGTACCGTAGTGAATGCGCGCGTAGCTCGGTACTGAGGTGATCCAGCTGATCTCGGCTTGAGCGCCATTGGCGTTGGAGGCTACATTCGCCACCTCAATACTGTCGATCGTCAGCGCGCTGGCTGCTTGCGTCGGAGCAAAATAAAAGACAGTACTGCTAAGCGTCAGTAATGTCAGAAGAGAAACAATTTTTCCGGAAAGAAGAGATTTCATTTAGGTAAATATGTCAGTTTTATGGTGATTTGTCAATTTAGATAGCGGTACCACCGTAATATATTACGGTGGTACATAAATATATTACGACGGAACATTTGAAAAAAGAACGGGCCTCGCGTACGTGACGCGAGGCCCGAAAATGGTTGGTTGCTACACCGTGGTGGTGTTAGCGACGACGAGAACGGTGAGGACGAATTCCTCGGTAGGCATAGCCACCGGTCCAGATTGGACCAGGGAAACGCCACTGATGACGGCGGTCTCGACGTCCGAAGCTCATCGAGACACCAGGGGAGTGAAGTTCGGTTCGGGCGCTTCGTAGTTGAAGGCGCCGAAGTCGATGTGAATCATCGGACGGTGTTCCAGCCGCTTGTTGCCCAGTAATTCATTGAGATCGGGAGGGCGAATGGCACACGCAGCCGGCGAAGCGTACTGCGTCCACCACAAGGGGTGGTAGCAGCTCATTTCCTCAGGCGGGTCTTCTGCGACGATGCGCAGTTGACCCATGATCGTCTCCGACTTTTTCTTGAGGTTGAGTCGGGGTGCTCGGTTCCGAGGCTGGCGACCGGGCTTGTACTTTTTCGAGCGGCCAAACCGAAACGCTGAGTTGGACATCCTCTAAGTCCTCGTAGAGGAAGTTATTATGCAGCCCAAGGATGCTGAATCGCGGAGGAGGGGTTACTGCTTTTTCGTTGAGGACTTCGGGGTGCTCGGCTTGGTCATCGCCGAGCTGACCTTCGCTGCGTAGTCGTCGCGAGGGTTCGTTCGGAAGATGAAGCAACGCGGGTCAATCTTTGCCATACGTGTTTCCTTTCTTTTTCGAGAAGGGTCGCAGCGCACAGATGTTGTTCAAAAACGGTTTTTACATTCTACACCCGCCGAAATGTCTCGGCAAGTTCTAGCGGAAGTACCGGCTGATGTCGCGTCCGAGTAGGTCATAGCGGCGACGAGAATCGCGGACGATTTCCACGTTTCCAGTGTCGGTCGTCCGCTTGGGGCCGATTGGCCGAGCTGAATACACTGCCTCTCTGATGTTGCCCGACCGGCGACTGGGTGGATCGGTGTACAGTCGGGTATGAACGACAATCGTTCGTCCACGGGACGATTTTCCGTTTCCGCCGGCCTGACAACGATCAGATCCCTTACGTGCCATTGGACTGTCCTCCTTAGGATTGCCTCTTATGCAGCGCGCAGGTGCAGAGTGAACAAAAGAAATTAACGGTACTCGGTCGAGTCTTCGCGGCAGTAGATGGTGATTTGATTTACCCCCCAGCCAGTGAAGCCACCGTACAGTTCACGTACGGCGTGAATCAACCCGCCTCGGGTAAAATCCATCAGCCGACCGTAGTCGGTCTGAGGTTGATCCCAGAGTATCAGAGCACAATTGAAAGGTGTGCCCGGTTCCACTGGGCAGCGGAAGATAACGCTGCCGACGATCCACCAGAGGCCGATGTCGGCCACGGCACTGCTGAACTGAACGCTGTCAGTCCCGGCTGCCGTAACCATGACAATGGGGTGATCGGGATTGCTGAAATCATGAATCGCCGTGAAGCCGACGTTATCTACAGTGAAGTAGACATACACCTGACTCCACTCGACGGACGGCACCTGACAGCTGTCGAATTCGGCAGGTGACAGGGTGAAACTGTCGGCCGATACTGTTGCTGGAAGGAAGACAAATAAGAAAGCCATGAACCAGATTTTCATTTTTAACCTCCGTGTGGCGGCTTGGTTTTCTTCCTTGGCGGTGTCGGTTTCGAAGTAGCGGCGATTAATCTGTCGCGAAGCTCTCGCAGCTGTCGAGCTGCTTCAGTTTCGCTGATAAGAAAACCATCAACTCCTATTCGGGAATCTTGGTGTCCCGGATTGGTCGGTGACTTTCTTCTACCTTTGAGCTGGGCCATGTCATACCTCCGAGGTTTTTATCAAACTTGAGACTATCGAAATGTTAAGGTCCGAGCTTAGAATCAGCCAGATTTGGCCAATAATAAGTGGCTTTTTATAATACCATTTTATTAAGATTATGTCAATGATAACGAATTAAGAAAGCAGAAATAAGAATTGTCGATGCCTTGGTTGACTTCTCACCTAGTATGCTTATAATGACGTCAGTTAATTAACAGCTAAAGGTCTAACAGGGAGCCTTTAAGATAGGAGTTGGTAGTTAGAAGTTAGGAGTTAGGGAAACTCACCTTCTGAATTGCCACTCATTAAGAAAGGCTTTTTATGTTACCCAAAATTTTAACTGTGTCATGTTACGGTTTGGATTGTTCGTTAGTAGAAGTGGAAGCAGACATTTCTAAAGCGCGAGCTGCTTGTATCATTGTCGGCTTGGCAGATACCGCAGTCCAAGAAGCACGTGAACGCGTACGTGCTGCTTGTGATAATTCTGGCTTACGATTCCCCCGTATCAAAGTAACGGTGAATCTAGCACCGGCTGATCTGCGCAAAGAAGGAACGGCTTTTGATCTACCAATTGCCATCTCTGTCATTCTGCAAAAAGAATATATCAAACTGTCGGCAGAAGACAGCGCCGCGGTCTATGTTGGCGAGCTATCACTAGCTGGAGAGGTTCGTCCAATTCACGGAGTGCTGAATATTACCGCCTTTGCCGCGGCGCAGGGTATCAAGAAAATTTTTGTCCCTGTGGCCAATGCTCTCGAAGCGAGCTTAATTCCTGACATCACGATTTATCCAGTGATGACGCTGAGACAACTCGTAGATCATATCAATGGCAAAGTTTTAATCACACCGTTTGTCGCTCCACCCTTGAAACAAATTGAATCTGTCTTTACTCATACTTTGTCTGAGATTAAAGGTCAGGCCACTGCCAAAAGAGTTTTGGAAATAGCCGCAGCCGGCGGACACAATGTGTTATTTTCCGGTCCTCCCGGATCTGGCAAAACCTTATTAGCCAAAAGTTTCCTCTCAATCCTACCGCCGTTATATTTAGAAGAAGCCTTGGCAGTGAGTAAGATTTATAGTTGTGCAGGATTACTACCATCTGATGAACCGTTAATGCAGCAGCGACCTTTTCGTGGGCCACATCATTCAGCTTCACTCGTGGCTTTGGTTGGTGGTGGATCATGGCCACGACCGGGAGAGATCACCTTGGCGCATCACGGTGTTTTATTTCTCGATGAGCTGGCAGAGTTTCCCCGTCCGGTTTTGGATACCTTACGTCAGCCATTGGAAGAAAAAGTTGTCACGATCTCACGCGCGCAAGCCAACGTTCGCTTCCCGGCCGATTTTATCTTGATCGCAGCGGCTAACCCCTGTCCCTGCGGTTATCACGGATATAGTCAGTGGCGTGAGTGTGTCTGCAAGCCGTCTCAACTGATGAACTATCAGCGCAAGATTTCCGGACCGTTGTTAGACCGCATGGATATGTATTTGGAGGTTGTGCCGGTTGAGCATAGTGCGTTGTTGGAACGAACCTTTTCGGTAGTTGATGAATCTATTGAGTCTCGTCAGCGCGTGACCAAGGCGCGCGAACTGCAAACTGAACGCTACGGTTCGCAGGCACGACTGAATTCCAATCTATCAAATCGAGAGTTACAACAGCACTGTGCTCTGTCTACAGAATGTCGTCAGCTCTTAGAGCAAGCGGCGCAATCCTTACATCTATCATCACGCGCTACGCATAAAGTTATTAAGGTTGCGAGGACTATTGCTGATCTCGCAGGCGAGACAGATATCAAACCTGACTATATTTTGGAGGCGTTGCAGTATAGGAAAAAATGAACCCGAAATTCGAAACACGAAATTCGAAGGAAATTTTAAATATTAAATCTTAAACAAAAAAGCTACTGGGCATCATTTTTGGTTATTGCGAAACTCGTACTCGAGTGAAGCAATCTCTAATAGATTCCGTATAGAAAACTACTCAATATATAGACTGGACTGCTTCGCCCAGTGCGGCTCGCAGAAACCAATAATATTGACATTTTTCTTTGTTTATGATACGTCTTAGGTGTAAGTAGTTCTTTGCAAATTGAGCGTTCTCTTCAGGGATGAGGACAGAAATAAGAAAGGCGAAATTAGAAATTAGGAAACACCATACTACTTCCTAATTCCAAATTTCTAATTTCTTTCTATCTTCCTGCCTGAAGAGAATATCTTGAGACTATAGAGTCCTTGGTAGTCGTCGAGCTACCAATATTCTTCGAAGGCTTTGAAGTAAACGAGACAATAATTATGTTTCGCGCTATCTCCCAAGCTCTTTCGTTCCTTTTGTTACTCGTAGTACTCAAGATGTTCGCTCCAGAACTGTTCGTGTTGATCATTCAGATTATCACGGACGTACTGACAATGCTCAGCAACGCTATTCACGCTGCCAGCAGTAGTCAGTCACAACTTCCTTTCTGATCGCTCCCGCGATCAGACAAGAAATCGAGCCGTCCTCCCAGGATGGCTCTTTCTTTTTTGGCAAGCAAAAAACAGCCTTGCGGCTGTCGTTTGTATATTGCGCTATGCAATATTAAGGATGAAGAACAGAAACCCATGCTGATCCTGTCCAGCGCCAGACATTACCAGCAGCATCGAGGAAGGCGTTAGGTTGCCATTGCTTGATGGAAGGAGTTGAAGTAGGTAGCGTCCGGTTGATATCGGTCCAGACTCCTCCGGTGGTAGACCAGACGTGACGGTCACGTGTCAGAGCGTAGGTAGTACTGGAAGCGGTAGTTTCACTGTAAATCGCAACAACCTTATTAGTTGCTTTGGGAGATTTATGTTTCTCAAACTCGAAAGATTCTTTATTTTGCATACTGACGGTAGCAGCGACTGTAGATTTAGTATTAGATTTCTCATTCTTAGAATCAGATTTTGCGAACACATTCGTGACGCTGAGGACGATAGCTAGTGAGGCTATGACTACGATATATTTTTTCATGGAGTTGTGTTAATTATTACATTAGGGTATACCTAACTACACTATGAGACGAACTAAAGGAATAATTCTTACAGCCGCTATTTTCCTCGTTATTGTAGGTGGTTTTGGCTATGCCTATCGTAGTGTTATTCGCCAGGCTCTAACCCCGAAAGAGATTTTGCCGGTAGCAGTACCCTTATCTGATATAGTTCCTGTGGCGCCGACTCCAACTACGACTCCAGCTGTAACTCCAACTCCAACAACCACAAAACCTACTCCCAAACCCACTCCAACACCAACGCCGACACCTGTGGTTAAGGATCAGATCAATCTGGCGGTACCTTTTGCCTCACAGGCACCTTTTGGCGATTGGGCTATGCCGTATGGAGAAGCTTGTGAGGAAGCGAGTTTGATCATGACAGTTCACTATCTCCAAGGTGCTACCTTATCGAAACAACAGATGAAAGATGCTATTGATGATATGGTGGCTTGGCAGATCGAAGCTTGGGGTAGTCATAAAGATATTACTATGAAAGAGGAGGTTGAGTTAGCTAAACATTTTTATCCCAAATATTCTTACCAGCTTATCTCTAACCTGACGGCTGATAAAATTCGAGAACAGTTAGTTTTGGGTCGTCCGGTGATTGTGCCAGCAGCTGGGAGAGAATTACACAATCCAAATTTCAAACAACCCGGACCGATCTATCATATGTTGGTGATCAAAGGTTTCACCAAAGACGGCAAGTTCATTACTAATGATCCGGGTACACGTAACGGTGCTGACTATGTATATACCGAGGCGGTATTGCTGAATGCTATCCATGATTGGACAGGGAGCGCGGCGGATGGGGATAGGGTTGGGTTGGTGGTGT